>CALHXW010000273.1 GCA_938040325.1 uncultured bacterium | reverse complement strand
ACCATGCACGATGCGTCCGTTGAAGAGCGGCGCTTCGTACTCGTCACTGCCGTCGTAGTTGAGCACGTTGAACGGTCCGGTGTGCTCAATGGTGTAGGGGATGTAGCCCGCCGAGTGACAGGTCGACGGCAGGCTCGCGTCCGAACAATCGCGGACGTTGGTGCCGACGAAGTTCACGGCGACTGTGTCGAGGCGGTAGTTGAAGTTGCCGCGGGCGAAGCCGCTGGCGTGGAGGACCTCGCCGCGCGCGATCTGGCGATGGTTGATGGGGAACTCGGCTTCCCAGAAGCAGACGACTTCGGCTTCTTCGGGGAGGCATGAGGTCCCGACGACGCAAGCGCGTTCGCAGGTCTTGCGCCAGTTCTGGCTGCGGAAGTTGTCGCCGTAGGTGTCTTCGCAGTAGTCGCCGACGAGGCCGAGCGTGTCCTTGGTCCGCGCGAACAAGGACGGTGGGAAGTCGGCGGGCGAGTAGGCGGAGGGCACTTCATCGGTGACGTCCTCGAGCATCGGTCCCGCGAGGTTGATTGCTTGGCTCTCGGGCGTCGCGCCGGACTCAAGCGGGAGGACAGCGACCTCGTACACGGCATCGGGCGTCGCATCCGCTGGCACATCGACAAAGCGGTAGTAGCGCGTCCAACCACACGAGCCGCTGGTGCACTCGGCGATGCACCCGCCGAGCTCTGAGTCACACGATGGGTAGTCGGGATCGGTGCACTCGGATGAATCCGAGCAGGAGGAGATGCCGTCGACGACCGAGGAGTCGCCGAGCGCCGCACCGGTGTCGTCGAGGACGTCCATGAGGTTCCACGGCTTTTGCCCGTAGTCGGGCGCGTCGGTGTCACCGAGGATCGACTCCGGGCGTGCGTACCAGGACAATCGGTAGCGCCGACCTGGCGCCAAGGAGAGTGACTGCGAGAGCCGGCTGCCGATCTGCAACGAATCCGTAGCCGCCGCTGGGCTCCCGCTCCCGTCGACGACGTCGTCTTGTGCGCCGAACACGATGCGATGCCCAAGCGGAGCGCCGTTTCCAAGGGACCAGGTGGGCGAACCCTCGCCTTCATCGAGGCGCTGTACTGAGACGCAGTTGAGCAGGCCCATCTCACCGCCCCCGATGTCGACTTCGGTGCACCCCTTCGTTGACCACCAATCCTCGCCGATGTTCATCGGCCCAGACATGAGCAAGAGGTTGTTGCTTGCGGGGCACTCGCAAGTGTCCGGGCGTCCGCACTCCTCACGTGAGTTGAAGAGCTCGTCGCGCATCGACACGACCGCCGTGTCGCTGGCGTCCGAGAACGGGTAGTCGAGGCGGTAGGACTCCACGACCTGCTCAAGACGGCGAACGTAGTTGCCGATGTACTCGTTGGCGTAGCTCTCGAATGACTCCTCGGTTGCGTCGCGAAGACGCGCGTAGTCGATGCCCTCCGCGCTGCAGATCTCGTTCACCCATCCGCTGGGCGCTTCCACGAGGCTCATCTCGCCGAGGTCTTCAAGCTTCACACCAAGCCGCTGCTCGATCGCGTAGCGCGCAAGCGTTGCCAACTGGATCGCGTTGCGGCGAGCTTCGTTGTAGCGCTCCTGTGTGGTGTTGAGACGGCGGCGCATCACCGTGTTGACGCGGTAGTGGCGACCGGCGATATCGGAGTCGGCGAAGAGTGCTTTGCTGACCTGGCGCGCGGCGTTGACCCTAATAGACTCTAGGTTTGCAAGACTCGCATCTATTGTCTCAACCGATGACTTTATTTGGTCAGAAGCCGAGTGTATCTCTTCGGCAGCTGCGTCGAAATCCGAGTTTAACTCAACTAGCGATTGCACTTCCTCCTCGTCTAACGTGCCGGATTCAATCGCTGCTTGCTTAATCGCAAGTATGGTTTGAATAAGAGAGTTGACACATACAGCGGCCGCTCCGGCTGCACGAGCTGGCTGATTCGTCGAGCTAGCGTTGATGCACGCCGCGGCTTCCGCTGCTATGCGACTTGTCTGTCGAATTGATGAAAGCTCTCGCGAGTATCCGATCACGCGAAGCCGGCTTCGAAGAAGCAAAGTCGACCCAGAGAAGCGACGAATCGCACCTGCGATGCGACGCTCTGCTCTAGGAAGAGCCACCATGTGACCTCGAAGAGAGCTAATCTCGCTGCCATACTCACCGCCAACGGACGGATAAGCCAAGGAGTTCGAAACCACACTCCACGGCACGTTCGCCAGTATTGTCCGACTCGAACGCTCCTCAATTCTATCTGCAACACATTGTAAGTAGCCAGCAAGCTGACCAACGCCCTCAACGTCGCTCACAAACGGAGGTTCACCGCATCCAGAGGCAACATCTCTAGAGTCACTATCCACGCCAGCTTCACAAATCAGCTCGAGCGAATCCCTGATCCGACCGTATGTAAGCGTCGGCCGAATGCTCGGAACAAGTCCTTGGACCCGCCCAAACCTGTACTCCGCATGTCGTGCCAAGTCACGAGGCGCGACGTAGTCTGCGAGTGATAGACCGACAGACTCGTTATCGAGTGCTCTGCTCGATATCACTCGATCTACCAAAGAAATCGCGAGCGGTTCGCGCTCGTCAGTGTAAAATCCGACGGTGCGAGGCCGGCCTTGGAAATCCCCCCACATGGTAGGTCCGGGAGAATAGAGATCGACAAGTTCACTCATATTCGCTATCGGATAGTCGTCATAGGCCGGGTCGCGAGCCGTCAGTCCACAGGGCGACTGAAGCCACGGAACCCCTAACCAATCGTCAATACGGACAGTTGCTCCGACCTCGCACACACCCGTGTACGGGCGTCCGCCCAAAGTATTGTTCCAACCGTCTCGAATTCCATCGAACTCGACATCAGCCAAAAACTTCGCCGAGATGATTGCGTCGGTAAAACTCTGATGAACGGCATCACGCTCAGCCTCGTTCTCACAGTGTGCTACTCCGGGGGAGCACAAAAGGCCTGATGTGTGCCCAGCACAGTGTTCGGCAAATGGTGACATCGTGACGGTTCTTTCAGAATCGTTCATGCGACAGGGCCAATTCGACCCGGGTCCATCAACTATATTACCGGTCGAAAAGCGGATGTCTCCAACTTGAAAACTCGTAAAGTAGCCGTCATGTTCATATGAGATGCGCTCTGCGAATCGAGCTACTAGTGACGGATCGAAAAAGCGGCGCCCGTCCACAACGTCTCTCTCCGAATCGTCGCCGTTCATGTAGCTCCTCAGAGCGCGGCATTCACGAGCGGTCGGTCCTCGCGGCGAGGAAGAGCTGTCTGTTGAGAACACGCCGAATGGGTGCACATGGACGAGCGTGTAGCCTTCACCGGGAAGAAATTCGGCGTTGTCAGTTGGGCACGGTTCCTCACCGGCGATCTCAGGACAGACGTTGTTTGGATTGTTGGCGTCTACCCAAACGAACAGATCTTCAGAACCAAGCGACACGAACGGTGCAACTCCCCCATCGTCCAGACAGTCCCTTAGCCGACCTAGTGCAGCATCGTCGTCTGCCTCATGACCCTCCAGCAGTCCATCGACCGGATCGAGCACACATCTGCCGGCGTGGCATATGTACCCGGTCTCAGTGCAGTCACTCGTACACACGCCGCCACTCCCAGCAGGATCTAGACGAAGTGCATCAAGGTCGATCGACGTCCCGCATGACTCTTCAAGCTTCTCAAGCGCCCCTTCCGCCCGACGGTCGTTCTCAAGCCCGTTGCGGATGAGTTCATCCGCGAGCTGATCGGACTCCGCTGCGGCGCGCCTCGCGGCAACAAGGTACGTCCTCCACGAGGTCTCCACACCATCGCCGTCATCCGAGAGCTCGTTCTCCAGTGGGAGGCGACGGCGGGCGCCATCGAATCCGGCGCAGTCGAGGTCGAAGGTGGATGTGTCATTGACGTCAGGCGCGACGGCATCTTTGACAATTGCATTTGCCCATGGGTTGACCGGAACGATCGACGACCGTGGAACGTGTCCATGGTCGACGTCCGGAGCGAAGGGTTCGACGCCTGCTACCGGCGCGTAGTCCACGAACTCAAGCTCTCCCGACTCGCCAGCAATGGGCGTGACAGGCGTTCCGTCGGGGAGGACAGCCGGCACGCCTTTCACGATGTAGAGGGTGCGTGAACCGTCGTCGCCTGGCTGGGGCGCTGTGTCCGCGGCGCCTACGTTCCATTCCCTTGCTTCGGTGAAGCCGGTCGCTGCGTCGACCGTGGTGGAGGCTTCAGCAGAGAGCGTGTAGTCGTCGATGTCACACCCGACACCTTCAACGGTACCTGTGGTTGCACAACGAAGGCCGTCGGTTCCTCGGACGAGGCGGTGGTTCTCTGTGCCGCCGAACAGCTTGACCGTGACGGGGCCGCCTCCGCAGGCCTCTCCTGGCGGGAAAATACTGCAATCGCACGTTTCATCCTCCGGAGGGCAGGCTTCTGGGGTGCACGACGGGTCCGTGGCACACGTCACCGGGACCGTGACAAGCCTGGCGGGTCGGACTTGCTCGACGTCCGCGGCGATTCGAAGCACGAGATCATCGAGGTTGAGGTCGCCTTCCGCGCCGGAGATCGACTCGAGGTCGCTTGAGAGCGTCAACGCGGTCGTGATTGCGTAGTCCAGTGTTTGCGCAACTCCGAGCCGTGCGTATTCCTCGGTCGGGACGTCGTCTACGAGAAGCGGCGCATCATCGGTCTCTCGCGGTACCTCAGACGCGCGTACTGTGTAGAACGACGTGGGGAGCTGAGCGGGCGCGGCTGCGGTCGCTGCGAACCGAGGATGTGTCGTGAGTGTCGTGCCGCCTGCACCATCCGGGATCTCACGCGGCGGGAGCTCCTGCTTGGTTCGCGAGAACAACGTGAACTCGGTCGCGAGGCGTTCACGCGCACGAACGAACGCTTCGCGTGTCGAGCCGAGGTCTTCGTAGATCGTCGTGGCGTCTGGTCCGTCTTCGACTTCAGAACTGAGTTCGACTCCGTAGAGTTCTTCCAATCGTTCACGGACCGATCCGGTATCAGTCGAGACGAGTTCATCGATGCTCACCCCATCGAAGTTGACCACGAGGCTGGGGTCGAGCGCAGAATCACGGAACGCGCTCATCGCTGCAGCATCGGCTGGATCGAGAGTGGTTGGGACGACTGGTAACGGCGGCGGCACTTCATCGCCTTCCTGAAAGTCGGCGTCCTGCCGGATCATCAAGTGGGCCGCGTGACCACGAGAGAGAACGGGCGCGGTCAGGGCGATGTGGTTCGCGCGGGTGAGGGACGGGTGGCGGGAACGCTCGCGATCGGAGATGGCGACGTTGTCACGTACGGCGGCTTCGGCTTGTTCCTGGACGAGGTAGTAGGCCTCGACGAAGCCGGCGGCGAGGGATTCGCCCATGGTGATGTCGTCGTCGTCGTGGGCCTTGTCACCAAGCCGTAGATCTGGGGTGTGGCAAAATCCCTCGGCGAGCGATACGGACGCGAACAACAGCGCCTCGCGAGAAACGCAAAGCGATGCTTCGTGAAGTGCAGCGCGCGCCGGTCGTGACTGAGGTGGGAGGTGGTATTCAGTGGTGTCGTTTATCCCGCCTCCCACAACTCGTCGATGGACCAGAGTATCTATCGCGACTCCGTCCGCGTACTCCGCGAGCCGATGCGCTACGCACAGCCGGTGCTGCAACGTGCACGCAGTCTGTTCGCATGACAACGGCGGAGCCCCTTGGAGACATGAGGTAATTCCTTCGTCGCTCGCGAAGGGCTCTGTTGGTGTTGTCACCGTAGGATCCCCCGGCTCAGGAGCATTGATCGGGCAAAGAACTTCCTCTGCACACCGATCAGATACCAGCTGAACGAACCCAGGAGACTCGTACTCTACTGCGGACCTTCCCTGTGAGGTTTCAACCTCCACTCGGATGTTCTGAAGTGCCCTGCGCTCCTCCCATCCTTCTTCGCTAGGAACTCCCTCGTCGTGAACCGAGAGACTCGCGTCTCCACTACAGGAAATCGCTAGCAGGAGGCCCGCCAGGCCGAGAAGTACGTGCAAAGCCCTTTTCATCATCTACTCCTTAGATTTGTCGAACACAGCGAAACCCGAGTTCAGCCGACAGCATCGAGCGCTCGAATTCGCGAATTGAAGATTCGTTGAGGAGCCTGGGAATCTGGCTCCCTAGATAGATCAACCCGGTCTCTCCAGACTCGAACGGGTCTCGTCCCGGGCGGAGGTACTCACCGAGCGCCCCGTCTCGCATCCACTCTCGTCGGCCGTAGCCGATTCCAATCGCGCCGAACGGACTCGGGAAGTCGTCGTAGTCACGGTGAGATTGAAGCGGTGATCTCACCGCCGACGCGCCACATCGTGGCCCTACGGGAAACTCGTCGCAGGAGCCATCTTCTCCGCCGTAGGAATATCGAACGCTGCTCGGACTCGCTCCTCGACCTGTCTTCTCGTACTGAGCGATAGTCGGCAGCACGCGACCACCATCCCACTCGCAAAATGCGGTGGCTCCTGCCCAACTGGCTCCGATGACTGGCCACGCGTCGTCGTTTCGCGAGTCTGATGTCCCGGGAGGCGGATCGCAGACGTCCTCAGCAACACATTCGCGCATGCGGCGCCACGTCACTGAATAGCGATCGATCGAGAACGTCGACATCTCGATCTCCACCCCTTCGGAGAACTCTCGGTTGAACCGCAAGTACGGGCCCGCCGGAACGCAAACTTCGACCTCGTCCCACGGCTCCGAGCGAAGCTCACCGCATGGGTTCACACACTCGCTCGGTTCGTTCCACGTGCAGTCAGCAGCGCAAGTTTGCGTGGCGGTCTCGCCCATCTCACAGCCGTCGAACGCGCGCGACTCCCCAGCTTCGCACTCGCCGGGCTCGCGCATGACGTCCCACTCGCTGAACTCGCAACTGTCCATGCAGATCCGTGAACGTGCTCCGCACATCGCGAGCTCTTCGGACTCGACCTCGCCGGGTGCGCACTCGCCTTCGAGCAAGCACTCACCGGTCGTGACCCAGACGCCGCCCTCGCACGTTTGCTGACCCATGCCGCAGTTGCCGCATGCGGCGCTGCGGGTCGCGCCTTCTTCGCTGCACGCCTCTGGCGGCGGGCCGGTGTCTTCGCCGCCTGTGTCTTCGCCACTCGTGTCACCGCCGGTGTCGTCGACGCTGGTGTCTCCAGCGCCCGTGTCGGTCACGCTGTCGTCATCGCCGCAGCCAACCGCGAGCGAGGCACAAAGAAGAAAAAGAAAAATCACTTTGTTCGAGCTGATGTTCGAGTTCATCGAAACCTCCGTC
>CALHXW010000272.1 GCA_938040325.1 uncultured bacterium | reverse complement strand
GACGTGAAGCGGCCCAAGCAGACCAACGCGGCCCCAGTCAATGACGCCGCGAAGTCCCAAACCAGCGACGCAGAAACACGATCCCCGGGGCCCGTCGCAGGAGCGCGCTCGCGCCACGTCCCAGCAGACGTTGTCCGAGTTGTCTTTGAACGTGACGGTGAGCGATGCACGTATCGTGACCCACAGACCTCGCAGCGATGTGTGGCGACGCACAGGCTGCAGCTCGACCACATCCATCCCTTTGCACTCGGCGGAGAGCACTCGGCATCGAATCTCCGCGTGCTTTGCCAGCATCACAACAATCGGCGTATCCCCCCGCGGTACCGGCATCGGTCGAGCAATCCATTCTCGTCGACCCGTTCATGACCCACGTCTCGGCCAAAAAGAGAGAGTGCACTTGGAGACAGCGAAGCCTCCGATTCTCAAAATGGCTAAAGTCGAGTCTAGCAGCGTTGCCAGCAAACGCGGTTTCCGGGGCGAAGGGAGGCGTGCCGCTGGGGTAACGCCCGAGAGGAAGTTCTGTCTCGTCAGGGTTCGTCGCGTTCCGACAAAGCGGGCGCGTACGCGTCGACATCGCCGGGTTAGCTGTCGATGGTGATCATGCCGGCGAGTGGGTCGCCGCCTTTGTTGCCGCCGCCCTGCGCCTCACTTCGGGCCTTCGCAATGGCGACGGACTCGGTCTCGTAGGTCGATAGGCGCTGGCGGACAACGGAGAGGTTTCCGCGGTTCATGTCGTCGTCGTAGCGCTCGTCGAGGGCGGTCATCTGACGTTCCACATCAAAGAGGCGTTCGCACAGGTCAAAGGCAAGTCGCAGGTTTCGGGTGCGACGGTCCTGGCCGGCGAAGTGCTCCTTGTAGAGGGCAAAGATGTTGTTGGCGGCCGCGCCTAGCTGCCCGGCGCGCTCTCGAAAGCTGCCAGCAGCGTGTGCCTCGTCGAGCTTGCTGAGCTCAGGCTCGAGGACCACAAGACGCTCGCGGATGACTGCAGCGTTTGCCGCGTTGTTGCCGACGTCAGGATGGGCCTCAAGGAACGTCGCGTGACGCTCAAGCCCGTCGATGAGCGCACGGGCGCGCACCGGGTCCACCGACAGCCGCGGGTGGCCAGCCATGTGAATGCGAACAGCGTCCATGAGCTGGTTGGCTTGCGCACCGGCGCGGTTGCCTAGCTCCTCGGGTGACAGCGACTCTTGCGCACCTTCGATGGCGATCCGCTCGCTACGCATCATCTCAAGCTGGGCGCCGACGTCGTTGAGGGCGCTTGTGATCTCAAGCTTCTTCTCGGCCTCGAGGAGCACTCGAAGCTCGTCTTCCAGGACGACAAGATCTGCGATCAGCTCGTCGAGGAGCGTGACGTCGACGGTGCGGCGATCGCGGCCTGCGAAGTTCCGTCGGTAGCGCCCGGCGATGTAGCTAGCCAGACGCGAGTGGCCGCGGGCCTTCGTGAGCTCGGGCGCTTCGAACTTCGCTTCGGCGATCGCATCTCGCTCGGTCACAAACAGCTTCAGCTGCTTGCGCACCGACTCGTGCAGCTCGCGCCCGCGGTCGCCCTTGAGCTGCCGTGCTTTCTTCAGCAGCTTCTTCGCTTTGACGATGAGGCGCTCGATCGACTCGAGGCCAACCGACGCGCGCGCTCGTCCTGCGTAGTCGCGCTGGTAGCCGCGGATCAACTGCTGGAGCGACTTGTTCACGCTGTCGGGCGTCGGCTTTGCCATGGGGTCCGTCCTTTGTGGGTTGCGCGGTGCCGCACGCGAGCGGCGGCGCAGGGCCACTTATAGCGTCTTGAGATACTCGATCAATGCGCGCCGCTCGGTGGGCGTGAGGTGGTCTCCGAACGTGTGCCCACCGTTGCCGTAGCCGGGCAGTGTGGTGTCGTAGATGGTCCGCCGCGCGCTGGCGCTCGGGACGTCGGCATGGCCAACGTCGAGGGTCTCGAAGTTGAAGCCAAGGCCCTCGAGGTCGAGGTCGGTCGAGTCGAACGTGCGGCGCCAGTAGGTGGGGCGCGTGCTGCTGTCGAGCAGCGTCGCGACCGTCGGGACCGACCCGTTGTGGAGGTAGGGCGCAGACGCCCAGATCGCGCTGAGTGGCGGCGCAACGTAGCCGTTGACGGGGGCGAACACGGCCGTTTCACCGTAGAATGACGCGTTGAACCACTCGATGAATCGGTCGGCGAACTGTGAGCCGCCGACCGCGAGTGCCGGGTCGGTGTCGATCACGTCGAGCTCAACCCACAGGTTGGGGTAGCTGTCTGGACCACCGTGGCAGTGGGCACAGTTTGCGTCATACACCACGCGACCTTCTGCCGCAGCGACGGCATCGATGTCGAAGGGATACGCGGGAGGCGGAACCGCCTCGATGTAGCTGCGGACATGGTGAAACTCCGCGTCGATGGCGGCCGCGTCCTCGACGGTGTCGACGCACAGTGTCGACGCGGTCATCATGATGCGTGCATGGTCGGCGCGACCGCCAGCGGTGTAAAACATCGTGTGCTTGTCCTTCATGCGCCACCAAGGCGGGACATCCACGGGTACGACGATGGCGGGCGGAGGCGCGAGCAGAGGCTCTTTGGACCACGCGAGGGTCTTCGGGTCGCGGTGGGCGAAGAGAATCGCAGCGAGGTTATCGGCTGGGTTCACGCCTGCGACCTCGGGCTGCACGTAGGGCGCGACGGCGCTCATGCGCTCGGCGAAGCGCTCGATCTCGGTGAAGTCTGCCTCATTGAGGAGACCACGGAGCTGCTCGACCTGGGACTGAAATCCAGCGATCTGGCTCGCGAGACCACCGAAGTCGAGGTTCGTTCCGGGCGCGCCCAGGACAAGCTCGCCGTTGACGTAGCCTGCGTGGCAGGTGAAGCAGTTCGGCCCGATGACCTCGACCCCAGAGGGGGTGTCAAAGCGCGAGAGGAAGTAGGGCAGCGAGTCGTCCCGACCAGGCAAGGGTGGGGCGTCGCCAAAGAGCCCGGCCTGCTGGGCGACCGGGAAGAGCGATGCCGGCACGCCGCAGCCGACGTAGGCGCCCTTCGCAAGGATCTCAAACCCTCGCGCGGGGTCACCGTCACGCTGCGCGTCGGCGGGTAAGGCGGTCGTGCCGGGCGGTGACGGCAGCACGGTGTCGTCGTCTACGGCGTCGCCCTCAACCTCAACGTCCATCTCGATGTCACGGGCATCGGTCGCGGCGACGTCCGCGCCCGCCGCAGGGGTGTCTCCACCACAGGCAACACCGAACACCACCGACAGAGCTCCGGCGAGTACCGCACCTCCAAAGCCCCATTGTTTTCGACCGTTCATCTCGCCTCCAGGCAGCTGTAGCGGTTGCCGCGTTCAGCCAGGTGCTTGCCGACCCGCCGGTTCGGTACCTGGGGCCATCAGTGTCGCCGGCCTGGCGAACGAACCGCACCGACTGCGGTCATAGCAAGGGCCAGGAGCCCAAGCAAACGCTCGTGGGTTCACGGCTCACGGAATTTTTACATCTCACAACGAAGAGCGGCGACGACGGACTCCGCGGCCCGCTGAGCTGCATGTGCGGCAGCGACGCCTGGCGAATCTTAGAGCGATTCAAACCATCGCGCGTCGTCAGTTGGGCCCACAACACTGCACCCCAAGACTGCCGAGGTACCCCATGCTCCGCTCACTCCTTATCGTCGCTGCGCTTGTCGTTGGCACCGCCTCGGCTCACGCCTCTAAACCCGCGCACCAAGGCATCGACACCATCAATCGCTTGGCGGGCGACATCAGCTGGCAGCAGCAAGCGCCACAGACAGACGCCGCAGATGCGCCGGATGTCGAGAGGATTCAAGCCCACCTGCGCTGGGTCTCAGCCTCGCTCAAGACCGTCGTGCCCGCCTCGATCAAAACGTCCGCCGTCGCCCGCCGCGCCGCTCTCGTCGCCGCACTCGACCGCTACATCGAGCAGGCCGACTTTCCTCGGCACGATGTCGTCAACCCGTCGGCCAACGTCCGCTCGCGTTCGCCGCGCTTCGTTGATAGCGCCGGCCGGCACTGTGCAGTCGGCGAGCTGATCCGCGTTAGCGGTCACACGGCACTCGTGGCGGATGTCCAAGCGCGCCACGAGTACGACTTCATCGAAGACATGGACGTGACGGGGCTGTCGGCCTGGGCCGTCGCTCACGGCTTCACCGAGACGGAGCTGGCGCTCATTCAGCCGTCCTACTCGTGGGGCAGTCCTGGGCGCTTGCCGACTCCCCATGAGCTCGAGCAGCAGCGCCTCAAAGACGAGGCCGCTCGGCGCGTGCCGCGGCCACTGAAGGCTGAGCAGGTCGCGAGTGTCACGACCCAAACCCTCAACGACCCCAACACCCAAGGACGGTGTCTTGTGGGGCGGACGGGCGTCGTGGAGCTGGACTCCGAGGTGGTCGTTGGCAATACGGGCGACGTCAGAGCGTCCGTCACGCTGCGCGAGCGTCCGTCACGCGTTCAGCTCGCCCCGATCGCACGAGCGAAGGCCATCGTTGAGCGTTGCTTCGAGCAAGCCATTGCCGACGCCACGAACGCCGTCATTCGCTCCGCCAACCACACCTTCCCGGCGGCCATCAGCGACACCCAAACCACCGCGCTCAAGCTCTACTCGAAGGCAGAGATTCGCGAGTCTATCCTCTCGCAAGGGCGGGTCTGGCACCGCTCTGGCAGCCGCCGGACGGCCCTTGCCCAGTGCTTGGCGGCATGGCCCGGCAAGCCCAACGCGGTCAAGGTCCCCGTGGTCGTTCACAGGCACCGCGGCGATCTCTACATCGACTGGCGAACGTTGGGCAGCGACTTCCAAGCCAACCGCAAGCACTGGCACTGCGTTCAGGACACGCTCGGCTACGGTCGCCTCACGGCCCGCGGGCTCACCGACGTGAAGCTGACCGTGACCGTTCAGTCAGACGGCACCCTCCAATAGCCACGCAGCCAACCGCATCCGCAAAGCCTGACGTGTGCGAGAGCGTGGGGTTGAGCCCGGGCGTGGGCGTGGGGTTGAGCCCTGGCGTGGGGGTCAGCCCTGGCGTGGGCGCGGGCCGACGCTCCCGCCGCATCGCCCATCCTAGGCGCAGTCATCCGCAGTACCGCACCCACCACTTGAGCCCAGCATCCGCAGCGTCACAGGCTACCTGCGGATACCGATGCTCCCACATCGGCCATGCCAGCGCAGTCATCCGTATCTCCGCTCTCACAGACCTCCGGCTGCGGCCGGCGGATCTGCCGCTCAGCGCCTTGCAGCGGCCGTACCAGCGTGACGGCAGCGCGCCTTCCCCGATCCCTACAGGGCGTTGATGGAGTAGACCTTGGACGGGTAGCCGACGAAGCCGTCGCTATCGACCGCCGTGACGCGCCAGAACCAGCGGCCGGCGTCGAGGTTGTCAGGAATCACGGGCGAACCGTTGATCTGGACTGGGACCATCCTCTTGGCGACCGTAAAGTCGGCATCTCGCGCAAACTCAACCTGGTAGTAGGACGCGGTCGGTACTGGACGCCACGAGAGGTCAGAGCCTCGGGCGACATCTCCGAAGAGCGGGCTGTCGATCGTCGCTGCCGAGAGCAGCGGGCGCGGCGGCTCAGGGAAGCCGGAGTAGTCGACTTGGCTGCCTTGGCCACGTGCCAAGAACGAGTGGTCGTTCTGGCCTTCGAGGTCGACCGCTCCGTGCAGGTTCTCGATGCGCGTGTGGTCGTCTTTTGTGGCGAGTCGGAAGTGGGTCCCGCGAACACCGGCAATGGCATTTTTGGTGACGACGTTGAACTCTCCGGGCGCCTTGCTTGTCGTGACCACGGCTGTGCCTCGGATGAGCTCCACACGGACGTTCCGTCCCGCCGCAGGCGAATACGTGATGGGGCCGACCCGAAAGAGGCTGTCGGCGCCGATGCGCACCATCGAGCTGTCAGCGAGGCGCAGAAAGACGCCGCTCTCGCGCTTGGTCTGGATGTAGGTTCCGGCCTTGAACGCCGCACCCACTCGAGCGGGTCGGTGGTTGTCGAGGTCGCTGCCGTAGGTGACCACACCCCAGATGCGGTCAAGCTGGGCGACAACCGGCTTCTTCGAGTTGACGACATAGGCGATCTGAAGCTGCGTGGGCTCCCCCGCACGCGTCATAGGCACGACCGTGGAGACGCGCTGACTTGGAATTCCCGCAGCGATCAGCTGCCCTCGAACGACCTGTGCCGCTCGGTTAGCGCGCTGACGGTCGGCGAGGGTGTTGGGGGCTCTGACGGCAACGGTGATCGTGCGCAGGCCGTGCTGCGCGAGCAGTTCCTCAGCGACGCCACGCACACAATAGTGTCCCGCAGGCGTGTCGAGTGTCCCGATTGACGGGGCGGTGCCAAACGACACTCGACCGTCGGTCAGGTCAATTCCATCGCAGGGCTCATTGGCGAGCGCAGAGCCCGACATTGCAACCACGGCAGCGCTGGCCAGTGCGGCGCGAGCGAGTCGCCCAAGCGCCATGGGCGCGCTTGGTGCGCGGCGCGAGGGAGAGGATGGGGCAGAGGGTGTCGGTCGCGTGCGCATGGCGTTGGCCTTCGAACCTACGTGTTGAGGAGCGGTCATGGGGTTACCATCTCGTCGATGAAGAACTCGACGCGGCGGTTGGCTGCGCGGCCCTCATCGCTGTCATTATCGGCGATCGGACGCGTTTCTCCAAACCCCTGTGAAACCAAACGGCTTGGAGCGATACCCGCCTCGACCAGGAAACGCTTCACCGCGTCGGCTCGGCGCTCTGACAAACGCCGGTTAAATCCGTCTGGGCCGCGGTCGTCCGTGTGGCCTTCAATGCGCAGCCGGCGGATCTTTGGGTGTGCCTTGATGATGTTGGAGACTTCGGTCAGCAGCGCGAAGCTCTCCGACTTGATCACGTCTCTGTTCGTCTGAAAGTGGATGGCATCGCGAAGCACGAGCTTTCCACCGATGATCTGGACAGGCGCAGCCTCCGGGGCGGCGTCGGGGCAGCCGTCCTCGTCCTCGTGGTTGTTGATGACCTCAGCAACGTCGGGGCACTTGTCGGCGGCGTCTTGTACACCGTCATCGTCGTTGTCGAACTCCGGACAGCCGTCGGTGTCGGCAAATCCGTCGTTGTCTTCGGCTTCGTTCGGGCAGCTGTCGTCGCGGTTCGGAATCCCGTCGTTGTCTGGGTCGGCATCGGAGTCGGCACTCGCCGACACGAGCTGGTCGGCGTGGTCGTTGGCCTCGTCGGGGCAGCCGTCATCGTCTCGGACGCCGTTGATGGTCTCTGCCTCAAAGGGGCAGCGATCGACCGTGTCGTCGATGCCGTCGCCGTCGTTGTCGGGCTCAGCACAGCCGTCGTCGTCCTCGAACCCATCGATATCTTCTGGGCCGTTGAGGCAGCGCACGTTCGTGGCAAAGCGTGCGCCGACGAAGACTCGCAGATCGGGTGCGCCATAGCCCCGGTTGGTGCCCGTGCCAAAGCCGAGCTCAACGCTCCAGTTGGGGAGCGTGCGCCAGGCAACACCCATGTCGACTTCCATCGGAACGGGCTCACGATCGTCGGAGTCGAAGGGGACCGCAGCGAGATAGTTGGCAAGGATCGCAAACCGCTGGTCGACGATGTTGAACGACAGCTCGATGCCGGCGCCGAAGACAGCTTCGTTTCCGAGCTTCAGCGTGTCGAAGCGGGTCGTCTTACGCAGACGAGCTCCGGCGTTCGTCGTGAGCCGAAAGTAGTGGGCGGGCCGCCAGTCGGCGATGGCCATCGGTGTCGCGATGAAAGAGCCGTAGCCGCCAAAGTCCGAGCCGGTGGGCAGGGTCAGGGGGGCTGCGAGGGTGAGGGCGAACTGGCGCCGCGTCTCGAAGAGCTTCACCTTCGGCGTGACGCGGATGTCTCCAATCGTCGCCCCGCCCGGTGCCTCGAGCCCTGGTGTCAGCCCGAAGCCGGAGCCTGTCGACTGACCCAGCACGAGCGGAATCGCTATGCCGAGCTCAAGCCGGTCCAAGAAGGCGATCGAGCCCATGACCTCAAGGATATCCTGGGACTTCAGAACCGGCTGCCGAGGATCGTCCTTCTGACGTTGATGCAAGAGCAACACGTCGCTGTGGTGAAAGAGGAGTGCCGCGTTCACGTCGAGGTGGGGCGCGAGGAAGCCGCCGCTGATCCCAAGGAAGTCGAAGCCACCGCCACCAGGACGGAAGTGTTGGACATCCACGCCCGAAGTGCGTGGCTCCGCTGCGTTCGCCGTCGCAACAAGCGTTGTCGCAAACGCGAGTGCGACGAGGAGCGACGTGAGAATGCGACGTCCGTGAGTCCGTGAGACACCGCCACAAAGGGCCGGCGGCAGTTCCTTGCTCTCGCTCGAACTCTGGTGAGAGGTGCGGGCTCGGATCGGTCGTGATGCGCAATGGTGGGCCATGACGTCTCGCGGACTGTTGGGGTAGGGCACGCGTGCTTCGCGCCCGCGCAGCTTCTTATACACGCCACAGCGGAACCGTCCCAGCGACTCCGCCAGCCTGTAACAACGGCAAACATGCTGGCGCGTCCCGGTCTCGACCGTGGGCCGCTGCAGCGGCTGAACGTTCGCAAGCAGGACCAAAACAAAACCTGAATCGCGCGTGTTGCGAGGGGCGAGCACCGTCGAAGAGACTCGGACCCGTGGCGGTACCGATTCGGCGGTTGACCAACGCGGTCCAGGACGTTGTTGCTGTCGACGTCGCCGGTCTCGTACAGACGACGCGCGCCGAGATCCGTGCCTGACGAGAACGCGGGGCGAAGCCTGTGATCGTCGCGCAGGAATTTTGCTGCGAACTGGGCGAGCGGGGCACTAAGTTGGCGGCGTGTCAGACCAAGACCCCTATCGCGCTCAGCACAAAGAGCGCTTCGCGTGGATGCCGTGGCTCTACTTCTCCATGAAGCCCAAGCAGGCGGCCTGGGCTCGGCGGTGGCAACAAGAGGTCCATGCGCATCTCGCGCGAATGGAGGCGGTCACGATCGATCCCAGCGCCTTCGTGGCGCCTCAGGCGCGGATATTCGCCGAACCCACGCGGGAGATCGAGATTCGCGCGGGCGCCGCCGTTGCTGCAGACGCGTTCCTACACGGGCCGATCGTTGTCGGCGAGGGCGTCGGGATCAACGCGAGGGTCACCATCGACGGGGGCTCAGCCGGCGTCGTGATTGGTGCAAACACCCGCATTGCAACAGGGACGACGATCTTCGCCTTTGACCACGGCATCGCGCCCGACGAGCTCGTGCGGAACCAGCGCTGCCGCTCGCGCGGCATCCGCGTCGGCTGCGACGTCTGGATTGGTGCCAACGCTGGCATCACCGATGGGGTAACGATCGGGGACCATGCGGTGGTCGGCATGGGCTCGGTGGTGACCCGGGACGTCCCGGACTGGGCGATTGTTGCTGGCGCGCCAGCCGCCGTGATCGGCGACCGACGCCGGTGAGCGACCGGTGTCGCGTTCTGGATGCCCCATAACGGAACACTACGCCTGGAAGTGGGTCACTGTCCCGTCTGTCGGCGGCCGTGGTGGCTAACGCTTGAGGGGAGCGAGCGGTCACGTGGCACCTGGCATGATTGTTGCTCATCCTCTGGAGAGTCCAGCAAGGAGCCGTCGTGACCCGACTCACCCAACACTCTCTCCTGATCTTCGCTTGCGGTCTGCTGGCGACGGGGTGCGTTGCCGCCCGTGCCCAGAGCGATGTCCCTGCTCAAGCGCTGAGCTTGACGGCGTTCGGGCACCTCTGGACGCTTCGCGGTGGCGACCTCCTCGAGGGGGCCGGACCGAACTACTGGTCCAACAGCCAAGACGCGGTCAGTGTGGACGACAGGGGCAGGCTGCGCCTCGCGATCACCAACTCGTCGAAAGGCTGGCGCGGCGCCGAGGCGTTTACCGAGCTTCCTGGGGGCCCCGTTCGCATCCGCATCGAGGTGGACTCGCCCGTCGCCGACTTCCCTCCAAACGTGGTGGCGGGGCTTTTCGTCTATAAGAACGACCAGTCCGAGATGGACATCGAGCTCGCACGCTGGGGCGAGCCGAACGCGCCGAACGCCCAGTTTGTGGTGGTTCCTGCGTGGCGCGAGGGCAACCGGCGGCGATTTCACGTCGCAGACCGCCAAAACACCGGCCCGTCGGTGTTCGTGATCGAGTGGCGCACCGGTCGTGCACACTTCGAAGCGACGGTCGGTGGCAAGACAACCGCCTGGACGTACGAGGGAACCGACGTTCCTGAGCCCTTTGGCCACAGGCTGCATCTCAACCTGTGGATGATGCCGAAGGGCGACCGCTCGTGGTCCCGTGGGCCAGAGTTGGTCGTTCGCTCCGTTTCGATCGACGCACTGCCGGTCTCGCGGGCTGAGCGCTGATTCCGGGGTTCTTGCGGCTGGAGTTCCCGAGCCAGTCAAGCGCGCACGCGCCATGGTTTCAGTCTCGCTGACACCCATCAGCTGAGCCGAGCAGCGGGGGAGGGTGCCCCTTCACCGCGGAAGGTACCGGCAGGCGCGCAAAGAAAAGGGGCGAGCGCCATTGGCACTCGCCCCTCTTCGCCTTAGCGGCAGACGCTACGCGGCTTTGGTGCTCACGTTGTGATGCGTCTCTGGCACGGGGAAGCCGGCCTCGCCGAACGCGTCCTTGATGGCGCGGTTCGTGGCGAAGTAGGTGTCCCAGTAGTAGTCGTTGTGGCAGAACGGACGAACCGCCAAGACCGGACCAGCCAGGTTGAACTCGACGATGTCGACGAAGGGCTCGGGGTCCGAGACCAGGTTCGGGATCGCAGCGAGCTTCGGCTTGAGGGCAGCGATGGCGGCCTTGTAGTCGACCCCGTGGTTGAGCTGAGCCTTGAGCTCGACACGTCGGTAGGGGTTGGCCGAGAAGTTCTGGATGTTGTCGCTGAAGATCTTGTTGTTGCCGACGATGGCCTTCACGTTGTCCATCTGGTCGATGACCGTCACGAAGAGTCCGATCTCGCGGACCGTACCCGTGACGCCACCGGCGGTGATGAAGTCGCCGACCTTGATCGGGCGGAGGACAATGAGGAAGACGCCAGCTGCGAAGTTCGCCAGCAGTCCGGACCACGCCATACCGATGGCGACACCGGCGGCAGCGAAGATCGCGGCAAACGAGGTGGTCTCGATGCCGAAGATCCCGAGGATCACGACGACGAGGAGGACCTTAAGGATGACCGACAGCGACGTCTCGAGGTAGCTCGTTAGCGTCGGGTCCATGCCCTTTGCGCTCATGGCCTTATTGAACAGCTTCATGATCATGCGGATGATCCAGCCGCCCACGATCCAGGCGATGATGGCGCCGAGGATCATGACGCCGATGTCGACGCCCTTCGAGATAACGGTGTCCATCAACCCTGACGGGTTCTCGGTGACAGCATTGGTGAGTTCAACCGCTTTATTGTCTGCATCAGCGGCAGCGAGCAAAAAACGCATCTGACGATTCCTCCTGAAAGAATACGCGGGCGGCTCGCACCGAGGATGGCGAGAGATTCGCTCCGTACCGGTGGGGTCGACCCAAAAACCGTCCCGAACTTAGGTTCGGCTTAGAATTTCAGCAAGTCGTGTTGGAACATTCTGCAACCGCCAGTGGCAACTTCGGTCGTTATAGCGTTATTCTGTGCCGATTTCCCGCAATGCCGAAGGGTTACGTGAGCCGAGGAGTGCGCGATGCTCACATGACCTAGCAGTTGAGTTGTTCAGGTTTTTGGGTAGCCAGGCGAGTCTCGCCTTGGTTTGGTTGTGCAGCAGCGACCTTGCTCGCTGGGATCATCCGACCTGCGGAGCTGAACGATGAGTGAGTTTGATTGTGACCTCTTTGTTGTCGGCGCTGGCTCTGGAGGTGTTCGGGCGAGCCGAATCGCAGCTGCGTTCGGCGCGCGTGTCATCGTCGCAGAGGCCAAGGAGCTCGGGGGAACCTGCGTCAACGTTGGCTGCGTGCCCAAGAAGCTCTTCGTCTATGGAAGCCACTACCGCCATGACGTCAGCGATGCTGCGGGCTTTGGCTGGGATCTCGACGTCAAAGCGATCGACTGGTCGACGCTGATCGCCAACAAGGACCGCGAGATCTCGCGGTTGAATGGGATTTACGGACGCTTGTTAGAAGCGAAGGGCGTTCAGATCGTGCGTGGATGGGCGAAGCTGGTCGGCCCTCACGAGGTGGAGGTGGCTGGTGATCGCTACACCGCCAAGCACATCCTCATCGCGACGGGTGGACGTCCGTGGGTGCCAGAGATTCCCGGGCATGAGCTGCTCACGGTCTCCGACGACCTCTTTCATCTTGACGCAGCACCAAAGCGGGTCGTCGTCATCGGCGGTGGCTACATCGGTGTCGAGTTTGCCGGAGTGTTCGCTGGTTACGGCTCTGAGGTGACCCTGGTCCATCGCCGGGAGCACGTGCTCAGCCGTTTCGACAGTGACATTCGCGCAGCTCTCACAGCGCAGCTTGAGGCTTCGGGCGTAGCGCTCCGCATGAGTCGGACCGCCGCGTCGTTGGTTCGCAGCCGAGATGGTGCCATCCAGCTCACGCTTGACGACGGCAGCACGCTCGAGGCTGACCTCGTCGTCTCGGCTGTCGGTCGTCGGCCCCTCACGTCCGGGCTCGGCCTCGAGGACGTTGGGGTCGAGGTCGATGCCAAGGGGGCCGTGGTCGTCAACGACGCGTTCCAGACCAACGTGCCGTCGGTCTACGCGGTCGGAGACGTCATCGACCGCGTCCAGCTGACGCCTGTCGCGCTCGCGGAGGGAATGACGTTGGCGCGAAACCTCTTCGATGGGCAGTCCGGACGCGTCGACTACACCAACATCGCGACTGCAGTCTTTTCCGACCCTCCCGTTGGCACCGTCGGACTCACCGAGTCCGAGGCACGTGCCAAGTTCGAAAGCGTCACCATCTTTCGGTCGACCTTCACGCCGCTCAAACACCGCCTCACGGGCCGCGACGCGAAGACCACCATGAAGCTCGTGGTGGACGCTGCCAGCGACCGAGTTGTGGGCTGCCATGTGCTCGGACCTGGTGCTGGTGAGATCATGCAGGGCTTCGCAGTGGCGCTGAAGTGCGGAGCCACCAAGGCTCAGTTCGACGCGACGATCGGTATCCATCCCACCGCCGCCGAGGAGCTGGTCACCATGCGGACGCCGGTCGGATAGGGCTCAAACACCTGCGGGTTGGGCGGCCACTTCGTTGCGTGGCGCTGCGGTCGCTCAAGCGGCGCGGGTTGACTCGGAAAAGCAGCGCAAAAACGTGTGCGGTGAGTGCGCGCGTCCATTATGCTCCCGCGCATGCGCATGATCACAACATGGTTGGTAGTGGGCGTTGGAGCACTGGCGATTGCCGGTTGCAGCTCTGACGATGGCAATGGAAATGGCGAGGGGGACACCGCCGAGACCGAAGACACGGCCGAGCCTGATGTCGAGGTCGACACGACGCCAGAGGTCGATACGACACCGTCGGTGGACTACAACCCGGACGGCCCGTGCGAACCGGGCGTGATCTATTGCTTGTCACCGACCGAGTGGGGCATCTGCACCGCTGACGGCACCAAGCCTGACACGACCAACAACTGCTCGGGTTCGACCGCGTGCGATCCCAGCTCCGGCCTGTGCTTGCCATCGATCTGCGAACCACAGAAGAAAGAGTGCCTGTCGCTCGATACGTTCCAGCAGTGCGCTGACGACGGCAACAGCTGGAGCGATCCGATCAGCTGCCCGCCCGAGCTCGACTGCATCGACGGCAACTGCCAGGCCTGCACGGCCAACAAGGTCGAGTGCCTCAGCGACCGCAACTTCCGCCAGTGTGCAGGAAGCGGACTTGCGTGGGGTGAGGAGAAGCCATGCCCCGATGAAGGGTGGTGCATCGACGGGGCGTGTGAAGACTGCCAGCTCGTGACCGAGTGCGTGGACGACACGACCCTCCGCCGCGCCTGCAGCAACCCAGCGGTCGACTGGTCCGAGAGCATCGCTTGTGCCGACGGCATCCCATGCGTCAACGGCGCGTGCTACGCGTGCGAGCCGAACTCCACGCGCTGCGTCGATGAGACAACCTTTGAGGAGTGCGACGCGCAGGGAGAAGCGTGGGGCGTCGCCCAGACGTGCCCCAGCGACACGACGGGTCAGCAGATCTGCCTCAACAACGCCTGCCAGAGCAGCCTCTGCTCCCCCAAGGTGCTCTTCTTTGTGGACCGGTCCGGCAGCATGTCGGGCGACTGGGACACCGTTCGTGACAGCATCACCAGCATCATCGACGTGAACCCCGACGTGCGCTTCGGGCTGTCCTCGTTCCCGATTGGCGGCGGCGGTGGCGGTGCCTTTGGAGGCGGCGGCTGCGATGTCGGCGGCGATGTCTTGGTCGACTTCCAGCAGTCCAACCCCGGCTCGATGGTCGACTGGTTCGACAACAACGATGCCGATGGTCTCACGCCGCTCATCGACGGGGTGCTCGCGATCAGCGAGTCGGCCGACCAGATCTTCGGGGGCGTCCCGGGCTTCGTCGTCATCCTGTCGGACGGGCAGGACACCTGCTACGACGGCAGCGACAGCGAGGGGCTCGTCGACCTCGCCGTGGCAACGGCGTCGATGGTCAGCAACCACGACGTCCGGACCTACGTCATCGGCTACGCCTTCAACAGCGGCACCGAGGAGATCGACATGATCGCCAACAACGGCGGCACGGACTTCCCGAACCACATCCCCGCGGGCAACGAGGGCGAGCTCGACCAAGCCTTCCAGACCATCATCGACAAGATCAAAGAGTGCGAGTGAGCACGCTGCGTATATGAAAGAGGGCGGCCCAAGTGGGCCGCCCCTTTTTTTGTCTGCACAACGCCAAGCAGTCGCCGTATCGCGAGTGGAGCTTGCGTGTCTGCGGCTACCGCCGCGGGCGCTCTGGTGTCGCGTGCACGCCGGCAGCCGAGCAGCGCATGCGCGATCGACGGCGGCCTTGACACGCCGCGTCATGATCGCGACTCTAGGAGCATGAATGGTGCTCTCGTCGTCGTATCCGTAGCCGTTGTAGTCCCGCGAGGGCTGACGGTGACGTGAACGCG
>CALHXW010000271.1 GCA_938040325.1 uncultured bacterium | reverse complement strand
TTCACAACGGCCAGGTCAACTCGCCACCCTTCGCGCTCTACTACGGCGATCCCGTCCAGGGGAACTACGACAGCGGGGCGCGCAACTTCGGCACCGCCGTTAGCGACCCGTTTGCCATTCCGTTCACGGCACACGCCCCGGTCCTCGAGTTCTCGGTCTGGATCGATCTCGGGAACTTCTTCCTCGACGATGTGCTCGCCGTGCGCGTGAGGGTCGGCGGAAACACGCTGACCGTGTGGGAGCGACTGACCGACTTCAACGCCAACCAGCAGATGCAGTGGGTGGACTTCTCGATCCCGATGCCCGAAGCGGTGATCGGCGAGACAGTCCAGCTCGAGATCGTCTTCGACTCGGTCGACGACCTCGGAAACCAGGGTGAAGGTGCCTACATCGACAACGTGCGCGTGTCCTCTGAGTGTGCGCCATAGGGCGATTGGTGTGCGCTCGTCTGCTGCGGCCTACGCTGATGGCGGGAGCTGTGGAAGGTCCTGTGGCGGAGGCGGGTTCGATCCCACCATGACGAACGACCCGCCGACGATCCGCTTCTCCTTTGGGGAGAAGCGGACGCCCTTGCGCACGCGCGTGTGCGCGTACGGCTCGTGCCGACAGGACGCACGTCGCGATGGTGTTGTGGCGATGACGCGTGGTGGCGTGTGTTGCCACGCGCGGGGTAAGGTCCGCTCCGTCATGAGAGCGTCAAGACGACCCAGCACCGGCACCCGATGGCAGCGAGCCAGCACGCTGCTCACGCTCGGCTGTTTGACGCTTGGCGGACTGGTCCTCCCGGGTGCCGGAGGTTGCGGCGAGCGTGCAGCGGCTCCGAACGGCGCGACGACCGAGCAGCCAGCAACTCCACCGCCTGAGCCTCACACGCCCAACCGTCGGCGACCTTCCGAGACCGAGGGAAGGGTGGCGCCGGACGGCCCCGCCAACCCCCGCGCAAAGTCGGCCTACCAAGCCGCGATGATCGCCGGCGAGGCGGCGCTCTACAGTGGTCGCTACGACCAAGCACGCTTGCGCTTCTTGGAGGCTATGGACCTCAAGCCGCGGTCGGTGTCGCCGGCTCTGGGAGCGCTGCGGAGCATGACGGTCAAAGGCCGTGCGGAGGAGCGACGCTCCATCGCTGAGCGCATTCGGTCCCGCATCGCTCAGTACCGACAGCGCGAGGCGACCTATGGCGCGGCTTTCTTGTTGGAGGCGCGGCTCGCGCTTGCGCTCAACCAACACGGTCTGGCGCTCGACCACGCGCGCCTTGCGGTCGAACAGATGCCCGACCTTGGCGTCAGCTGGCGTGTACTGGGCGAGGCCGCCATGGGTGCAGAGCTGTGGGGTGAAGCGATCGAGTCGTTTCAGACCGCTGTGGCGCTTGGCCTCACGGCGGAAGCCGGAACGTGGGAGCGGATGGCCGACTGCTTCGACGAGCTTGGAGAGCTCCAGGCCGCCGAAGACGCGATCAGCCAGGCGCTGCGGATGACCGGCGATGACCCGCATGCCAAGCGCCGGCGTCTCAACCTTCAGGCAGCGATCGCCAAGCACGAGGGGGACTTGGAGCGTGCTCAGAGAATCGCGGAAGCGGCCTCGGCTCTGGGAGAAGACGACCCGGCCGTCATGCACAACCTCGCGTCGATCGCTGAGGCGTCGGGGCGCTTTGGGCAAGCGCTTGAGCTCTATCATGCAGCCGTCGCCGAGAGCGCCATTCCGACAACCTACTTCCGCATTGGGGTTGTCCAGCTGAAGCTCGACCGACCGAACCGAGCCGCCCGGGCGTTCGTTCGCGCCGCAGGGGCCCTCGACCGCTGGAACTGGCCAGCATCGACGCGGTGGATGCCGGCCTTCGAGGCTGGAAAGCTCTATGCCCGAGGCAAGCAGTACCGACGTGCCATTGGCTGGTTTGAAGATGCGCTGCGCGAAGCGCGGACCGCCACCGCCACCCGCGAGATCGTCAGCTGGCTCGGCTACGCGCGCCTGGTGAGCGTCGATGAGGCCGCGGCCTCCAGGCGGCCTTAGCGTTCCGGCCGGCGAGTTCGCGGCCAGCACACGGCCCACCAATCTCGGGCGTCGCTCGTCCTTGAAGTGACCCGCCCGCTACCAGATCTCGCGCATGAGGCTGCGGTCGAGTGTTGGTGCTGGTGCTGGGCGCCGCCTCAACAGCCGCTCAACCGCTTCGTCTAGGCCCGACATGGTCATTGGAAACATCGGGAAGAGCTGGCCGATGACCTGGGTCGTGTAGCCACGCCAGTGGTTGGGAGACATCGGGTTGAGCCAGACGCTGCGCTCGAACTTGACGCGCAGGCGATGCAGCCACTCAAGCCCCGCAGTCTGAGACTTTTCGAACCAATCGATCGCGCCACCTGGGCTCAGCAGCTCGCTGGGGGCCATGGCAGCATCGCCGACGATGATGAGGAACGTGTCCTTTTCGCGCTCGGCGAGGATCTCGGCGGTGGGTACGGTCTCGGACTGGCGCAGCTTTTCAAAGAGGCGTGAGTAGATGCAGTTGTGAAAGTAGTACGGCTCAAACTTCTTCCACTGGTGCAGCGTACTCGCGGCCGAGAAGAGCCGCTCCACCACGCGCGTGTAGGGGGTCATCGAGCCACCGACGTCCATCATCAGGAGCACACGGGCCTGGTTCTTTCGTGGCGGCTGAAAGTCGAGCTCGAGGAAGCCACCGTTTTTGCTGGTGCGCTCGATGGTGCCGTCGATCTGAAGCTCCGGCTCGCCCTCGTGGCGCGAGAGCCGGCGCAGCTTCTTGAGGGCGACGGTGATCGAGCGGGTGTCGAGCACTCGGTCGCTGCGGTACTCAGCGTACTGGCGGGCCGTGGCCATCTGAATGGCTGAGCGACCGCCACCCGAACCCGCCACGCGGATCCCGGCCGGGTTCTTGCCGCCACTGCCAAAGGGAGACGTCCCACGGGTCCCAATCCAGTGGTTGCCGCCGTCGTGCTTTTCTTTCTGTTCTTTGAGGCGTTCCTCATAGCGCCGCCGCAGCTCTTCGAGCGGGAGCCGCTCTAGCGCAGCCAGCTCCTCGTCGCTGAAGGTGCGCTCTGGCGGCATGTCGGCAAGCCACTCCAGCAGGTCCTCCGCAGCCTTCACAGGCATCTCGCCCTCGGCAAAGACCGCGGCGAAGACCTCATCCCACGTGTCGTAGTGGGCCTCGTGCTTGATGAGCAGCGCCCGAGCGACGTGGTAGAAATCCTTGAGGCTCGGCGCGACGTGTCCGTCAGACAGCACGCTCATCAGCGCAATCCACTCGCCCATGCCCACCTTGACGCCGGCACCTCGCAGACCGAAGAGCAGGTCGGCAAAGAGCGCGCTGCCAGCAGCTGCGGTTGGCCCCTCGCTGTCATTGGCGGGTGAGGGCGGGTCCGTTAGCGCCACGACCTGCGCTCCTTGGCCACCAAGATGTCGCGTTCGCGCTTGAGCAACGTCCCCAAGAAGGGCAGGTCCGAGCCGATGGCGTCGGGGTCGATACCTGAGCCAAGGAGGGCCGCGATCCAGTCGACCAGCTCGCTGGTGCTCGGACGCTTGCGTAGACCCTCGACCTTGCGCAGCTCGTAGAACTTGCCCAGCGCCACGTCGAGGAGCTTGGCGTCGATCTCGGGGTAGTGGACGTCGACGATGCGCTTCATCAGCTCGCGATCGGGAAAGTCGATGAAGTGAAACACGACGCGCCGCAGGAACGCGTCCGGCAGCTCCTTCTCGTTGTTGGACGTAATGATGACGACCGGGCGCTCGACCGTCTTGACGGTCTCGCCGGTCTCGCTGATGTGGAAGCTCATCACGTCGAGCTCGTGCAGCAAGTCGTTGGGGAACTCCACGTCCGCCTTGTCGATCTCGTCGATGAGCAGCACGACGCGCTTTTCGCTAGAGAACGCGCGACCAAGCGGGCCGAGGTGGATGTAGTTGGCAATGTTGGACACGTCGCGGTCGTCGAAGCGGCTGTCGTAGAGCCGCTGGACCGCGTCGTACACATACAGGCCTTCTTTGGCCTTCGTGGTCGACTTCACGTGCCAGGTCAAAAGCTCCATGCCGAGCGCTTCGGCGATAGAGTGCGCAAGCAGCGTCTTGCCGGTGCCTGGCTCGCCCTTGATCAGGAGAGGTCGGGCCAGCGACATCGCCACGTTGACGATACGCGTGAGGGACTCCGAAGCGATGTAGGAGTCGGTGCCAGCAAACGTTTGGGTCATCATGCCTCGACTGGGTGAGCGTTCATTCAGTTTCGGCAGACTACCACAGTCAGCCGCGAAACCGGTCGTCTTTGGTCGACTCAGTCGGTGTCATCACCAGGAGCTACAGGCGTGTCGGGCCTGTTCTCAGCAGGCCCCGCGCCATCGGGGCCTGCGCTCGCTGAAGGCGCTGTGACGTCTGGACGTCCAAGCTTAGGCGTCGCAGACCCAGCGGAGCTCGTGGCGTCCGGGACCGATGGTGATGAGGGCGTCTCGACCGCTCGCGGGACACGCGGCGCGGGCGGCTCACGTGGCTCAGTGACACGGCGGGCCGCCTCCAGCAGCGCACGCGCCGCCTGCGGGTCGACGTCTGCGGTGAGTCGTCCATGGCTGCTCACGACGCTGTAGGTCTCTCCGCTGTCGTCCTGTTCCACAAAGAGACGCCACACCTCCAACCCGGCGGTGCTCTTGATGGTCGCGGTCAGCGCCGGCGTCGCCCCTGTCAGCTTACGCTCCGACCAGTCGCGCGCTGTGAGGGTTAGGAGCTGCCCCACCCAAGCGGTCAGAGCGTCGTCGCCCGTCTTGTCACCGCCCCGTGCCCAAAACGCTTGGCCTGGCCGGCCCATGCCGTGCTGCTCGGCGACGAGCTCTCGGCCATCGACCGTGATCGAGAGCGTCTGCATCGCGCGTCGGCCCGAGGTGATGAGACGTGCTTCGGTGAGGGCAGAGCGCCCGCGATCGAGCGGGGCGATGAGGCTTCCGGGCAGAACCACCACCCGCCCTTGATCATCTCTGGCGTAGTGGTCGCTCTTGCCGAACACGCCGCTGCCGACCTGGAAACGCCGCAGCGCGCCCTGGATCATGAGCTCAAGGGACGCGCCGTCGTCGCCCGCAAGGCCAAGCTCCGCAAGCTTCTGGTCGTCGGCACCCTCGATCACGCGGATGGCCTTGAGCGGCTCGAGGCTCTGGAAGAGCCGCTCGGCGGCAGCGCCTGCTCGGAAGCGCGCTGGTGCAGCGGCCGGACCCGCTTGAACCTCGCCGATGAAGTAGCGGCCGCCGCCGTCGCTGCGCGAGAGCACCGTGAGGGCGTAGTCGCCGCGCCGCCACGTGACCTGGCTCGCTTGGCCAGGCTTTGCGTCGACCAGCGTCTCGCCGGGCGCTGCGGCCCGACGCTCATAGTCGTCACGCTGGAGCGCAAGCGCGGCCAGCAAGAGGCCCAAGAGCACCAGGGAGTGGAGCACCAGTGAGCGCTTGTTCATGTCTCTGCACCTCGCCGCCGCACCCACAGCAGGCCAAAGCAGAAGACCGCAAGTGGGACACCGACGATCGTCAGCCAGAACCACAGCGTGTCTTCGTCGCGGGTGTGGATGAGGGGAGGGTCGCGCTCGGGCTCCGTGACGCGCAGCTGGGTGTCGCCAGCGTGGGCGAGCCACGCGAGCGCGTCGGTCACCAGCTGGAGGTTGGGGCCGGGGCCTGAGATGTGTGCATCGGTGAGGACGTCGGCGTCGCCGATGATGAAGACGCGTCCGCCTTGGCGACCCGAGCCGCGCGCGAGGGCCAGCGCGAGCGCTTCGGTCACGGGTGGCTCACCGGCCTTGGCGATCCCATCGCCGTCGAGGTCGCGCCAGGTCCCAGGCGCGCTGAAGATGACGGCCGCGTTCGGGTCGGAGTGGGCGAGGGCGGCGGCGCCGTTGAAGGTCACGTAAGCATCGCCGCCGTGTTGAGCGAGCGTCCTGGCCACCAGGTGCGTGCCGTAGCGGTTGGTCACGATGGCCCGTCGGTCACTGGTGGCGCCTGTGCGCCTGCGATGCAGGCGCTCGTGGGACGCGAGGCCAGGCAAGCGCTTGACGCCGAGTGCGCTCAGCAGCGGTTTGAGACCGTCGCGGGCGTCGGGCTCGAGCGCAATGAACAAGGAGCCTCCAGCGTCCACAAAGCGCAGGAGCGAGTCGGCCTCTTCGGGGGCTAGCGCCTCGGTTGGGGCGATGACCGCCACGATGCCGGCGCTCTGCGCGATGTCGCGGCCCAGGCCTTGGTCAGCACCAAGCTCGCTCGACGTCACGTTGAGGGTCTTCAGCCAGTTCCGCAGGTTGCGGGTGGTTCGGCGCTGGTGGATGGGCTCGCGCGCGCTGGCGTGGCCGTCGTGGTGTCCACCGTGCAGCTCCTCACGGTGAACCTTGAGCTCTCCGTGTCCGACCGTAAACGACACGTTGCGTCGCTCGTAGGTGGCGCGAAGGAGGCGTTCTTGGAACGTGCGATCCAGGTCGGTCACCATGCCGCGCGCTAGCTTGAGGTCGACAGGAACGACAATGCGCTCTTGGCGGCCGCCGCGAGCAACCACCACCGTCCCGTTGTCGACGACGCCTAGGGCGCTGGCGCGCTGGGGTTCGATCGCCTGGTCTAAGACGTCGACAGCGAGCAGCGGCGAGCGGTTCGCCAACTCAGTGAAGTAGGGGAGGATCGCCTGCAGCGTGTCGCTCGCCGGCGGGTAGAAGAGGGTCACGTCGACCGGCTCGTCGAGGTTGTCGACGAGCTCTGCCGTGCCGGTGCTTGCGATGACGGTCGTGATGCCGCCCCAGTCCCAGCGCCGGTCGTGGTCTCGGGCGAGTGCGTTGAGAACGAAGACGGAGCTTGCCGCAAGACCGAGGGTCGCTGCGCCGGCGGCGGCGCCGCGAACACGGCGAAGCTCGATGCGCTCGGGTTGCGTGAGGCCTCCGCGGCTCCAGTCTGCTGTGAGTGCGACCGGGAGGCCGACGACCAGCGAGATCATGAAGCCAGCGAACGCGACGCGCTCCAGGCTTGTTGGCTCGGCACTCGCGTACTGCCACCAGATGTAGAGCCCGAGAGACAGGACGCAGAGCGTGTACCCGATGAGCGCGGTGGCAGCAGCAGCGGCGGCATTCGGAGACGCGTCGCGCGTGTACCGGAGCTGCTCAGCGCGCCGTGTCACCCAAGCGCTGACAACAAGCAACGCGCCAAGCCCCGAAGCAGGGAGGCGGAGTGCGTGGGTTCCCCCAAGGACCCGCTCGCCGACGACGAGCAGCGCCAGCCCCAGCAGGAGCAGTGTCGGTGCGACGCGGTAGAGCCGGCTCATCGCCAGCGCCTAGCGTCGAGCACGCGGACAGCCGCGAGCAAAAAGAGGGTCGCGACCGACAGGTAGAAGACGATGCTCTTGAGGTGAACGGCTCCGGTCATGAACGGCCGAAAGTGAGTGTCGAAGAGCGCCGCATAGCTGAAGACGGACGCGAGCGGTGGGTCGACGGCCTTTGCCAGCTGCCAGCTGATGAGAAAGACGACCACAATGGCGGTCGCGACCACGCCCGCGAGCAGCTGGCTGCGGGCAAACGACGACGCGAAGACACCCATCGCCGTCGTGCACGCGCCGAGGAGCAGGAGGCCTGTGTAGCCAGCGACGACCTGGCCCAGCGAGACGTGTCCGTTGACGGCGACGAGCAGCGGTATGTAGGCCGTTGCGAGGACCGTGATCGCCAGCATGCTCCAGGCGCCGAGGAACTTGCCGAGCACGAGCTGCCATGGCGACAGCGGCGATGTGGTCAGCAGGACCAGCGTGCCGTGTTCCCGTTCGGCGGCAAAGGTGCGCATCGACAAAAAGATCGACGTCACCATCGTGACGCCAGTCGAGAAGTAGAAGAACTGGCTGAGGACCTCGCTCGTCGGCAGGCGACGATGCATCGACACGGCGTTGAAGAGGACGCCAACGAGTGCCAAGACGACGGCGAGCAGGGTCCAGCCCAGCGGTCGGGTGAGGTAGCTAGCCACCTCGCGCTTTGCGATGAGCATGGGGCGCGTCAGCATCACGAGGAGGCGCCCCCAGAGAGAGGCGCTGGTCCGTCTTGAGGCGCAGGCACCTTGGGACGCTCGGTGACGCCGCTGAGCGGCTCGTCGCCATCGCGGGCCACAAGGTTGAGAAAGAGGCGCTCAAGATCGTCACGCACGAGTCGCATCTCACGAACGCCGATGCCACCTGCGACAAGGGCCGCAATCAAGGCCTCTCGCTCGCGTCCCTTGGCCTGGAGCACCACCTTGAAGCGGCCTTTGCTGTCCTTTCGGAACGAGTCGATCGTCAAGGTGCTGGGCAGAGCCGAGCGGACCGCGGCCTCATCGCCGGTGAGCGTGAGCGCAACCGCGCGCGCCCCCCCGTGGCGTTTTCGCAGCTGGGACTCCGTGCCAACCGCCGCGAGCGCCCCGTCTTGGAGCACCAGCAGGCGATCGCAGGTCTCGTGAACCTCGTTGAGGATGTGGCTCGAGACCACGACCGTGTGGTCGCCACCGAGCGAGCGAATCAGCGTGCGCATACCGATGATCTCCGCCGGGTCGAGGGCGCTGATCGGCTCGTCGAGAATCAGCAGTGGCGGACGGTGCAGGATGGTCTGGGCGATGCCGACGCGCTTGCGGTAGCCCATCGATAGCTCCGCGATGGTTCGGTTCATCACCTGGGTGATGTGGGTCTGGGTCGCGACCTCGTCGATTCGTGTGCGCAGCGCACGCCGCTTGAGGCCTCGGAGCCCGCCTGCCCATCGCAGCAGCTGTCGCACGCGCATCTCGCCATAGAGCGGGGCGCCTTCAGGGAGAAACCCCACCCTCAGGCGAGCCTCGGGCCCAGCGTCGAGCTGGTCGGCGCCGGCGATCTTGACCGCCCCCGATGAGGGAGCGAGGTCCCCGGCGATGATCCGCAGGAGCGTGGACTTGCCGGCGCCGTTGAGGCCCAGCACTCCCAGCACCTCGCCGTCGGCTGCGTCGAACGAGACGCCGCGGAGCGCGTCCACGTCGCCGAAGTTCTTGCACAGCCTGTCAACCGCGATCATTGCTGCGTCCGATTGCCGAGTGGACCGACTGTGTTAGCGACGCACGCACCCAGCGTCAACAAGGACGCGCTGCGGCTGGAATCCCGCCGAGGAAAAGAGGCGCGGGCGGCACCGACGTGCCGCCCGTGAGCGACTTACCAGGGGCGCGGGACCCAGTCGGTGACGGTGTCGATGACGTCGCCAACGAACTCGCCCGCCGCATCGAGGCCCATGTCGATGACGATCCCTGCGATGTTGCCGCCCAGCGAGCGGCAGATGTCGAGGAAGTCGGTCCAGCTCAGGCCATCCATGATCTTGCCGATGATCTCAGCGACGGTGTCGACCATGCCCTTGCCGATGTCGGCCAGCTCGTCAATGAGGCGTCCACCGCTCGGGAAGAGGTCCCGCAGCGCACCGGCCATGACGTCGATCATGTCCTTGCAGAGGTCGGTGAAGCTCTTGCCCTTGATCTTGTTGTAGAGGTTGACGGCCCAGTCAGGCAGTAACGCCTCCCAAGCGGCCGCCGCAAGCTCTTGGATGAGCTCCCAGAGGTCCTTGAAGGCTGTCGTCACCTCGTCCCAGCTGGGATCCCCGACGATGAGGATCTTGTAGGCGAGGTAGCCACCGGCCACCACGGCGCCGAAGGGCAGACCCATCGTGGCCATGAACGACAGCGCGTTGACCAGCATGCCGCCGACCTTGGCGATGCCGCCGACCTTGGCGCCCATCTCTTGGACCTCGTCGAACTTCGCCATCAGGTCCGCCATGGGACCTTCGTTCGGCTCCTTCTCGGTGTCGGCCGCGTTCAGGTCGGGGCCGCCCTCCACAGGTCCTGGCTTGTTCGGCGCGCCCATGTCGACGCTCTGCTCGGTCTCGTAGCCTGCCGTTGGCGTCGTGTCGGCCGTGAACGACTGCTCGCCTCCACCCTCTGCGCCGCCTTCGCTGGCGTCGGTGCCGAGGTCGCCAAAGCCGTACTCGGCGTTCCATTCGTACTTGAACAGCTCGCCAAGGTCGTGCTCGAGCCGTGTGAGCGGGTAGTCCCAGCGCTTGCCGAGCAGCGCCGCGTAGATCTGCGGCTCGAGCGCGAGGCTCGCGTTGCCGATAATGGCGAGGTTGAGGCCCAGCTTGCCGCCGTACTTCCCGCCCTTGCCTTCAAGCTCTGCGTAGGGGTTCGCGTTCAGGTCCACGCCAACGTTGATCTCGCCCATCAGCTGCACGCCAGCGCTGGCCACACCGGCCACACCGACACCAAGGGCCAGCCACGGCTTGAGCTGCGCTGCGACGCGCAAGCCAGCGTTCAGGTCCGCCCGGGTCTGGAAGTCCGGCACGTTTCCTGGAGCACTGATCGGCTTCCAGCCCTGGACGCCCGCTTTCATGCTCAGCGTCACCGGCAGCATCGAGATCTTGAAGCCGACGGCGACGCCGCCTTCAATCGCGACCGGTACCGGTCCTGCCATGACCGTGGTGTTGAAGAGCGAGAAGTCTTTGTCCCACGTGAACAGGTCGCGACCCGCAATCAACGGGATGTTGTTGCACCAGATCTCGCCGTCGAGCTCGGGGTCGAGGTCGTTGCCGACCGTCACGCCCAGCTTGCCGCCGATGTTCTTGTTGAGGTGGTACTCCACCTCGCCGTGGATCTTGAACGTGCCGTCTTTCTTGTACTCGCCGTCGACTTCGCCTGAGAGCTTGCGTCCGTCCGACTGCTCCTTGATGAGGTCGAACTCGATCTTGCCGCTGCCCCAGAACTCGTCTTTGCCTTCGCCCTTGGCCCAGCCCCCTTGGAACACACCCTTGATGTTGTTGAGCTTGGGCAGGGTGATGCCGAGCGAGCCCTCCATCTTGGTGAGTTCGTTGTCTTTGAGCTCAGCCGTCACGTCGGCGGTCATGATGCGCAGGAAGGCGTTGTCGCCCTCGCCGCCGATGTCGATCGGCTTGATGAGCGTCACGCCACCGGTGGCCTCGACGATGTTCTTTTCGACCACGTCGAACTTGCCGCTAGCGCTGACCTTGAAGAGCGCCTCTTTGCTGTCCCAGATCGTGACCTTGAGGTCGCCGGTGAGCTCGCGCAGCTCGTTGTCGACGATCTTGCCGCCGCCACCAGAGCCCTTCTCAAAGACCAGCTTGCCGCCGGCGAGCGGGAACTCGAGGTCGCGGCCAAGGAACACGCCGCCTTCACCGGTGAACTTGCCGGTCGTCGTGTCGTAGGTGCCCTCGGCCTGGCCGTTGATGAGCTCGCCGTCCTTGTCGTGGACTTCGAACGGCACAGCGCCCGTGACCTTCTTGAGCTCGTCCGCCTCGATGTGGGCGGTCGCGCCGCTGCCTTCCTTGACGTAGAAGCTGTAGTCAGCCGCTTCGAAGAGCTTCTTCTTGCGCGTGACGGTGGCCCCGCCGGTGCCGGTGAAGCCTGTGCCGCCCGACGCGTCGAACGTTCCGTCGAGGTTGACCGTGAGGTAGTAGTCGCTGTCGTCTTTGAGCTTGAGCGTGATGTTGGACGTGAGCGACTTCAGCTCGTTGTTGGCGACGTCAACCTGCACGCCGGAGCTCTTGCTGAGCCACAGCTGCTGGGGACCCACCGGCGCGGGAGCCGACCACTCGCCAAGCTTCTTGTCTTTGAGGATCGTCGCCGAGCCCTGACCTGTGAACTGCTTTTCGGCGTACTTGTACTCGCAGTCGCTCGCCTCGATCTTGATGAAGGCATCTCCGCCCTCCATGACCGCGGCTTTCACCTGGCCGGTGATCTTTTCGACGTCGCTGCCCTTGAGGTGCACCGTCGCGCCTGTGCCCTTGCGGACCCAGAAGCTGTAGGTGTCGGGGCCAAACGTGGTCTCGGCGACCTCGATGTCTTGGACCAGCTCAGCCGTGCCTTCGCCGCTGAAGCCTTCCGACTCGCTGTATCGGCCGTTGAGCGCGATCTTGGCGAACGTCTGGCCCTCGGGCTTGTCGATGTCGACGTTCACGGTGCCGCTGATCTCATCAAGGTTGTTGTTGGTGACCTTGATGTTTGCGCCCGTGCCTACAGCAATGAAGGGCACGAACTCGCCGACCGCGCCGCCGGGGAGCTTACGCCGGTCGGTGACCTCGAGAGAGCCCGTCACGCTGAGCTGAGCTTCGCCGTCGGTCGTGTACGTGCCGGTGCCGGTGCCCTTGAGGAACTTGCCTGAGCTGTCGGCGACGGTGCCGACGATCTGGCCGTGGATCTTCTCGATGCTGTTGGCCTGGATATCGATGACTGCGGAGGTCGCGCCCGGCTCGATGTAGAACGAGTAGCCCTGCGAGCCGACGTTCTTGGCGACCTCGATCTCCTTGAGCAGGGTCACCGAGCCCTGACCCGTGAACTCCTTGTCGGCGTGCTTGTAGCTGCCGTCGATGTTGGCGTTGATGATGGGCGTGCCGGCGGGTTTGTGAAGCGTCAGCGGAATGCCCGCCGTGAGCTCTTCAAGCTCGAACGCTTTGACGCTGCCGGTGATGTTGGCGGAGCTGTCGAGGTAGAGCGTGTAGCCTTCGAACTCGACGATCTTGACGTCACGGATGACCGAGAGCTCGCCGGTGCCGCTGAAGTCTTTAGCGCCTGCAGCCTGGTACTTGCCGGTGATGTTGCCGTTGAGGGTGTGCTGTCCCTCGTAGTTCATCTCGATGTTGACGAGGCCGTCGACCCACTGGAGCTCGCTCTCTTGGATCGACATGGCGACGCTTGAGCCGCCAACCAGGAACACCTGGAACTCGCCGCTGGCGCCCTCGGTGATGTCGAGCCGGCCGAGTAGGTTGACCGTTCCCTCAGCGCTCAGGTTGGCGTTGGTGCCGTCGGCGACCTTGTAGCCAGCGACAAAGGTGCCGTTGGCAAACTCTTGCCCGGCCTTGTCCACGCGCAGCAGCAGGGTCCCGCCAATCTCCTCAAGGCCGGACTTGGTCACCGTCGCGTTGCCGCCGGAGCCTTCGGCCACGTAGAGCGAGTAGCCGTCGCCGCCTTCCTTGACCAAGATGTCCTTGGTGACGTTCGCCTGGCCGTAGCCCGTGAAGCCGTCTTCGGCAGTGTAGTCACCGCCCAGGTTCACGTGCGCGACGTCTCCGCCCTTCTCGGCAACGACGAACTTGGCCTTGACCTTGGCGGACTTGACCGCAGCGCCTTCGATGGACGTGTTGAGCGTTGCCCCTGTGTCGATGGCGTACTCGAAGCGTGCGTCTCCCTCCGCCGACACGATCGGGAAGCGCTTGAGCGTCACCGCTTGGATGGTGCCCTGGAACTTGTCGGTCTCGCCGAGCTTGTAGCGACCGGCGATAGCGCCCATCGCAGCCGGCTGCCCCTCGTGAAGCAACACGCCGTTGAGGTTGACGTCGGCCTCGGTGATGACGTTGTCTTTGAGCGAGACGGAGACACCCTGGCCCTTCTGGAAGGCCACCAGCCAGCTGTGGGGATCGCTACCTAGCGAGCCCTTGTCGTCGCCGCCGAGCAAGAGGTGCTCAATGAGGGTCACGCTGCCCTCAGCGGAGACCTTGTCTTCCTTCATGTCCCAGATGCCGGCGAGCTTGGCGTCGCCGATCTCCTGGCCTCGGAACCACGCGCGGCCCTGGGCCGTGAGCTTGATCTCGTCGAGGCTGTTTTTGTTCACCGTGCCGGTGATGCTCGTGATGTCCTTGAGCACCTTGACGTAGGCGATGCCGCCTTCCTCGCCCTCGCCGGGCTTTGGATACTGAAGGTCGCGCCCGAGGGTCGCGGTGATGGCGCCCGAGAACTCGAGCTTCTCGACGTCGATCTCGGCGCCGGTCAGCTGGGCCTTGAGCAAGAGCCCCTCGGCGTCGTGGATCTCCATGTCGATGGAGCCCGTCAGCAGCTTCAGCTGACTCTGCTCGACCTTCACGCCGACCTTCGTCTCAGGGTTGAGCACGAAGGTGAACTTGCCGTCTTCTGTCTGCTTTTCGACCTTGGTCTTGAGCGTGAGCTCGCCGGTGAAGTCGAACTCACCCTTCTCGAAGTCGTAGCTGGCCTCTGGGACCTTGCCGTTGAGGAAGAGCTTGCCCTCGCGGTGGTAGTCACAGTCGAAGCTGACCTTGAGCGTCGGGAGCTTCGAGTCCGTGATGCTCGCGTTGATCGTTGCGCCTTCCTTGACGACGATCTTGCCGTTTTCCCCAGTGGGAATCTCGACGGCAGCCTTGGTGGTGGCGGCGAGCTCGCCGTTGAACTTGCCGGTCTCGTCGGTGTAGTCGCCGGTCAGTGCACCTTCGAGTCCAATCTCCGGGATACGTCCCTTCTGAGCAATGATGGCGTAGAAGGGGAAGTTGCCGTGAACTCGCGAGAGCTTGCTCTCGGCGATCTTGACCTCGAAGTTGCCACCCTTCTTGAAGGTGGCGGTGTACGCTTCGAGCTCACCGAGCGGCCACTCTTCGAGGACCGAGCCGTAGCCGTTAACGTTGAGCTTGTCGGTCTGGAAGTCGTAGCTTCCGTGCACCACGCCGCCAAACTTGCCGGTGCCTGCACCTTCGCCCGACTGCTTGATCTCATAGTTGGCGTTTTTGACCTCAGCGGCCTTGAGCTCACTGGCCTCGATGGACAGGGTCAGCTGGGCGCCTGGCAGGATCTTGACCGGTCCTTCCGCGGAGTCGGGAATGCCTAGACCCTCGGCCTTATCGAGCGTGATCTGACCAAAGGCGTCGAGGGAGTTGTTGTCGCCCTTGAAGTTCACGTCGACTGTGCCGCTCGCAAACTTTGCACCGGCCTCGAGGACCTCAAACGCGAGCCCACCACCGATACCGATCAGCTTGTTGTCGGCAATCTCAAGGGTGGCGGTGGCGTCCTTTTTGACCAGCCCACTGAACTTCGCTTCGTCGCCGAACTTGAGGTCGCGCAGCGTCTTGACCGTTGCGGTTGCGGTGACCTTGTTGGGCTCGAACTCGTAGACGAAGTTCTCGCCAGACAGCTCAAACGTCGCCTCGTCTTTGTACTTGAGGTGCGCCTTCGCTTGGCCGGTGAACTTGTCGAGCTTGTTGTCTTTTATCTCGAGGGCGGCTTTTACGCTCTGAAGCTCACCGACCGATCCGCCTTCACCGAGCGGATAGCCCGGTTCCTTGAGATCGATCGTCCCGACGGCCTCGGTGAGCTTTTCGGTCGCGATGTCATAGGTACCTGTGAAGTCGCCTTTCCACTTCGCTGCGTCCCAGTTCGCTTTGGCTTCGACCTCCGCGAACGTCCCGTTCTCAAAGGTGGCGGTGACCTCGCCGTCGGAGAGCGTCAGGGCATGGTCGCCCTCGCCGATCGTGTACGGGTTGATCTGGCGCACGGTGCCGGAGATCCGCCACTTGTCGCTCGCGCCGTCGCCCAGCTCGTGGGTGTAGCTCGCGCTGATGTCGGCCTCGCACCACCCGCGCACGTTGGTCGTCAGCTCGCCGCTGACGGTCCATTCCTGCCCGATCGTGTAGCTGCCGCCAATCTTGCCGCGGACGACCTCAAGCCCGTCGACGAGCTGGACCGATGCTGGGAAGTCGAGCGTGATGGCGCCGGTGACCTCTTCGTTGGTCATGGTCGCGACGAGCTCGATGTCGCCGAGGCCCGGGATGTTGCCATTGAGCGTGCCGTGCCCGTCCAGCGCACCCGTGGCGTCCACGTTGATCTCCAGCGAGCCGCCGGTGAGCGTGATGCCGCCGCCCAAGTTGATGGGCTGGGTCGCTTGGACCGTTGCTCGGCCAGAGAGCCCGCCGCGCGAGACGGTGAGGTCCATGGTGCCAGTGAGCAGGTCATTGACCTGCAAGTCGGCGTTGCGGATGTTCGCGGTGACGTTGCCACCGCGGCTGATCGTGAGGGTGACGTCGTTGGCGGTGACGTACTCGCCAAGCTCGACCGCCGCGCCGAGCGTGCCGCCCTCGATCTCCCAGGAGTCGTTGAAGTCGACCTGAGCGCTCTTGAGCGACAGGCCAGGGAACGAGTCGGAGCTGCTGAAGTCCACCCGCACGCGGCCAGGCTGGGCGCTCGCAGGCAGACGCGCGCTGATGGTGCGACCGCCCAGCTTGATCTCGACCTGGTCCGGAGCCTCCTGGCCACCGCCTTCAGTCGCCGGTGCCTGTGACCGACCGTCGAGGAACTGGATGGTGTCTGCTGCCCCTGCGGCCGCGCGGCTCGACAGAGCCGACGAGGACCCAGTCACCTTCACGGACTCGCCACGCGCGGCGCGGGCGCCAAGGATGTCGGCCTCCGCCTCGAGTGCACGGTCGACATTGACGTGGGTGCCCTTGCCTTGCGGCACGGCGACCCGTCCAACCCGCTGCTGGACGATGTGTGTCAGCTCGTGGCCAAGCACGCTCAGACCGGAGTCCGCGCCGTAGTCCAACCGACCGGGCGCAAAGTGAATGTCGTTGCCCCGGGCGAACGCGGCTGCGCCGATCGCCGACGCTTGGGCCGAGCCACGGTGGATTCGGACGTCGCTGAAGTCGTGTCCGAACGCCTGCTCCATCTTCGAGCGGACGTCGTTGGGCATCGACTCGCCGCCGCCGCTCGCCTTGGTGAGCGTGCTCATGCCTTCTGCGGAGAGTCCGCCGGCGCCTGCTTTCGCCTGGACCGGTTCCTGGCCCTGGCCGCCCGGCGCTTTGCCGTCATTTTCTTCGACTTCGACCGTCACTTTGCCAGTGGCGGGATCGGTCGTGCGGATGATGGTGCGGCCTGGCTCGACCATCCGCTCGGTCGTGACCTCGAAGCCCTCGGGGCCGACGGGCTTGCCGTCGGCCTGGGTGATTCGGAAGACAACCCGTCGGTTTTGCTGGTGCTCTTCGGTCGTCGTTGCCGGATCGATGACCAGCTTTTCCTCACCAAAGCCTTTGCTCTGAAGGCCGATGGTGACGCCGCCTTCGCCGGTCAGCCACTCGCGAGCGCTGGCTGCACGCCGGTCGGAGAGCGCTTTGTTGTAGGTGTTGGAGCCGCGAGCATCCGTGTGGCCCTCGACGATGATCTCTTCAATCTGCGGGTAGAACTTAATCGTCTCAGCCACGCCACGCAGGATCTCGGCGGCGTCCGCGCGGATGTTGTGCTTGTCGAAGTCGAAGTGAATCGGCGGTACCTTGATCTCGTCGCGCACGATCTCGAAGCGGGGCGGAACGATCTCGACTTCTTCGGTGGGCTCCGGCGGCTTCTCGGGCTCCTTCTCCGGCTCTTTCTCGGGCTCTGGGTCGCGCTCCTGCATGGTGCGGGGACCGCAGGCGGCCTGGTCGTACATGTTGAGGGACGCGAGCGGTGCAGCGACGGTGTTGCCAGCGCCGAACTCGGCCGAGATGACGTCCGCTTCCACCTCGGCGTTGACGATCGACGGCGCGGCGTTGGCCGCACCGCGGAGCATGTTCTCGCGCTGCGCGATGTGGGTGACCTCGTGCGCTAGGAGCGAGCGGCCGTCGGTGGTCTCGGGGTCATAGACGTCGGGGTTGAGGTAGACCGAGCCCTCCGACATGAGGCCGTAGAGCCCTTGGTCGGCAGTCTTGGCGCGTGCGCTGTCGTCGACATGGACGTCGATAGCGTGGCTGTCGAGGCCGAGCTGGGGGGCGAGCACATCGAGCAGCTCAGCGGTCTTCGCGGCACGCTCGGCATCGGGGTCAGCAACGCGCTCAGCAACAGCCGACGAGGGCGCGGACGACACCTCAAGGTCGAGGCCGAGGGCGCGGCCTAGTGATGTGAGTGCTCCGGCGGCACGGTCGAGGTGGGCAATGGCAGCGGGCTCTGCCGCGGGTTGGGCGTCCCGGGCAATGGCGGAGGCGAGGTCGGAGGCGGACTCGTCGATGGCGCGCTCAGACATGCGGAACGCACGGTCGGCGAACTCCGGTCCCATCATCTCCCAGAGGCGGTTGAAGAGCATGCCTCGGTCGGCGGCGCCGAGCATCCCTGCGGACTCAAGGTCCTCGACGTAGTGTGCGATCTGCTCCGGCGACTCCGCAAAGTCGATCGCGAGCTCGTCCATCTGATCGAGCAGGAACTGACGCTCGCGCTCGCGCTGAAGCTCAAGAGCCTCGGCTTCGGCGCGGCGGCGCTCAATCGCGCTGTCGTAGCTCTCGTCGTTGTCGTGTCGTGCGACCATGACTTACCCCTTCGCCAGGTGCGTGTTGCCCACAACGCGCGCTGGGTACGGTTGAGTGGGGACATCTGACCCCACCGAGGGCTTCGTGCCCCAGTTGGCGTTTCGCCAGCTTTTGTCGGTGGTTGGGTTCATTGGTGTCCGCTCGTTCGCTGTTTATGTAACCGGCGCATCGTGCCACGAAGCGCCGTTGGTTGGCTAGTGAGCAAGGACCGTGCCAAGGCATCGCGCGGTGAGAGCTTCAGCTCGCGCACCTGACGCGGCTCTGGATTGGTCTCAGTCCGCGATCGTTTCCAACTGTCTGTTGTGGAATGGGTTTCTTGATCAGTGGCGTTTTTGACCACGCAGTCGAACGATTTTCCTAAGGCTGCCTTTGGAAACTGCCGTTGGTCCCCACGTGCTGCACAAGGAGTTCGTTCCGTTCGGCGCGCCACAAAGTCCACATCGAAGGGAAGAGCTTTGAAAAAGCTAATCATCATGTTCGCGTCCACGCTGGCGCTCACGTCGCCGGCCTTAGCGGCGGTTGTGGTCAACAGCACGAGCGATGTGGTCGCCGACGACGGCTTCTGCACGTGGAAAGAAGCCGTGATCTCGGTGAACCTTGGGACAGCGTCAGGCGCTAGCGCCGGCGAGTGCGTGCCCGTAGGCGGCGCGATCGAGCCCGTCACGTTCGCGATTCCGGCGTCCGACGCTGGACACCTCTGCTATCCCGACGATGGGGTTGCCGGCGCTGTCACGTCAGCGCCGATTCCAACGCTGGTCGACAACGTCTGTACCGGCGGCATCGACCCTGACCACCCGACGTCGTGGTTCCGAATCGACTCCAACGGCGGACCCGGCGGTACCTTCAGCCAACCCGTCGACATCCGAGGCGAGAGCCAGCCCGGCAGCAGCTGCGGGACCCTTGTCCCCTCGCTTCCCGCCGCGAGCAACACGCCCCACACCCTGCGCATCGAGTTCACGAACACCTCAGCGACGGCCGTGACCGTTGGCCTGTCGGTGCTTGGCGCCGATGGCAGCCGTATCTCCGGAGTCGTCGCCTCGGGCTACACGAGCCGCAACATCGACCTCCGCTCCAACGACGTCGCCGTGAGCTGCAGCTACGTTGGGTTCGACCCATCCGGGCTCAACGCCTTGGAGCTGTCGACCCACAACGTCTACTCGACCCAAAAGGACGTGATCGCCGTCAGCAACTCGCTGCTTGCCGGAAAGACCTACGCGTTGTCACTCAACGGCAACGCGACCGCGCCCGTCACCGACATCACCGTCCGCAACAACCTCATCAGCACAGACCGCACCGGCAAGGTCGCCGTGACGACGGCAACGACCGGTGCGTTCATCAACTTCGTCGACGGTACCGGCATTGTGATTGCTGACAACGTGATCGCTACGCGCAAGACCTACGGACTGTCGACTCAGAACCGCGTCAACGTCGGCACGGTCGTCACGGGCAACTACTTCAACATCGCTATCGACGGGTTGTCGCAGATTCCCGACACGGACTTCAGCACCGGCGCCTACGTCTCGGGCGTTGACCTTCGGGTCGGCGGACCGAACCCCGGTGACGGCAACGTGGCGACCGCGAAGACCCAAGCCATCTACGTGGCCAACGCCGCCAGCACCGGGGCCCGCGTCGAGGGCAACATCGTCGGTCTCCTGCCGGACGGCATGACGCCAACCACGTCTCGGGTCACCTACGGCGTTCGCTTTGTCCACACGGCGCCAAACCAGCTTGTCACCAACAACGTCATCGCCAACGCGGTCATTGGCGTCCACTCCACCAGCTCGACCCGGCTCACTGCCAACCGCATCGGGACCGCCGCGGACGGCCTGACGACCGAGGTCGGTGGCGTCACGCTGACGACCCGCAACGGTGTCTTCTTCTCGGGGGCAACCGGTGGCTTTGTCGGCGGCACCCGCGCGGGGGCGACGGTCTGCGACGGCGACTGCAACGTCATTGCCGGCAGCACCAACTGCGTCTCGAGCCTCAACTCATCCGACACCGTCATTGCCGGCAACTTCTGCGGTCTCGGCGTCGACGGTGCCACCGCCACCAGCTGCGGCAGCTATGGCTTCTACACCTACAACAGCGGCACCAACTCCGGAGACAACGCGCTTATCGGTGGTGTGGCGCCGCTGGCGGGCAACGTGGTTGCAGGCTGCCTCAACGCCATGCACATCGTGGCCCACGGAGCCATCACGCTCCAGGACGTGTCGATCCTCGGCAACGAGATGCGGACGCTCACCGCCCAGAGCGACATCCGGCTGGTGTCGAATGGCCGTCTCGACAACGACGCAGACGACTTGGACGCTGGCGCCAACACACTCTTGAACTTTCCAGAGCTGGTGTCAGCCACCGCTGCCGGAGGCACGGCCACCCTCGACTTCGATCTCGACATCAACGACGCCAGCGCAGCGACTGGCTACCGGATCGAGTTCTATTTCTCCCAAGCCACCAACGGACTCCAGCGCAGCGGCATGCATCACTTCGCTGGGGCGACCACGGTCGCCGGCGACGGCAGGCATCAAGCCACAGTTGCGGTTCCGGCTGGCCTCGTTGAGCCGTACTATGTCCACGCCACCGCCACCGAGATCCTCGGCACCAGCGGTGACCCCCTCAGCGACTTTGGCGCGACCTCACAGAACAGCCTCGCCTACCCGCTGCCCTGTCCCGATGCTGACCTCGATGGCCTCTGCGACGGCGTCGATCCGCCGGTCTGCGGCAACGGCATCAAGGAGCCAGGCGAGACCTGCGATGACGCCAATGCGGTCGCGCTCGACGGCTGCTCCGACACGTGCCAGGTCGAAGCCGGCTGCACCGTCGTGAACTCAGACTTCGCGACCACGAGCGACAGCTGGACCGCTGTGTCGCTCGATGCTGCATTCATGGAGGTCGACCCCGGAACGGGCACGAGCCTCTATTACGACGAGCTCGGTGTCCTCGCTGACCACCCCGCTGGCACCCCCGCCGGTTTCTCCTACGATCCTGGCGGGCAGCTGATTCGCCAAGGCGACCTCGCCGCGGGCTCCACAACCTACGCCGTTGCCAACAGCAGCTTCGGCGGTGACTGGTCCGACAAGGTCGGCGGTTCCATGACCTGGGCCATCCGAGTCTCCCATGAGGCCGGCGACCCCGCGGTTCCTAACCTCCTGATCGTTGCCCAAGCCGGCACGATGGTGCTGATGAGCGCCGACAGCGCCACGGTGGCCGCGCCCGTTCCGGGCGACGCCACGAGCTACACGACAGCCATCACGGCAAGCGCCTTCGTGCACGCCGCCACTGGCGCCCCCGTGACCGCGGCTGAGTTTGAGCTTGCTGTCACCGACATCGAGCGCGTCATGGTCCGACTCGAGTGGGACGACGCCCGCACCGACGAGGTCGGTGACCTGGTCTACGCCCAGCTCCAGCACTGCGGAGACACCGACGGTGATGGCATCACCGACCAGCTCGACGTCGATGTTGACGGCGACGGCATGCCCGACGCCCTAGAGACGGATGTCGACAGCGACGGCGACGGCATCGGCGACAACTACGACCTCGACAGCGACAACGACGGCATCCCCGACAACTTTGAGTGGCAGACAACCGCAGACTACGTCGCGCCGCTCGGTACCGACGCCGACATGGACGGCCTTGACGACGCCTATGAGGGGGCTGCAAGCCCGACGGACACCGACAGCGACATGACCCCCGACTACCTCGACACCGACAGCGACGACGATGGCACCTCGGACGCCGTCGAAGCTCAGCGTGCGGTCGGACCGCGCGAGACGCGGGACACCGACGGTGCGATGCAAGGGGTCGACCCCGACGACAACAACTTTGGCCCCATGGACCTCGGGCTAGGATCGCCCTCGACGCTACCGAACGGCGACGGTGCCGGGGACCTCGACTACCGCACGGCGTGTGCCATCGACGGGATCTGCGCCATCGGTTCTTGCATCGCGGGCATCTGCACGCCTGGCGCGGGCGACTTCTTCGCCACGCTCCCAAGCGAGACCGACACGCTGCTAGTTGCCTTCAACAGCGACGTCACGACCCATCAGGTGGGCGACACCATCCTGCTCGACGGCGCGACCGATGTGGTCATCACGGCACTCGCCATGGACAGCAGCCGAACCCTCTATGCCTTCGAGCGTCTCAGCGGCGGCGACTGCGCAGCCGCCGGCACCGACCCCTGCAGCCGGCTGCTGACGGTCGACCCAACCACGCGCGTTGCGACTGTCGTTGGCGCGGGCACACCCGTCGACGGACAGGTCATGGGCGCTGGGTTCGACTACGCTGACAGGCTCTGGGTCCTCGAGACTGACGGCAACGTTGTGTCGGAGTTCGACACCGCGGCGCTCGCAATGATCGGCACCCCGCTCGCGATTCCCTTCGACGTGGTGGAAGGTGACATCGCTGTGCAGACCGACGGCCGCGTCTATGCGTCGCTGGTGCATCCCGCCGGAAACCCACCCACAGAGCTAGTCCGCATCAACCTGACGTCCGGGGTGATGGATCCCAGCGTCGGTCCTTTGCTCCACGGAAGCGTTCCGGAGATTGGACCGCTCGTCGACCGTGGCAACATCAACATTGCCGGACTCGGGACCCTGCCCAAGGCCGATGACGCCATGTACCCGTCAGCGTTTCTCGTGGGTGATACGCAGGTCCTCGATGACTTCGGCCTCTTCTACATCGGCGGCGTTGGAAGCTCGGAGTTCCCGACCGGTCTCGACCGCTCGACCCGGACCCTCGGCAGCGACATCGCGACGTGGGCCGCTCCCAGCGACAGCGACGGCGACGGCCTGCTCGACATCTACGAGGATCTCGACGGCGACGGCGACCCCGGAAACGACGACTTCGATGGCGACGGTCTCGCGAACTTCCTCGACGCTGACGACGACAACGATGGCCTGCCGACGGCCGTGGAGAACGCAGACGGTGACGGCGACGGCGCACCCGCCGACGCGGCCGACAACGACGGCAACAGCGCTGCCGACTACCTCGACAGCGTCGACCTCATCGTGCTCTCGGTCGACTCAACCTCGGCGACCTTTTCCCGAGACCCGCACCAGGTCGTTGGCAGCCTCGCTGTGCGGGTTCAGAATCAAGGCTCCTCAGCTGCCGCTGCGACCGATCTCGTGCTCTTCCTTGACCGCGACGGCGACGGCGTCTTCACCGCAGGCACCGACGTTGAGATCGCCAACCAACCGGTGCCGGGACTCGCGGGCGGGCAAGAGGCTCTCGTCAACGTCGTCGTCTCGAGCCAACAGGCGTTCTACAAGGAGCCTATCTACGCTCACATCGACACCACCGAGTTGGTCGCTGAAGGGGGCCGCGAGGACAACAACACGCAGCACTCGGGCGCGTACTGTGGCCCGGATGGCGCCACCCCAGTCAGCCAGCTGAGCGACCCCGAGGTGGTCTGGAACTGGACCGACGACGCCACAGCCACGACCGACCCGGCCGTGCTCGACACCTACAAGCAGCTGATGGCGACCCCCATCGTCGGCCAGCTAACGGACGACAACGGCGACGGGCTCTACAACAGCGACGACACGCCCGACATCGTGTTTCCGACGTTCTCAGGCAGCGGCTACAACAACGACGGCGTGCTCCGTGCCGTCAGCGGCGCCGATGGCACCCGCCACTGGCCGACCGCTGACCCAGGCTACCGCGTCGCTCCGCGCAGCGCAGTCGCTATCGCCGAGCTAGACGCGGCAAGCCCTGGGCCGGAGCTCGTCGCTTGCGAGTCCAACCTCGCAGGCAACGCGATGCTCCTCTTGTCTGCCGACGGCAACCTGCTCAAGCGCGTGCCGATCCCAGACCAAGGCCGCTGTGAAAACCCGATGGTTGCCGACGTCGACCAGGACGGCTCGCCCGAGATCCTCGCCGTCCGCGTCGACGTTGCTGACGTCGACCCAGCCCGGGCCGACTCCGGGATGCTCGTCATGGACGCGTCCGGCAACAGCCTCTTCACGGTGGTAGGCACGGCTCGCGGCGTCACGGACATGGATGGTGATGGCGACAACGAGATCGTCACAGACCGCGGTGTCTTTCAGCACGACGGCACCCCGCTCTGGACGGGGCTTGTGGAGGCTGTGGCGATCGTTGATGTCGACGGTGACGGCGACGGCGACCTCTTTGGCGTCTCGCCGACGGCGGTGTACGCGCTCGACGGCGCCACCGGCGCTGACATCTTCCGCGTTGCCCACAGCTACACTCGCGCCGGCGGGGCCTCGCCCACGTCGGCCGACCTCAACGGCGATGGCGTCCCAGACCTGGCCAGCCTTATCGACCGGCGCTTCATGATCGGCTACAGCGGCGTCGACGGCTCGGAGCTCTGGCGGGTCCGCGTCTACGACCAAAGCGCGGCGACTCAGATCGTCGCGAGCGACCTCAACGGCGATGGACGCTTCGAGATCATCTACCGCAGCCAGCAGCGCTTCTACATCCACGATGGCGCGACGGGCGCACCGCTCTATGACACGTGTCTGATGAACGGCACCTTGGTCGAGCGCCCAGTGCTGGCCGACGTCAACAACAACGGCAAGATCGACATCGTGCTGGCCGTCAACGACTACAGCTCCTCGATCCTGCGGTGCGGTCAGTTCGGTGGCGGCAACCACGCCGTGATGGTGCTTGAGGGCGACGATTGGGCGGCGGGCCGCGAGGTGTGGAACCAAGACATCTACTGGGCGTCGCACATCAACGACGACATGACGGTGCCCGCGACACAGACGCCTCACTGGACGACCTCCAACACGTTCAACGCCCAGCCGTCCGAAGACGATGTCGTCGCTGCCGTCCCCAATGTGGTCGCGTCCGACATCTCGGTGGACCACACAAACCGACCGGCGTCCATCGACGTCACGGTACGCGTCGGCAACGCCGGCGGCTCCGTGATTGCCGCAGGCCTCGGCGTCGCTATCTATGACGCGGATCCGGCGCTCGGCGGTCAGTTCATTGGTACGGCCACCACAGGTGCTGCGATTGGCATCGCCGGCTACGAAGACGTCACGTTCACATGGGCCAACGTTCCCGGCGACCAGCAGGCTGTCTGGGCGGTGGTTGACGACCGTGGTGCTGGAAGCTCGGACTACACCGAGTGCGACGAGACCGACAACAGCATCTCCACCGACACCCACTCAGACGTGGCGTTCGTGTGTGACGGCGAGCTGTTGACCGCGCTTGGAGCGGCTGCGGCTGACACGCAGCTGGTAGAGCTCGATGTCGCAGGCACCTCGGCCGCGGTCGGAGCAAGCGTGGCCCTCAGCTACGACGCCATCGGCTACAACAGCACGGACGGGTTCGTGTACGCGGCCAGTCCAGGTGGCGACCTGTACCGTGTGTTCGGCGACGGCTCGCTTGAAGAACTCGGGGCGATCGGCGGACTTCCGGCCGGCGCTGGCGACATCACGTCAGGCACCTTCTTGCCGGCCGGTGACATGCTCTACTTGGCAACAGCCGGCGGACAGCTCCTGACCGTGGACGTGACCACGCTGCCAGCCATGGCAACCGCAACCCCTCTGACAGGGGCCGCATCGTTCGACTTCAACGACATCGCGGCCACGGACGACGGCATGATGCTCATCGGCTTTGATGGGGTCGCCATGCGCTTTGCGACGATCACGCTCGGCGGTGCTGTGACCCACTTCGGTCCTGTCCACGCTCAGCTCGTCGGTGGAGCCGCGTTTATGGATGAGGCTGGACGCTTCTACATCTACGGCGTTAACGCCGGCGCCACGCAGGACACGCTCTACGCGGTCAGCCTGCCGAGCGGCGAGATCTCGGCCTTGGGCACGGGCGCTGCGGCTGCGCTGGTTGACGGCACGTTCTGCCCACGGACAGACGGCGTCGACGCGGCACTCACCGCAGATCTCGAGGTGCCTGCCGACGCGCCCATCACGGTGTCGGTCGTGGATGCAGACATGAACCTCAACGACCAGATTGTTGAGACGCTGACGGTCACTGTGACCAACCCTCGCACCGGCGAAGTCGAGACCGTGGTCCTGACCGAGACCGGTCCCGACTCTGGCATCTTCGAGGCGCTGCTGCCGACCAGCAGCGACGACGGGACGGATGGAGGAAGCGAAGACGGTGTCCTGCATACGCTCAAGGATGACGTTGTCACCTGGAGCTACGACGACGCGCTGACCGCCGACGGCGTGCCGGAGACGATCACGGCATCGA
>CALHXW010000270.1 GCA_938040325.1 uncultured bacterium | reverse complement strand
TGCGCGGGTTCGCGACGCCATCGTCGGTGCCGACAACGAGCTCATCAGCGAGGTCTCGTTCCAATCGATCTACACCGGCGAAGGCATCGACGAGGGCGAAAAGAGCCTCGCCTGGTCGGTCACGCTTCGCCACGTCGACCGGACCCTGACCGAGCCAGAGATTCACGCGTCGGAAGCTGCGGTCTGGGCAGCACTGGAGCAAATCGGCGGCCGACCGAGGGCGTAGAAGTTTTGATAGGTTTTGCTCGGCCGTATTGATCCCGGGGTCACTTCGTCGTTCGCGTATCTCGATAGGCTCGGTCCTCGGTCCTCGTTCCTTGGCCTCACGCCAATACGACGCGATCCAACATCAGAACTTCTGTCGCACAGGTCTAGCCACGGGTCACTCCGCCGGCTTGTTCGTTTCATGTCGCACCGCACCGCAGCTGTCTCTTGTTTACAGATGCGGGCCCGAGGTGTTTGATTGCTGCGTGGCAGCACAAACCAAGAAAGCAGGTACACCAAAGCGTAGAGCGCTCATCATGCGTCATGCGCTGGGGCTCTTCACTGCACTGCCGTATGCGGACGTCAGTGTCACGCGCGTTGCCGAGCTGTGTGAGATGTCGCCCGGCCTCCTCTACCACTACTTCCCGAGCAAGCGCGCGCTGTATCTGGCCGTGCTTGAGGCGGTTGCCAACGACTTTGCGGCAGAAGCGAGCTTCCCAACGGGAGCGCCGACGGGCTGGTCGACCGAGGTTGCTGCCGCCTACGCGCGCTTCGCCGCGAAGCGTCCCGATGCACTGCGCTTCTTGCTCACGAGCGGGCTTGACGGCGACCCTGAGGTCACCGGACTGCTTGCTGACGCACACCAGACGCTCATCGCGCCGCTGGGAAGCCAAGCCCACGAGCTGGCCGCTCGTGGTTGGCTCGGGTTTATCGAGGCGGTCTACCTCCGGACGCTAGGTGATGACGTCGCCTCTCCAGAGACCACACTCGCGGCAGCGGCTGAAGCTCTCGCGCCTCTGCTGGGCGCCACTGCCCCGTAGGCTCGGGCAGCTGCTGACGCCAAGCGCCATCAATGGACGACGAGCGGGGTGTCGTCCTGCCATCAACTCGTCCAGCCAATCCAACGCGCGATCTCATCAAAGAAGTAGCACAGGACGAACATTGCCGGTGTGAGGCCAACGACCGCAGCGATGAAGTAGTCGCGCGGTCGCACGTTGCTGAGCGCCAACACATAGTTCAGCGGCGGCGCCACCCACACCACCATCCGAAGAATCGTCATCGTCCGGATCGGTCGCTCATCGAGCTTGGCGAGGATTTTTTTCATCCACGGCTTGTCGATCTCGGTCAGTAGTTTGCCACCGACGCTGCGTACGAGAAAGAAGCTGAACATGACGGCGATGACGCCCCCGAGGAGTGCGATCGCCGCGCCAAGGAACTTCCCCCAGACGAGCGACGCAGCCCCGATGAAGATCCAGCCAGGCACCTGAACCAGCAATCCCACACAGAAGAAGCCGATGTAGGCGACAATCCCCCACGGCCCAAAGCCCACAATCGCCTCGCGGAACGACTCGACGCTGAGGTCGTCGGTCACGCCGCTTGCAATGCCGGCGATGACCAGCCCTACAAGAAGCGCGACGAGCGCACCTAGGCGATAGAACTTGGCTCGCTTGCTGCGCGGCGCAGCAGGCTTATCGATGGCAGTGTCTTTGCTCAAGGCCGGAATACTGCTCGATAATGGACGTTATGGCTAGGGGCATGCTCACGCAGCGTGCCACCGAGTTTCTGCCGGGGATTCGGACCGACCTGTTCACGTATTCCTGCCGCAGCGCAGCTGCATGTTGCATCGATCCGAGCGGCCGTTGAGGTCGCTGTGACGAGGACAACCGCGTCAATAACGGCAAATCTGCCGTCCGCAGCCGGATTCTTATGAGAAAGCCGGCTAAACTCCCTACAAACTTTAACCGCTGAAGCCGACACGCGTGGTCGCTTGCCGCCACGCCACGAACGTGCTTTGGATCGTGTTCCCCGCTCTCAGGATGTGCCATGACCGTCTTCGTGCTTCGCAGAGCACTGACCTGCTTATGCGTCGTCGCTAGCGGAGCCACCGCTGCAGCTCAGACGCCTTTTTCGCCGATCGATCTCGCGAACCAGTCGATCCCGCTCGGGGAGGCGGCCGTCGCGGACGGGTCGCAAGGTAAGCTCGCCGGGCTATTCGCAGCGTTGCCGTGCCGTGTTCAGGTGACGAACTCGGCGATTGTTCCGGTCGGACAGGCGTCGTGCCCAACACTTTGGGCGATGGTCGATCCCCGGGAGCTGGAGCTCGACTTCGGCGACGCCGGGTCGGTGCATCTCAAGCCCGCTGCGATCCGCCAGCAAGGCGGGGCAAGCCTTGCCAGCGACGGTGCCTCGGTCACCTGGGGAGCCAGCGGGCCACCTGCCGCCAAGCTTGCGGCGCTCGCCTTCGAGCATGCCGGAAGCGACGTGCGCCCGGTGCGTTGGCACTGGGTCGACGCAATCGGTGGCTTGAAGCTCGACGGCGCCAACGCCAAAGCCGCCCGCCAGCTCGCTGGCCGCTACCGACTCTATGCGGCCGGACCGGATGGCTCGGTCCATGTGTGGCCCGTGCTGCCCAAAGGCAACTTCGGGCCGCCTGCGCGGCGCGTGACGCCGACCGTCGAGACGCCACCAACAGTCATGGCGGCCGCCGCTACCGATCCGGCCGTTGCTGACGCTGACGACCCTGCCCTGGCATGCCCACCTGCCGTGCTACCTCACGCGGACATGATCGTGGTCTGCGTCGACGCGACGGGTGGCGCCATCAGCTACGACATGCGCCCTGAGAACACGCGACTCACCAAGCCCAACCGCTACTTCTTCGTGCACGTGCTCCACACCGACGACCGCAAGGTCGGCATCTCGCTCGGCGGCGACGTTGGCAGCTGGGTTCCCGGGACACGCGGCAACCTCAGGCTTGAGCCTCAGGGCGGCTTCAACCTCGGCGGCGGCGACGCCGAGCCAAAGGTCATCGCCACGACCCGCGTCTTCGCACCGCGACGCCCCGGACTGGCGCCGCTCAACATCACGCTCAAGACCCTCGCCGGCGAAGCTGTTGGTGACCCCCTTGAGGTCGAGTTCTGGATCGAGAAGACGTACTCGGGTGCTTTCCGAATGGGCATCGCCGGCGTGTTCTTTGGCGGTGTCGAGCAGACCTACCAGAAGGTCACTCAGCCCAACAGCCAGCAGGCGGAGATCGCGGTCGACGACACCAACCTCATGGACCTCGATCTGGTCATCGGCTACTCGCCCTACCTCGATAGCGGCGGGCGCCCAGCAACAGGCTGCGAAAACGCCCCGTTCTGCTTCAACCCGTACTTCGGCATCGGGTTGCTCAGCACCAACGGCAACGGTGACCTCGACTGGCTCAAGTCAGTTCATATCGGCGCGGAGTGGGAGCTCACCGAGGCGTTTGCGATCGGCCTGACCGCGACGCTTCGGCGAGTCGAACGGCTCAGCCAAGGGCTCGGCGTCGGCTCACCTATCCAAGGCGACATCCCGACCGATAACCGCTTTGTCTTCGGCATGGGAGTGGTCATCAACCTCTCTCCCTCGTTCTTCCGAATCGGCGCCAAGGGTGCTGCGGGGCTCTTGCGATGATTAAACACAACCCAACACGCCATCTTCTAATCGCGCTTATGGTCGTGGCCGGAGGCCTCTCGGCCTGTGACGACCCAGCACCGTCGACCCTCGACTGCCCGACCGACGGTCCGTTCACCATCGAGTCCAGCCGCGTTCAAGGCACGGTCGTGTTCACCGAGCCGACCGAACCGCTCACCCGCGGCGACTCGCTCGATGTCCGAGGCACGACCTTGCATGACGACGACTTGGCCATTCGCGAGGTTCTGGTCGGCGGCGTCTCGGCAACAAAGTCCGAGTTCAACTTCAAGAGCTGGAACGCGACCTTGAGCTACGACGACCTCATCAACAGCTCGCAGCTTGGCGATGACGGCAAGGTCACCGTCTCGGTCGATGCGATCGATGCCTGCGGCAACCGCTACCCGTTCGGCCAGCTCGTCGTCGACGTGGACACGACGCCCAACGTCGCCATCACAAGCCTCGAGCTGACGGTCACCTACCCGGAAGGCAAGACCTCGCTGCCCGCCAACGGAGACGCTGCCGCCGTGATCACCGTCACGGGCATGGGCAGGGCCGACACGGCCGTGGTCAGCCTCGACGCGAGCGCGGGTCGTTTCCAAGGCGTTGAGACCGGCGACAACGTCACGCTCAACGCCGTCAGCGCTGAGGCCGATGCCAGTGCGACAGCTCTCTTCTACGCAGACGCCGACGGCGATCTCGTGATCACCGCCACGGTCGACAACATCGTCGCGACGGCCATCGTCGTGGCCGCTGGTGCGCCTACGGTCGCACCCGGTCGGGCAACGCTCACGCCAGGCGGGAGCGTGGAGCTGACGGTCATCGGTCGCGGTGAGGTCGACTACTGCCAGGCATCGAGCGCGGAGTACCTCACGGTCTCGCACGAAGGTGCTGCTCTTGGCGCAGCGCCAACCAATGTCACACGGAGCGCAGACGGGACCTACCGACTGACGGTCGCTGCTGACAGCAACGCGGACGAGGCTGGTGCCGTCACGGTGACCTGCGTCGACACCTACGGTCAGTTCAACGAGTCTGTCATCGACCTGGTGATACCCGCTCAGACCGGGACCTCGCTGGACGCGCTCTCACTCGTCGCGGAGCTCCCCGGCAACAACGCCTACCTGCCGGCCGATGGCAGCGCGTCCGCCGTGCTCAACATCACGGCGAGCGGCAACACGGGCGACACGCCGACGGTGGCCCTGGCTGCCAGCAGCGGAAACTTCACAGGCGGCGTCAGCGACGACACGGTCACCCTCGCCAACACCGACCCCGCCACGGCGATCGCGCTCTACACGCCGGACACGCCGGGCACGGTGGTGATCACCGTCACGGCCGGCGGGCTGTCGGCTGCAACCACCATCGAGGTTGCCGGACCTCCCGTGATCGCGCCCACAGGCGCAGCCCTCCTTCCTGGGTCGAGCATCGATGTGGTCGTGCTGACCGAGGGCGTCATCTCGACCTGCCAGGCGACTGCCTCCGCGAGCTTTGACGTGAGCACCGGCGGCACACCGGTCGATGCCGTGCCCACCGATGTCCAAGCGCCCGCCTTTGGGCCGCTAGAGGTCACGATCTTCGCCCTCGACACCGGCACGCCCGGCGAGACCACGTCATTGACCTGCATCGACTCGTACGGCCAGCTCAGCACCGCAACGTTTGTGGTGTCGCCATGAGCGAGCGCCGTCGCTTGCTGACGCGGGCCATCCTCGGGGCCGCGGCGCTGGTGTGCGCGGTCGCCTCGCCCGCAGCGGCAGCCGATCTCTGCGCAGAGGCCTCGCGACCAGGTGTCGAGCGTGTCGACTCCACCCCGCTGGCGATCACGGCGCACGGCGTCTGGAAGCGCGTCTACGGCGCGGTCTACGGCAGCACAGGCCGCGAGACCAACTTCGCTGTTCTTGGGCCCGCGGCCAAGCTCAAGAGCGGACAACCCTTTCCGCCTCACGCGTTTATCTGCCCAGCACGCACCGGCGCGCCGACCGTGTACGTCACCCACACGCTGCTGGAGGTTGCCCGCGACAGCGCCGTCTATGGCGACGACTTCCTCGGACTCGTCATTGGTCATGAGCTGGGTCACCGGGTAGCCGACTTCGACTGGCAGGGTCGCATCACCACCAAGTCCGGCGGAGCGAGTGTCGAAGCCCGTGCGGACGCGCGAGGCGCCTTCTTTGCCGCCGCAGCAGGCTACGCGACCCGACGTCTCGCATGTGACAACGCGCTCGATCTCTTCCTCAACGTTCACGCACACGTCAATGTCGACGCCCGCACCGAGCGCAAGCAGCGCATGCGCGATGTGCTCAAGACCTTCGACGTCTACGAGAGCCTCTACGACACGGCCGTCTCGTTGACGTTTTACCACACCGGTAAGGCCATCGCGTTGCTCCGCTGGATCAACGCGCACCTCGAAAAGCACGTTGAGCCCATTGCGGAGTTCAAGCTCCTGCAAGCCCAAGCCCTCGTGCTCGAGCACGCAGGCGCGAGCCCCTTCCGTAGCGTCACCAAGGTGCCTGGCGCCGCGGTAGCACCGCTTAGCTGCCTACCCGTGTTTCCGCGACACACGGCGTTTTGGGACGAACCCTCTGGCCCAAGCGGCAGCAGCACGCAGCGCAGTGGTCGCCTGCCGGGCTTGGACGAGGCAGCAAAGCTCGCGTCCGAGGCTCGAAACTTGGGCGTTGGCGAGCTCGCAGCCCTGTCGACGCTGGGGTGTGCGCAGCTCTACCAGGGCGACCATGACGACGCTCAAGCCTCCTTTCGGGCCGCCGAGGACTACGCCAAGAATGCCCCCGACGAGGTGAAGGCCGCGCTCAAGCACAACGCAACCCTGGTGACGATCGCCCGCTGGATGGCCTCGTCGAAGCCTGCAGACAGCAGCGACTGGCGCAAGCGCTTCAAGACCGAGTCCCGACGCTGGCGGTCTGCCGCCGCGTCCATTGGTGGTTGGCTCGACCGGGTCGCAGGAAAGTCCGTCCGCACCTCGAGCGCGTTCGGCTGCAAGGGCAAGCCACCACGTGTTCGTGCCTCGGGCGGTGGCATGCTGCCGCCGATGCCCCCTCGCCCGCGTGCCGGAGGTTGCCCGTGCGGCTGGAGCGAGCTTCACCGACTGGCGGTCGATGGCGACCCGGAAGCTGGCGTCGTGACGTGTTCGCCAACCGGGTGGGCCACTGGCGTCCGCTACGTCGAAGCCCGCCTTCCCGACCACGGAGTCGACACGGTGTTGATGCTTGTCGACACGCTGGACGGCGCGCTGTCAGAGCCGGCCCACTGGGAGCACTGCGATGCCCTCGTCCGCGTTGGCGTGTCCGACGCCGGCGGCAGCGCTGTCGCCGGCTCGTGCAAAGCACTCGGGGCGCCGCAGGTCGTGGCGTTCGGCGGGCAGTGCCGCGTCGATCGCGCCACGATCATCGGAACGCTGCGTTGAGGGGGTCCCGCCCGAGTCGCCAGGCGCTGCTTGCCGTGGTCGCTGCTGCGGCCTGCGTCACCGCAAGCGCATGTGCCTCGGGTCCGCCTATCCGCAACATCGCAGTCGGCGCGTTTGCCAGCGAGTCTCAGCCGGAGCTGGCGGCAGCTATGCGGGAGATTGCCTCCAACGCCCTGGTCCGGACAGGTCAGATACGCACGCCCGTTCGCGGCGATCCGCTGTGGCTACCGCTCGGTCACACGCCGTTGCGCGACGAGACAGGGCTCAGGGACCCAGCGGTCGCGTCGCTCGATGCAGCAAGAGACGCGGGCTACCAGGCGGTGCTCCGCGGCACCATCGGACAAGACCAGCGCCTGAGGCTCCAGCTGGTCGCGATCGGTGATGCCGCCGAGGTGCTTGCCAGCAGCGAGCAGCCTGCAACCGCACCGGCCGTCGTTGCCGCGATCGAGGAGCTTGCTGGCGAGCTTCAGACCCGACCGGTGGACCTCTCTGCGGTCATTGTCGGACTCGATTCGACGGACGGAATTGAGGCCGCAGGACCGCTGCGGCTGCTTGGCGAGCTCGTCCAGCGCGTTGACCATCGAGGGCCTCTCAGCGATGCGGCGCGTCAAAAGCTGCTGGAGATGCCCGCGACCATGAGAGCCTACAGTGCGAGCACGTCTCCGCTGCTGTGGGCAATGTTCGGCCTGGCATCGAACGACGCGCAGGGGTTGTGGGTGAAGGCGCTGGTTCACGACAGCTTGAACCCAACGGCGCTCGTCGGCACGGGGCGCGAGCACTGCGACTACGACACCCTGCTCACCACCTACCCGAAGATCGACTACTACCGTGACGCCGCAGCGAGCTGCCTGATCGACCGCGTGACCGACGGGCTCCCAGGCCGTGTCGACCCAGCGGTTGCCGCCGCAGACCTCGAGCGTGCGATCGCGATCGGCCCTCGCCCCGCTATCAAGGTCGACGCACTCAAGCTTCGAGCAGCGGTCGCACGGCAGAATCATCAGCCCGATGATGCAGCCGATGCCTCAAGACGTCTGCTGGCGACGCTGGAGACGATGGCCGACGTGCCGGCTGACGACATCACGATCGCCCATGAAGCCCTCCGCGGGGCACGCCCGAAAACGAAACGCGCCACGCGTGCACGGGCAGGCCTTCCACTGGCCGCGATGAGCATCGATGACGTCATCGAGGGCACCGCCGCTATCGACGAGGTCGACTGTCGCGGCTGGACCACACTTCACTATGCCGCGGAGCGTGGCGACCTTCGCGCGACCGCGCACCTCTTGCGCGCCGGTGCCGACCCCAACGTGCGGACCGCACGCGACGAGACGCCCCTTCACCGAGCGGCCTATCGTGGGCGCCTGCGGGTCGTCAACGCGCTGCTCAAAGCAGGGGCTCACGCGAGTAGCCGCGACAACAATGGCCGCTCACCGCTAAGCGCAGCACTCTGGGGAGGGCACCGGGACACGGTGCAAGCACTGCTCAGCGGGGGCGCCGCAGCACGAGCCCGCGACGACGCCGCGCGTGGGCTGCTACACGATGCCGTCCGGTTCGACCGGACCGGGTCGATCGAGCTGCTCATCGACGCTGGCAGCGACCCAAACGCACACAACGTCCAAGGCCAGGGGCCGCTCTACCTCGCCGCGACGCTGGACCGAGCACGCGCCGCAGCGTCCCTCATCGCAGGCGGAGCGCTCGTCGATCGCGCAGCCGACCATGCACGTCCGTGGCTCGCGGCATGGGAAGCGGCTCGACACGGACACTCAGCCACGCTAGCGGTCCTCCTCAAGGCGGGAGCCGCTGTGAACACACCCGACGGCGAGGACTCACCTCTGCACGCGGCCGCGCTGACCGACTCGCGCGCGACGATCCGACTCCTGGTCGGTGCTGGCGCAAACGTCGATGCACGAGACAGCTCTCAGCTCGCCCCGCTGCACCTTGCGGCGCAACGCGGAGGACTCGAAGCCACCCGCGCCCTGCTCGCTGCGGGCGCCGACGTTGAGGCGGCAGACGGGAGCGCGCGAACGGCTCTCTGGTATGCCGCCACGAACGGCCGAGTCGACCACGCCCGGCTCCTGCTCCGCGCAGGAGCGCTGAGCAACGTCGCCGATGACAAAGGCGTGACGGCCCTCGGTGCGGCGGCTTCAGTCGGCGCTGTGGACGTCGTCGAGCTGTTGCTGGCGAGTCCCTACCGGCAGCGCGCGTTCAGCGACGAGCTGGCGCCGGCGCTCGCCAGGGCACTGCACGCGATGCACCCACGGGTCGTCGACGTTCTGCTCGAGCACGGAGCCACCCTGCCCGCAACGGCGGGCAAGACCCTTGTCGCAGCGGCCGGGCGGGCAGAGCTCGCGATGGTCGAGCTGTTGGTCCGCCGCGGCGTCGATGTCGATAGCAAGAAGGCGAATGGCCGGACCGCGACTCATGAAGCGTCGGCCTATGGCCGCTCCGTGGTCCTTCGGTTGCTGATCGCTCTGGGCGCCAACCTCAACGCGCTCGATGCGGATGGCCGGACGCCGCTGATGACCGCTGTCGCCAACGGACGTGCCGCAATCGCTCGGCTGCTCTTGGGCGCGGGCGCGAGTCCCGACGCTGTGCATCAGCGCGCGACCGTACGAGACATGGCGCTCAACGACGGTCGGCCGGAGTTCCTGGCGGCGTTCTCGCAGCCGGGGCTGACCATCGACGCGCGCTTTGCAGCACGCATCGGTGCCCTCGACACCGTCAAAGCCCTTGTTGCCGCCGACCCCGAGGCACTGAACCGCCGCGGTGCCGACGGCCTAGCGCCGATTCACCACGCGGCACTTGGGGACCAGCAGGCAGTGATCAACTGGCTGTTCGCGCAAGGGGTCCGAGTCGATTCCCCGTCTGGCGCAGCGCCTGAGCACCCGCTTGCAAAGGGTAGGCCCGCAGGTCTCCAGCCGATTCATCTTGCCGCACGCCAGGGCCACGGGGCGACGATCAAGCTGCTGCTCGCCGCCGGGGCAGACCCGGATGCCGTTGACGCCAACGGCAACAGCGTCGCGTGGTGGCTCGCGTTCGCCGACAACGGCCGGCGAATCCTCAACGACCTTCCCGAAGCCGCCAAGCGACAGACGACGCGCGTGCCGGCGTACCGTCGCGGACAGAGCGCCGCCGACTTCATCGAGGCCCTCGCGATGAGCACGGCCGGTGGCATCCAGACCTCCGTGAGGTCGGTCGAGCGTGACGTCCAGCAGCCGCCGTCAGAGAGCTTCGATGACGACTACCTGGCGCCCGAGCGTGAGCTCAGGCGAGATGCGACCCACTGCATGAAGGCGCGCGACTACCTTGCAGCGCGTCACGCAGCGCTTGACGTGTTGGCCGTGCACCGTGCTTACCAGGCGCGCGATGAGGTGCCAAAGGCCTACGCAGAACACACGGTCGGGCGAGCCGACTTCTACCTCCGCCGCTACCAACAGGCACGAGCACGCTATGCCGCCGCGACCAAGCTGCTCGGCGAGCCGCTTGCCGAGCCCGTGTGGGGCCGTGACCGCATCGTCAAGCTTGCCGAGGCCATCGTTGTGGACCACCAAGGCGACGTCGACGCTGCGATGGGCGATCTTGAGGACGCGGAAGCCACCTACCTGCGCGCGCTGGCGATGCGGCAAGAGTTCGACGACACGTCGACCACAGAGGTCGCGTGGTCGTACGCGCGTCTCGGCAACCTCTACGTCCGCTTGGGACGGTACCGAGACGCCGAAGAGATGCTCCGAAGAGCGCTTGAGGTGCGGGAGAGGTACCTCGGACTCAACCACGCACTCACAGCCGCCACGACCAACGATCTCGCGGTGTTGCTCGACAACCTCGGTGACCATGAGGCTGCTGAGCAGCTCTATCGCAAGCACCGCGAAGTGCTCAGAGACTCACCTCCTGAGGACCCGGCCGTCACGGCCATCGCCTGCTTCAATGTCTCGGCCGCAAAGGCCCGTCAGTCCCCGGCCGAAGCGATCGCAGGCCTAGAAGACGCGCGCGCACGCCTGGCCGCGGCCTATCCGCAGGGGCACGAAGCGTCCGGCCCTATGGCGTTGGGGCTCGCGTCCGCTGCGCGGCGAGCCGGCGAGCACAAGCTGGCGCGGACGGCACTTGACCAAGCGTTTGTCCACCTCACGCAGACCTACGGAAGCCACCACCCAGAAGTTGCGGCGGCCTGGCTAGAGCGTGCTGACCAGGCGTACGATGGCGGCGACGAGCCCGCCCGCGAGGACGCGGTCAAGCAGGCGCTGACGATTGCGCTTGAGTTTGACCGCCCGGAGCTAAGGTGGCGGGCACTCTACGCATGGGCTCAGGTGCTGCATCAGCGTGGGCAGTCCGTTCGTGCCGTTGCGGTCGGGAAGCTCGCGGTGGATGTGCTGCAGTCGTTGCGGGGCGAAGCGGGACGCGTCTCGAGTGCAGCCGAGACCCGCTACGTCGCTTCCCGTGAGCAGGTCTACCGCTGGTTAGCCGCGCGCCTCATCGATGAGGGGCGCCTGCCCGAGGCGAGCGCTGTGGTCGATCTGCTGCGCTCGGAGGAGGTCGACGCCTGGGCCCGCAGAGGTGCTGCGCGCGAGACCGACAAGCTCCCTAAGACGGCCGCGGAGCAGTCGGTCGCCGAGACATTCATCGCCGACGTTGACTCGCTGGTGAAGACGTCGCGGGCCTACCGGCGCCTCATCGAGCGCAAGCGGAGCGGCGAGAGGCTCTCCGACACGGAGCAGGCGACCCTCAAGCGACTTCGCAAGCAGCTGAAAGCGGGCCGCGTGGCGTTCGACGAGGCGGTGTCGGCGCTGCTGCGCGAAGGAAGCGGCGACGACGACAACGCCGAGCTGGGTGCGCGACAGCTCGACCGCTTACGCGCGATTCAGGGCACCCTTCGCGAGCTTGGGCCAGGTGCCGTGATGCTCCACTTCGTCCAGGTCTCTGGCGCCCTGCACATCTTGCTCACCACCCCCGACACCCAAGTCTCGCGCACCGTGCCGTTGGCCCGCAAGGTCCTCAGGCAGCGTATCGCCACGTTCCGCGAGCAGCTCCAAGACCCAACGAGCGACCCGGTGCCGATGGCCAAGCGCCTCTATCGCTCGCTGATTGAGCCCGTGGCGGGTGACCTTGAGGCCGCGGACGCCAAGACGCTCGTCGTCTCGCTCGACGGGAGCCTGCGGTATATCCCGCTGGCGGCGCTGCACAACGGCGATGGCTACCTCGTCGACGCCTACCAGATCGTCCGCTACACCGAGGTCGCCAAGGACAAGCTCAAGGATCTCCCAGCGGACAAGCCTCGGGTCGCCGCGATGGGAGCCAGCGCCGCCGTCGACGGCTTCGTCGCGCTCCCCGCTGTGCCCAATGAGCTGGAGCTCATTGTGCAGCGTGATGACAAGGACGAGGGTCTCCTGCCCGGCACGATCGCCCTCGACGCGAGCTTCGACGAAGACGCGCTGACCGACGCGTTCGAAGGTGGAGCGCCGATGATCCACATCGCGACCCACTTCGTGTTTCGCCCCGGCACCGAGCGTGACTCGTTCTTGCTGCTAGGCAACGGCGCGAAGAAGAGCCTGGCCGATATCCGCTACGACGGCCACAGCCTCGCCGACGTGGAGATGCTGACGCTATCGGCCTGCGAGACCGCAGTCGCAGGCCAAGGTCGAGAGCTTGAGGGATTTGCCGCAATGGCGATTGACCTCGGGGCCAAGTCGGTTGTGGCCACCCTGTGGCGCGTCGCCGACGAGAGCACCTCGCTGTTCATGGCCGAGCTCTACCGTGCGCGGCTGGAGGGCAAGCCCAAGGCAGACGCCTTGGCAACGGCGCAGCGGCGATTGAGGCGCCTGTCGCCTGCGGATATCGCCACCGCGACTCATCGCGATCGGGGATTTCGTCCGCCGGGTGTTGACGATCCCGTTAAGGCCGTCGCGGAGAGGAATTTTTCACACCCGTATTTTTGGGCGCCGTTCGTTCTCGTCGGCAACTGGCGCTGACGAGAGAAACCGGCCCAAGACTCTGACGCAACGCGTTATCGACCAAGTGGTTAAGCCGTGTTGACCTGCGGTTCATCGACCGTTAGGTTATCGGCAGCGTGGCCGACGGCCGCGTCCCGCCAGCGTATCTGCGCGAACTGACGCCTCAGCGTCAGCAAACAGCGAATGTCGAAGTAGGGGTTGCGAGATGAATCGCAGGGGAACCGGAATGGCTGTCCAATCGATCGCCGTCAGTGATGTGGCAACGCACAACGTCTCGGGGAGAGCGTCCGTGCCAGGGTTCCTGCGCGGCCTTGGACGGCTCGCTAGCGGTGCCACGGCCGTCATGCTGGCGCTGATGCTGCTCCCGAGCGGCGACGCCCACGCGGCATGCACCAACCCGCCGACCACCCTCTTTGACATCAAGGACGTCGCGAACCCGTGGGCGTGCGACTCGCAACAGTCCTTCAAGGTCAACTACTCGGTGAGTGCGGGTGCCCTGGCGCCAGGCCGGGTCGTCGTCACGCTGCCCGTCGGCATGCAGTACACTAGCGCGACAGGGCACACCCCGCTCTTCGGCAACCCGTCGTGCACCGGCAACTACACGACGACCAACCAGGTCTGCACGTTCACCGCGACGTCGATGGATGGGTCTGCCGGCGCCATCGCCGGACAGTTCAACATCAACGCGATCCCTCGCTGCGCCTACTACGACCCGGGCAACAACCCCGAGACGATCAGCGGAACGTTCGGCGGGACTTACGAAGGCACCACCGGCGAGTCGTGCACCATCGACAACAAGACCGACAGCGAGAACACGGTCATCACACGCCCCGTGGTGGTCGAAAACGTCTACACGGTCGCGTGGTGGGTCTATCAGCAGAACACGTACCTCTCGGAGAACGGCGGCAGCTGCACCGAGTCGCCAACGGGCGACTTCTATCGCGTCTTCCAGGTTCGCGGCCGCGTTCAGCGGACGGCGGGCAACGAGCTGTGGGAAGACCCGGTCATCACCGTCGACATGCCAACGATTCCTGGCGCGAAGTGGCTAGGGACGTCGACCTCCAGCTCGTTTGACGGCAACGTGACCGCGCCCGCCGGACTCGCGACCTGGGATGCCCTGCCGACGTCGATCACGTTCACCGACGCCACGTCGCAGGGACAGTGGACCTACATGCCGGGTCTCACGCTCTCCTACCGGTACTACTACTTCTTCATGGCCGTGCCCTGCACGTCGACGTCTGTCGCTGCGTCCTTGGACTGGACGATCAACACGACCGAAGAAGGCGTCATGCCCGCAGGCGACGAGGACACCGGCACCGCGACGCTTACCGTACCTGCTGCCAACTGCCCGATCACCACCAACCAGAGCTACTGCGAAGCGTACTGCGACGACACGCCAACCGCAGACGGCGGCCTGAGCCTGAGCAACTACTGGTGGCCCAATCCTCCGGGACTCGGCGCCCAGTTCTACCATCGCTCGATCCTGTACAGCGGCGGTATTGAAGCGACCGATCTCTTCCACTGGATCACCGTGGACAACGACGTCTCCACGGCGCGCGTCTATTCGCAGAGCTTGTATGGCGGCACGGGCTGCGAGCCGGAGCTTTATGCGTGCAATATCCCGAGCCTCGCTGGTCAAGCCATCACCGAAGACGACTTCGTGTCCGACTACAAAGACGACGAGTGCACGTTGGTGTACACGCACACCGGAACCTCCACCGCGTACAACTACTACCCGCCTGCAGGCACGACGCACACCCACTACGTCCGCTACGCCAAGGATCTCGACTGCAGCGGTGACCAGTTCCCAACGAGCAACGCGTACTGGCAAGGCGGCATACCAACGGGCCAGCAGCACTGGTCGATCCGAAACGACTGGCAGTCCTACCTCTACGTCTACTACACGGCCTCCTGCCCGGACGCTGGCGACGAGTTCAACATGCTCTCGGGTGGCTCGCGGATTCACTGTCCTGAGGCCGACGAAGTCGTTCGCACCGACACCGACGTCTCGACGGTCTCGGCAGACGCTCGGTTCTACACCAACAACTACGCGATGCCGACGCAGACAACGTGTGGCACCACGACGACGATGAACTTCAACAGCCACTACATCTACCAGACGCAGTCGGTGGTGATTGCGCCTGAGT
>CALHXW010000269.1 GCA_938040325.1 uncultured bacterium | reverse complement strand
GTCGCGCCAGCGCCCACGCCCGTCGCGCCCACGCCCATCGCGCCCACGCCCACCTCTGTCGCGCCAGCGCCCACCCCGGTCGCGCCAGCGCCCACGCCCGTCGTGCCCGTCGCGCCAGCGCCCGTCGCGCCCACGCCCACTCCAGCGCCCACGCCCGTTGCGCCAGCGCCCGCGCCCACGCCCGTCGCGCCCACGCCCACGCCCGCCGCTCCAGCGCCCAAACCCGTCGTCGAGCTCTTGGAGCCGACCATCGAGGCGCCAACAGCCGCCGCCGTCGCGCCCAAGCCGGTCGTCGCAGCCCCGAAGGCCATCGTACCCGCGCCGAAGCCCGTCGTCGCGGCCCCCAAGGCGGCTATCACGCCAACTCCAAAGCCCGACGAGACCGTCTCGGGCGCATCGACCGCTGCACCAACCGTGGTCATCGTCCAGTCCCCGGGAACCACCGCAGCACCCATCGCCTCGCCCGCGTCGTTCGCTCAAGCCCCCCAGGGAACCGTCCAGCGGGCGAACGGCCCGACCCGCCGCGTGACCAGCAGTAGCTTCTTCGAGCGTGAGCGCGCGATGGCGTGGTCCGCGCGCGCAATCCCCGGCGGCACCGTGACCGGCGAGGTCTTCCTGGGTTGGCCGAACGCATTCGGCGCGCGACTCGACCTCGGCATTGGCGGCGGCATGGACCTGAGCGTCCTGCTGAAGAACGCCACCGACGCCATCACCGACCTCGAGGCACGCTTCCAGTGGACCTTCCTAGAGCTCGGTCCGATCGTTGCGTCGATCGACGTCGGACTCGGCGGCGGCTTCGGCTTCGACGACCGCGACACCTACTTCCTGCGCGTGTTGCCCAAGGTCTCGCTCGTCATCAGCGAGGTCCTCGCGATCACCGGCCGCATCTCAGCGCTCGGCTACTCCGACGAGCTGAGCCTCACGACGGTCGTCGACGACCTCGAGGCAGCGGCGGACCCCGACGCCGAGCCCGTCACCCGGAAGCTCGGTCGCCAGGAAGGTATCCAGCTGACGGTCGGCGGCGCCGTCGAGTTCCGTCTCAGCGACCAGCTGAACCTCTTCGCCATGCTCGAGCTTCGCCTGTCGGACGCCCGCCGTCTCTACGAGCTGGGCTCGCTAGGCGACGCCCCGTTCCACGGCTCCGGCGGGCTGTCGGTGATCTTCTAGCGAGCTGGCGGCGATCAACCAGTTCGGCGCATCAGTCACAGTCGAGCCGACAGGAAAGAGGGCTCTCGTGCGCGGATGCCGTCATGGTGAACTCCTTTGGAACACGAATCGGAAGGTTGACGTGGGACGCTCAGCGCCCGTGCGGGTAGCCGTCGATTCGAAGCTGGTAGACGAAGTAGGGGGCCTCGCAGCCACCGGTCTTGCCGTCGTCTGAGAGCACGCAGACGTAGTCCTGGCGACAGGCTGTGTCGGCATCGCACCGACGCTGGCCCATCGGGTAGAGGTACTTCGCTAGGCACGCCGCTTCGGTCTTTCCGTGGCGCAGGCACGCCTGGAAGTAGTCGAGGTCGAGCGACTGCGTGCAGACGCTGTCGGCATCACCGTCTTCGCAGTGGTTAAAGCACATGCCCTGGGGAAAGCCCGAGCGGTTCTCGTAGCACAAGAGCCCGTTGTCACAGCCCGGCTTTTGCAGACCGCTGACCCAGTCGCGGCGGGAGTTCTTGCGAGTCCGCACCTTTCCATAGTGACACGGTGCGCCGAGAGCGTGTTCCTCGATGCAGGTCCCCATCTCCTCGTCCTCGAGCTGCATGCACGTCAGGCCAGGCTCACAGGTCAACGCCTCGTACGCGCGCTCTCCCGTGCCGCACGGTGCGCCGAACCCGCGGCCGGTGCCTTGGGTCTCGGGGAGCGGACGCATCTCGTCGGGCGTGTCACCCACCGCTATAGCCGCGACGTAGGCCTCCCGACGCTTCAGGTCACCGGTTAGGTGCGGCGAGATGCCCGTGTACAGGGCGCCGAACGTTGGCGTGCGCTCCGCTCCGACGTGGTGAAAGCCCGAGATGGCGCGGCTCTGGTGGCAGCCTGCACAGGACGCTGCGTCTAGCCGCCGCAGCAGGGATGTCGGGCTCGAGAACGTGGCGTAACGCGTGAAGTCCACGCTCCCGAAGTGGTCGGCGTCAAGCACCTGCGAGAACGGTCGGTTTCCGAGCCGCGTCAGGCCGCGCGGTGCGACGGCGGTCGTGCGACGTGCCAGAAAGCGCTCGGGCAGCTGCAGCGTTCCTCGGTCTGTAGCCGCCAGCGCTTCTGGTGTCGAAAGAAACGCCGCCAGCTCGTTCCGCAGCGCTCGGCTCCGTGTCAAACGCCCGACGTCGGGCGTGTTCTCCATGGGCCCTGCCTCAAACGCGCTGCGCGTCTCGTCGGTCGGCACAAACACCCGCAGCACGTAGTCGCTGTTGCCGGCCATGCTCTGACGCACGCCCGACACCGTCCGCATCGCCTGCGTGTTGGTCTCGACCGACTTCAGCGACCAGCGCGCCTGTTGCGCCGCCGACAGCGCTCCGCGCTCGAGCATCCAGTCCACGAGACTCGGCCCTTCGAGGGCCTGCGGCGCATGCCATGACCGAGCAAGCTCTTGGCAGTCTGCGTCGCCGTCGCGGCTGACCGAGTACACCACGTTGATGGCCATCGGCAGCCGGCCGCGCATCGTCTCGCCCGCTTGCTCGGTCTCGTAGGCGAGGCGGTAGAGGAAGCGCGTCTCGCCGCAGGTCTCGGGGTCGAACGCCCGTCGGTCGATGCGGTTGAAGACGCCCGTCAGCTGAAACGACATCTCCGAGGACCGCAGCCAGCGCCTGTCGAAGAGGCGCCAGCCCCCTGACGACGAGACCCTCGACCCTTTGTTGGCCCGTGCGACCTGCCGGATGTCGGCATGCAGCGTGTTGATAATGGACGCAAACGCGGGGTCTTCGGTCAGCTCGGTCACGATGCTGCCCGAGCGACCGGTCACCATCTCGCCGATGTCGAAACCCTGTGCCTCGAGGTGCTCGACGCCGGCAGGGTCGACGACGGCAACGTGAAGCCGCTTGCCGTCGAGCGGGTGTGTTGGCATCGGCGGCACGGGCTCGTCGGCGAGCTCCGGCGCATCAGCCACGGTCGACACGACCAGCGCCTGCGGACCAGCGCTCGTGACCGCAAGGCCTTGAAGCACCCGCTGCGGAGCACTCGACTCCAGGTGTGGCGTGGCGCAAGCGACCAGCGAAGCCAACAAGGCCACGACCGTGACGCCAGCACCCTGGCGTCTCCGAGACTCTGGCGGGTGGAGCTCAACGGGCGAAAGGGAGATCATTGGATGCCGCCCTTTTTCTTCCAGATGCGGCGCGACTTGCCCTTCTTGCGGTTGCTGTAGGAGCCGGACTTCTTGCCCTTCACGTAGCGCTTTCGGGCCGTCGCACTCTTGCGGGCCTCTCGGATGTCGCTCTTGGCTTGCTCGGCGTCGGCGATCTGTTGGTCGAGCTCGGCGCTCGGCGTGCGCTTCGCCTGCTTTCTCAAGCTCTTGATCGACGTGTCGAGGGTCTTGGCGGCACTCTTGAAGTCGCCGCGCTCGACGTCGCGCGCGGCTTGCTCGAGACGACTGGCGGCGGCGAGCTCCGCGACGCGGACCGTGACCTCCGTGACCTCGCTCGCGGCCATGGCGCCTGCGTCCACGGCTGACGCGACATTGACGTCACCTTGCCACTGGACCGCCCTGCCCTGGGCCAAGAGATCGTTGAGGCCGATGCTGAACACGCCCAGGCGCGTGGGCCCACCGGTGACGATCGGTCCGCGGAGGGTGACCAGGACGTCGCGGCTCTGGCGGGCACGCAGCGAGCCGATCTTGGCGCTAGCCCCGTCAGCACCGGCCTGCATGGCGTAGCCGTGGACCTTCGTGACCGTCATCCCGGCGGGCGGTTTGATGGTCAGCACCACGTTGCGCGCGACGGTCGCGACCAGGCCGTGGAGCTCGTCGGTGAGCACCTGGGCGATCATGCTGTTGTCGCCGATGAAGTGGTAGTGGCCGCCACCCTCATCGGCGAGCTGCGTCATCAAGTCCTCGTTGTAGTCGAGTCCCACGCCGACGGTTGAGAGGCTGACGCCACGGATGAACGCCTCTGCGGCGTGCCGACCAAGTACGCTGGGGCTGCTCTCGCCCTGGTTGGCCAGGCCGTCGGAGAGCAAGACGGTGTGAGCGAGTCGCTCGCTGGATCTGGCCTCGCTCAAGATGTCGAGGGTCTGCATCACCGCCGGCCCAAGCGCAGTCCCACCACCGTCGCGGATGGCCAGGATCTGCTCTCGCAGCTTGCTTAGGCCGCCCTGGCTGAGGGCGACCCGCTTCGACTCCACGCGCACATCATCAGAGTAGGTCACCAGCGTGACGCGATCCCGTGGCTCGAGCAGCTTGAGGAGCTCGAGCGCCGCGGTCTTTGCTGACGTGAGCTTGTCACCGGCCATGCTACCGGACCGATCCAAGACAATCGCCAGGTCCAGAGGCTGTCTCTGTGTCACGGCAGCGTCGCTGCCCTCCACCGACACCATCACGTTGACCTCCGCGTCGGAGGCAGCGGTCATCGCCCCATATTGTGGCGCGATCTCGACCGCGACGGGCCCGGCGACTCCGCCCGCGAGTGGAGTCGTCGGGGTGCCGCTGGCGGGCGTCGCCAACAAGATCGGCATCAACGCCGATGCCAAAATAAGTCGTGCAGTGCTGAGCATGGGTACCTCCAGAGGTGTCGTGTGTTCGGCAGACTCCAAGAGCAATCCACGTGCCAAGATCGAAACTGAGCGAATTCAGAACCTTAGAGGACCAGGGCCACCCTCCGCTCTTGACGAACCGTCAAGGCGTTGACGTTTCGTAAAGCCTGACGCCTGACGCCGTTGCGGCCGAAGGGAGCGGCCTCGGACGACGGAAGAAAGGTGCTGCACGGGGTGTTCTCACGATGGGCGGGCGCGTCTGGCTGAGGTGTCGCGGCTTGGCGCACATCTTGCTCGGCGTGTAGCGTATCCCTTCCCAACGCCGCCCGGAGTCGCGCTTGATCGTCGTCTGTCCTTACTGCCGTGCCGAGGTGACCACCGATGTCCACACCCTGTGGATTCAGTGCACGTCGTGCAGCGAGCGGGTCGACCTGTCGGCGCTAGGCACAGCACCACGCGGACTCGCGGGACCGTCGGCGCCTGAGCGCGGCCTAAGCGGTCGCGTCATTGGCGGCTACCAGCTGGGCGAGCTGATCGGCATCGGTGGCATGGGCGTCGTCTACCGCGCGCGGTCCGTCGCCGAACCCGACGGCGAGGATGTCGCCGTCAAGATCCTCGCGCTGGCCGCGGCGGCCAACCCGGTCATCGTGGCCCGCTTCGAGCGCGAGACTCGCTTATTGAGTGAGCTCGACCACAAAAACATCGTGCCGCTGCGCGACAGCGGCGTGGAGGGCGACTGGTTCTACATCGTCATGCCGTTTGTCGGCGACAGCGTGGCGGCGGCGCTTGCGCGCAAAGAGCTGACGACCTCCCAGGTCACACGCATCGTCAGCGACATTGCCGCGGCACTCGACTACGCCCACAAGCGGCAGATCATCCACCGCGACCTCAAGCCGACCAACGTGCTGCTCGACGGCGACACCGCGCTCTTGTCGGACTTCGGAGTGGCCTATGCGCCCTACGACAAGGACGTGACGTCACTGACCAACACGGCCGCCATCGTCGGCACCTTCAACTACATGTCGCCCGAGCAGCGCACCGGTGCGAAGGGACTCGACCAGCGAGCCGACATCTACGCGCTGGGCGTGCTGACCTATGAGCTCTTGACCGGGCGTGTCCCCATCGGCGTGTTCGCAAGCGCCAGCGCCTCGCGCCCCGAGCTTCACGCGGACGTCGACACAGCCATCGCGCGCGCCTTGGATCAGGAACCAGCGTCCCGCTTCGACACGGCACCCGAGTTTGCGGCGGCGCTTGGTGCTGCCATCGCGCGCTCGGATGGCGACGTGGTCGTGCCGTCAGCAACGCCACGGCGCGGGCTTTGGGCAATCGCGGCCTTGGTCGCGGCGGGCGTAACGGCCGCAGCGCTGGCGGCAACAGGCGCGTTCAGCAGTGGTGACGCCACGCCGACGCTGGACCGCGACGAGGTGATTGCCAGCGCCAACATCGAACGCGGCACCTCTCCACCCGCCGAGCGAGAGCCAGCGAAGGCCCGAGCCGAGGCCGCGACGAAGCCCGCAGCACCGGTTCCGCCAGCGCCCGAGACCGCCGCCAGCAAGACAGGCGTGTCCAAGGTCAAAAAGACAGGCACGCCAGCAGTCACAAAGACGGGCGCGCCGACGGTCACGAAGACTGGCGCGCCAGCGGCCACCAAGACGGGCGCGCCCGCGGCCACCAAGACGAGCGCGCCAGCGGCCACCAAGACGGGCGCGCCAGCGGCCACCAAGACGGGCGCGGCAGCGGCCACAAAGACGAGCGCGCCAGCGCTCACCAAGACTGGCGCGGCAGCGGCCACCAAGACGGGCGCGCCCCCGACGGTAGCCCCTCGTGAGATCGTTGCCATCGCGGCTGACGAGCCTAGCGAGCTTGCATCGACTGGCAGGACGCTCAGCAAGTTCGGAGTGGCCGCCGGTGCTGCCGCGACTCCGGTGCCGGAAGACGCCGCAGCCACAGCACCTGGATTCGTTTACTTGGTCGCCTCGCCGACCGGCCACGAGCTCATCGTCGACGATGTTGCCACCGGGCGACGGACACCCATCCGCCAGGCATCGCCGCTTGAGCTCAGCCCGGGCACGCACACCCTGCGCTTACGCA
>CALHXW010000268.1 GCA_938040325.1 uncultured bacterium | reverse complement strand
GGTGAGCGGAGCGAGCGGACCGACGCTGCTGGCGAGTGCATCGCGGAAGGCGCAGCCGGAAAGAGCGCTTGTTTTGGGGCTAGAAGCAAGACGAGACGCTCATTTTTTGAGGCATCCACCCATCGGCAACGTCACATTGGGGTCGTCCGACTTGAAGGGTGCGCACCGAGCCTGCCCGTCGGTCTGGACGCAGTTCGAGCCGAGCTTCGTGTGCTTGTCGACCACGCCGATGATCTCGCCGTTGTGCTCTTCGCAGGCGTCGCGGATGTCAGCACCGCTGAAGTCGCTACGGCGCGGGCCGTTGAAGGGCGGAAACTTGGTCGCATAGAGGTTTGCGCCACGAAAGCTCACGCGCCGCCAGTCGACGTCTCTCGCGGCAGCGTCGCGGCTGAGGACTCGGGCGCTCAGATCGACACACTCGGCATCGACGGTGGCTGCGATGCGCTCGAAGTCGACGGCGTTGTAGCCCGTCTCACCGGCGGCGTTCATGCAGCGCCCTAGGCTTGCGTTGTAGCTGAACTCAGCGGCGCCGAACGCGGCAGCAGCTCCATCGGCGGTGTCCGACGTGGCACAGGCCACAAAGCCCAGGGTTAGAGTCGCGGTGAGAGCGATGAGCAATGGCGTGTGCATCGAAATCCTGGAGCAGGGTGCTGGACATGAGGGTTCGACCTTATCTTCAGCCAATTGGATCCTCCAAGGACCGTCGGACGCGTCCTTCAACCAATCTGAAGCTGGAAGGAACGTCGGATGCGGGCGATGGCAGGCAGTGCCTCGCTGATTCCCGAAGGTGGCGTGGGCGCGTCGTGGTGACTATGGTGCAGGCCTCACCCACGGAGGTCTCGAATGTTTGCGCTCTTCATCGCCTTGTCGATCGTCACCACGCCCCTCGGACCAGGCGATGCAGCCCCGCTCACAGGCGACGCCGTCGTCGACACGACGATGGGCAGCAAGATGCCGAGCCTGCTCAAGATCGGCTACCGAACGTGGTCGAAGGGCGACTGTAAGGCCTTCATTCGTGGCTCCGACAGCTACTGCACCACCGGCGACTGCAAAGCCATCCTGCGTGGCTCCGACAGCTACTGCGACACAGGCGACTGCAAGGCCGTCATGCGCGGCAGTGATAGCTACTGCAAGACCGGCGACTGCAAGGCGATGCTCCGAAAGAGCGACAGCTACTGCAAGACCGGCGACTGCAAAGCGTACCTGCGCAAGTCCGACTCCTACTGCGACTCTGGCTCGTGCAAAGCCTTCCTCCGCAAGTCTGACAGCTACTGCGGCTGATTGGAGCGTCGGAAACGCTGCTTGTAGGGCGGGGCCCGGCGCGTACGATTTCTTGCGTCCATTGCCGACCGCTCTCGTCTTCATGGGCAAAGGAGGTGTTCAATGTCCAACGCACCAACCCATGAGAGCGACGTCCAGACCCCAGCGACCTTCAGCCCTGAAGCCGTCCGCTCCGCTGTCCGCGACGTCTACGGCGCCATCGCCAAGAAGGTACCGGCCGGAAAGACCGTGGTGGGCACAGACGGCGTCAGCCCTGTTGAGGCCATCACGTCTGCGCTATCGACGAGCAACATGGCCGCCAAGGACGCGAGCTGCTGCGCGCCGACCTGCTGCGAGCCCGGCGATGAACAGCCTGGTACCGCCACCGCGCCCCCCGTCGCTTCGGCGGCTTCAACCGGCTGCTGCCCATCGCCGAGCGGCTACACCGAGCAGCTTGGCTACAGCAAGGACGAGCTAGCGAGCTTGCCCGCAGGCGCCGACATCGGCCTTGGCTGTGGCAACCCTCAAGCGATCGCCGCCTTGGAGCCGGGTCAGGTCGTGGTTGATCTCGGCAGCGGTGCCGGCATCGACTGCTTCTTGGCGGCCAAGAAGGTGGGTGCCCAGGGCCGCGTCATCGGCGTTGACATGACCCACGCCATGCTCGACCGCGCTCGGTCACTGGCGGCCTCCGAGGGTGTCGACAACGTCGAGTTCAGGCTCGGCGAGATCGAGCACCTTCCCATCGAGGATGTGAGCGTCGACGTCGTGATCTCCAACTGCGTCGTCAACCTCTCGCCCGATCCCGCTCGCGTCTTCGCCGAAGCCGCCCGTGTCCTGCGCCCTGGCGGTCGCATCGCCATCTATGACGTGGTCGCGCTCCAGCCGGTGCCGGACGCTCTGCGCCAGAACATCGCCGCGATCGCCGGCTGCATGGGCCAGGCCTCGTCGGTCACCGACATCCAGGCTTACCTCACCGCCGCCGGCCTCACCGACGTGAAGGTCGAGGTCAGCGAGGCAAGTCGCAAGACCATCGCCCAGTGGATGCCTGGCAGCGGTGCCGAAGACTACGTCGCATCGGCAGCGATCACAGCGCGCAAGCCGAGTCTGGCGTGAGCTTGCCGGCGGCATCAGGCCCCATCGACGCTAGCGTGGCCGACACCACCGTCGCGTGGCGCGAGGTTAGCCAGCGCCTCTATCCCTTCGTGCGGGGCCGTGTCGCGACCGACGCCGATGCCGATGACGTGACCCAAGAGGTCCTCATTCGCATGTGGCAGCGGCTCGACACCCTGCAGAGCGCGGACCGCCTCTCGGCGTGGATGTACCGCATTGCGCGCAACGCCATCACCGACCACCATCGGGCCAGCAGCGTCGCCAGTCGGGTGGTTTCGGTGGGCGATACCTCAGGACTCGAACGCGCCGACCGCGACACCACGAGTCCAGCAGACGACATGGCGTTCGAGCTGCTCATGCGCGTGACAAACACCTTCATCGACCAGCTGGAAGAGCCGTACCGCGAAGCCTTACGGCTGACCGAGATCGAGGGCCTCTCTCAGGTGGAGGCTGCGGGTCGCGTCGGCATCTCCGTCTCGGGCATGAAGTCCCGGGTTCAGCGAGGCCGCATCAAGCTGCGCGAGCGCATCGAGGACTGCTGCGTGGTCGCCCTCGACAGCCGCAAGCACGTGACGGACTTGGCGCCACGAACCTCGGACTGCAGGTGTTGAGACGGTTGGTGGAGACGGCGCTGGCGACGTCCGCTACCGGCGGCGGCACCGCACCTCGTCGTCGGTCCGGACACAGTCGGCGTCGATCTTGGTGTGGTCATCGACTGTCCCAGAGAGCTCGCGGGTGTACTCGTCGAGGGCGCCGCGGATATCGGCACCGCTGAAGTCGTTGCTCATGGGGCCTTGGTACGCTGGAAACTGCGTCCCATTCAGGTTCGCGCCGCGGAAGCTGACCTTCTTCCAGCGGACCCATTCGGCGGCGGCGTCACGACTGAGCGTTTGCCCGCTCATATCCACGCAGTCCGCGACATTCGTGGCTGCGATCGCCTTGAGGTCGAGGTCGTTGTAGCCCGTCGCGCCCGCGCCGTTGACGCAGCGGCCGGAGCTTGGGTCGTAGCGAAACGTCGCGTCGCCGGCCGTCGCCGTCGCTGTCGCCGGTTCCGGCTCCGGCTCCGGCAACTCAGGCGTCGCGTCTGTTGAGCCACAGGCCACCAGTGCGATGACACCGGCAAATGTGATGAGTTGGTTGAGCATCTGCAGTCCTCGGGTCGTAGCTGTCGTATACGTAAGGCGATCAACCTGCGCAATCTCACGTCCCGGCGGGTCCGAGACGGCCGGTTGAGACGCGGCGCGGGCCACATCTTATGTTGCGCCTTTGGTGCTGGAGCGTCTTGCCAGGAGCCGTGCCGATCAGTACGCGATGCAAGGTCCGCCGACCATCGACGTTCGCGCTCACCAGCGTCCACATACCGAAGGTGCAACATAATGAATATTATGTTGCATATTGTGCTTGAGGCTTGGCTCCATTCCAAGATTTGCTACTGTGTCGATGGGGTGCTCCGTCTGCACCAGCAAAAGACAGGACACGCGATGGAGAACGGGCCCCGACTTTCGTACCACCCCCAAGACTAAGAGTTGGCGACAGAGGATGGTTGAATCTCCCACGGAGGGACCATGCCGAAAAAGAAGTCGTACACCCCAA
>CALHXW010000267.1 GCA_938040325.1 uncultured bacterium | reverse complement strand
ATGGAATGGTGGTTTGGATGGCCCCCACAAATTGATTTGCCAGATTATTAACTGCCCAATCCGAGTTAACGTCGCTGCTCTTCCGGCGTGCCGTACGACGGCGTGGTTGCCGTGTCCATCGCAGCGCGCAATCGCAAGTAGGTGCGTGCCGTCTATTTGCAGCCTTTGGTGTCCCCGACCTCTTGGCATGCCTACATCTCGAGTATGAACCAGCCGCCGCTGGCTTTTATGAACTGGGCGTCTGTGCCGTGCTTGGCAGTCTTGCCGGCTTTGGTGACGTTCAAGCTAATCTGAACGCTGCGGAGCACAATGTCGGTGCGCGCTTTGCAGCCCTCGAGCGTCTCGCCTTGCCTGACGATCTTCTCGCGATATTTTGTGGGCTCCATCGAGACAAATTCGAACTTGGTCCCAGCCGCCTTTTCTATCCGCAAATCGAACCGTTGGAGCTTGCGCTCAATCCTGGTCCAGAAGGCATTGACGTCGTCACATTCCAAGACGTTGTCCAGATGTTCTCTGGTTGGAAACGCAGCAGCAAACTCGGCTTTGTCGCCAGTGCGGTAAGAGTTCAAAAGGCTCTCCATCACCGCCTCAGGAGTCGAACCGCCCGCGCTGCCGCACGCCGGGGCCACGGAAACGGCGAGTGCGGCCAGAATGATTGACACGTTCTTCACTGGAGATTCCCTGATTCGTAGTACGTCCGCATCAGACGTTTGACACGGAAAGAAGGCGTGTCGCGTCGAGGTTTTGCCATGTCGGAAGCACCCAAATACAAGACACGCACCTAATTGCCGAGCAAAAACGAGGCGCTACCGTGCAGGTCTCGATGACGCGGGACGACCCCAGTCCAAGACGCCCACCTAATCTAACCTACTGTCGCCCTGCTTGGCCGCTCAGCCGTTGGGAACGAAATGCAGCTCGAAGCCCGCGTTCATCAACGCCATGAATGCGACGACATCTTCGGTGTAGTCTTTGTGCCGACGCCCAAACTCACGCAGCGACTCGAGCTCGACTCTCTCGGGTGCTATCTTGTGCTGGTTGAAGTCCCACACGTCGGTGATGCCGAGTGCCTGGCGAGTGCCGTGCTCAACGATGTACCCTCAGCGATGCCAAAGAGAACGCGGCTCACCGTGGCGCCGGCCTGCGTGTCGCCATATCGCTCGGCGCTGTACTCAAGGTGGCAAACGATGCTCTTCGAGAACGGCCCGATGGCGATGACTTCTGCGTATAGCCCCACGGGCATCCTCCCAGCACCAGCGCAGCGCCTGAGCGTCCACCCGCGGCGCTCAGTTGCGAACGGTTTCGCGCTCCTCCTACCACCCGCCCCGTCGTCGCGCCAAACCAACAGCGGTCCCACCCGGAGCTCCGGTTCCTTCGAGTGAGCCTCGCTCTCACTCGAGAGACGGCGGAGCGTCGTCTGCAGTGGCTCGCTAGCGGCGTGCTGTTGAGTGTCAAGGCAGACCGCTCCGGCTGCCGCTGCTCTCGGCAAGGGCAGCGAGGCCTCGAGACGGCATCGGTCTCGGTGGGGCCTTTAGCAGCCCGCGCGGTGGTGGCGACGATTTGATGCAGGTACACTCCGCTCCACCCCGTTGCTGCTCAGCTCGCGCTGCTCCCTCGCCTAGGACCCTGCCGTTGCCCCGTCTCACTGCCCCCGCGACACGCGCCTTCGTCGTGCTCTCCGCCTCGCTGCTCCTTGCGACTGCCGTCGCCGCGCCCGCCGCTGCTCAAAGCCTGACCGCCGTCGTCAGCTGCCCAGAGGGTGTCAACGACCCGAACGCTCCGCAGAATCCACACCCGGGCGTCCTCGAAGACGGCGCCGTCGGCACGAACTTTCCTCAGTGTCGCCTCTTCCTCGGCGCTCAGGGCGCGGTCGACGTCACCGACATCGACATCGTCGTGACCTTGCCCGCCACCACCCTCGAGGTCGCTGACAGCGCGTTCCTGCCCGGCGGCGACCTGCGCTTCGGCCACGGCACCGAAGACATCACGTTCACCGCTATCGGCGCGACGCCGTCGAGCCAAGGCGTCAACCCAGGCACCGGGACTCCGGCCGGCACGTGGGACGAGCTGGCGCAGACCTACACCTGGACCATCGCATCCCTCACGCCAGGCCAGTCACTCGCCTACGACTTCAATGTCCGCCGCCCCCACACCATCTTTCCGGCCGGCACCTTTGAGGTCCGCGTCGACGTGACCGCCTCCAATGCGCCTGCAGTACCCTCCCTCATCATTGAGACCGACCGCACCCTCGCCGACGGCTACTACGCCAACATCCTCAGCGTTCCGAACCCGATCGACACGGCCGGCAACTTCGTGCTCAGCCACCTGGTCCAGCCCATCCGTGACGCTGCCGACGAGATGCTCGGCCACACCAACGCCGCCATCAAGGTCTATGCGCCCTACCTCGACGGCACCGGCGCCGTTCAGACCGATGGTGCCTACGACCCCAACAACCCAGCGCACGTGCTGCTGATCGATCCTGCAGCGTCCGAGCTCCGCGTGGTCGACACCTCCGGCGACGTCGACGTCATCAAGCCCGCCGGCACCCTGACCGCTCCCAACACCGGCTCCGCCAATGACGGCCTTGTCATCCAGTGGGTCGACGCGGGCGGCTACTTCGAGGTCCGCGTGGGTCTCATCTCGTGGTCGGGCTACTCCGGCGACAACACGCTCATCCCGACCGTGTCGGCCTCGATGCCCTTCACTCAGACGCTGCCCGACGGCACCGCACTCATCGCGCGTTCCTGCATCGACTCAGACCTCACGGAAGCCCTCGGCGCCCCGCGCTGCAGCGAGCGCACCGTGACCACCGGACCCAGCCAGCCACCTGCCTTCAATCGCTACAACCACCACTGGACGGGCCTCGGCGCTGGCCCCGTGCCGACCCCGTCGCTCTTTCCGCCGAGCGAGGACAATGGGCCGCTCACCCACGGCCAGGTCGGCCTCGGCCGCTGGATCTTCCAGAACGGTTCGTCGGCCCGCATCACCAACATTCGTGTCCACGAGCAGGTCCCGGGTCACGACATCAACGGCAAGGCCGCCGACTTCTACCGCGCCTGCTGGAACACCGGGACTCTCTACGATGGCTGCGACGTCGCGGGCACCAACGCCTGCGCCATCCACGTCGCCACCACGCCTTCCGACTACACGCCCGCCAGCGATCTGATGACCTGGGTTGTGCCGAGCCCAACGGCGAGCTGGACCCGCTGCGACCACCACGACGGCGACCTTCTCTGCTGCAGCCTCGACGATCTCGCGACCGCAGGGATCAACCCCGAGGCCGTCACCGAGGTCCGCTTCGACTACCCCGACATGGACCCCAAAGCCCTGCTCGAGCCCGACATCGCCGGCTTCACCTCGTGGGTCGTCAACACCAACGCCCCCGACAGCATCGACGGCCTGCCCGCCACCTACACGCCGCTGAGCCTCGACAACAGCTCCATCGGCTCCCACGTGCGCGTCACGTACGACGGCGTCGCGCCCGGCGAGCTCAGCATCACCGCCACCAGCGAGGTCGACGCCGAGGGCTGCCGCTTCGAGATGCTCGGCTGGTGCAACCGCCAGATCTTTCCGACCATCAACAGCTGCTACTACCAAACCCAGACGACGACCGTCGGCAGCAAGGAAACCTTCGCCGCGATGCTCGTGAACTGGGGAGCCAAGACCGAGGTCAGCGGGCCCTACAGCGTCTGCGGTACCGCCCCCGTCGGCTGGGAGTTCGACGGTCTCGTCACCACCGACCCCGTCCTGCCGGCCGCCAACGTCACCTCAACCTACTCCCCCGTCACCCGCGAGCTCTGCGTCAGCGTCACCGAAGACGGCGTCGCGCTCACCGACCTCGTCGGCCAGTTCAGCGTTGAGCGCATCCGGGACCTCGAGCGCAGCTCGTTGCGCATCTGGGTCTCCGGCGATGTCGTCCCAGGCAGCGCGTTTCTGAGCATGGAAGCTGACGCCAGCGGCACGGTCTGCGGCCAGCCCGACACCACCAGCCATGACGCCCAGGGCCGCGGCTTCATCGTGCAGGGGCTGCCGGCGCTGCAGCTCTTCGCCACGCCGAGCTCATCACTGGTCGGCCAGCAGGCGGTGATCACCTACGACCTCCAGCTCGACAACCACGCCTACCTCGACGATGGCTCCGGCGACCGCGATCCCGCAGGCTCGACGCTTCCCGCGACCGACACGGCGGTCTTCCAGAAGGTCCCCAAGGACGGCGACTACCCGAGCTGTCAGGCCGGCCCCGTCGGCTCGACGTTCGTCTCTGCCTCGTCGAGCGATGCCGTTCGCGTCTGGGTCAACGACGACATCGGCGCGGCCACCGGTCCTGCCGCATCGACCCTCGTCGCCGCCAACGGCTGGCAGGTCTGCGCGACCACGCCCGCCATCTGCGACGCCACCGCGCTCGCCGCTATCGGCCTAGGCGCCGCCGACGTCCAGTGGGTGGCCTTCGAGCTCGGCACCGTCAACATCACCGACGTGGCGCCGCGAGGCACCGCACCGCTCAACGGCGCGACCCGCTTGAACTCGCCGTATGCGATGGAGCTGGTCATCGCGGAGGACGGCAGCTCGTCCAACGGCAGCAACATCTGCAGTGAGGCCCTCTTCGCCGGCGGCAACTACATCCCTGCGAGCCTCAATCCCGAGGAGGTCAAGGTCACCGTCAACTTCGACTGCGAGCTCGGTGGCGTCGGAAATGTCGAGGTCTGCAACGGTGTCGACGACGACTGCGACGGCCTTGTCGACGAAGGCTTTGCCGGCGTCGGCGACCCGTGCACCACCGGGACCGGCATGTGTGAGCGCGACAGCATCATCGTGTGCACCCCTGATGGCATGGGCTTCGAGTGCTACGCGCCGCCTCCCTGTGACGACGGCGACCCCTGCAACGGCGCCGAGACCTGTGACCCTACGACGGGATGCGGCGCCGGCCCGCCCGCCGACTGCGACGACGGCAACCCGTGCACCGACGACAGCTGCTCGGAGTTCGCCCACGCGCCGCTCTGTGCACACACCCCGGTGCTCGACGGGACGCCGTGCTTGGATGCCGACCTCTGCGACGGCGAGGAGCTGTGCGTGGCTGGCGTGTGTGTCCAAGGGACGCCGCTCAACTGCAGCGACGGCGACGCCTGCAACGGGGTTGAGACCTGCGATGCGGCGTCAGGCTGTGCCGCTGGCGTGCCCGTCGACTGCGACGACGACGACGCGTGCACCACCGACAGCTGTGCCGCGGCCACCGGCGCGTGCGAGCACATGCCGGTCAGCGGTTGCCAGGCCTGCGGCAACGGGACGGTCGAGGGCGACGAGGCCTGTGATGATGGCGCTGACAACAGCGACACGTCGGCCGACGCCTGCCGGACCGACTGCACGCTGCCGGTGTGTGGCGACGGGGCCACCGACAGCGGCGAGGCTTGCGACGACGGCGCGAGCAACTCGGACGCGATGCCGAACGCGTGCCGCAGCGACTGCTCGGCGCCCAGCTGCGGCGATGGGGTCATCGATCTCGGCGAGGAGTGCGACGACGCCGCCGGCAACAGCGACGTCTTGGTGGATGCCTGCCGGACCGACTGTCGCCTCGCGTACTGCCGCGACGGCATCGTCGATACCGGTGAGGAGTGCGACAACGGCGCGGCCAACTCGGACTTCGCGGCCGATGCGTGCCGCTTCGAGTGCGAAGACCCGCGCTGCGGCGACAGCGTCATCGACACCGGCGAGATCTGTGACGACGGCGCGGGCAACAGCGACAGCGCGGCGGACGCGTGCCGCACCAGCTGCCAGCCGGCGACCTGTGGCGACGGCGTGCTCGACACCGGCGAGGCGTGCGACATGGGTGCGGCCAACGACAACAGCGTGCCGGACGCCTGTCGGGAGAGCTGCGAGGAGGCGAGCTGCGGCGACGCGGTCATCGACACGGGGGAAGCCTGTGACGATGGGGCAGCCAACAGCGACGTGGCCGCGGACGCATGTCGCACGAGCTGTGAGGCGGCGACGTGTGGCGATGGGGTGGTCGACGTTGGCCTCGGCGAGGTCTGCGACACGGGCACTGCCAACAGCAACACGGTGGCCGATGCCTGCCGCAGGACGTGCCAGCCGGCAGGCTGTGGCGACGGCGTTGTCGACAGCGGTGAGGCGTGCGACGACGGGGCACTGAACTCGGACGCGGACGCCGATGCCTGCCGAACCAGCTGCGTCGTCGCGGGCTGCGGCGATGGCGTGGTGGACGCAGGTGAGAGCTGCGACGACGGCGCTGCCAACAGCGACAGCACCGCCGATGCTTGTCGCGAAGGCTGTGTGCCGGCGGCTTGTGGAGACGGGGTGACAGACACGGGGGAGGCCTGTGATGACGCCAACGATGTCGACACCGACGACTGCGTGGCGTGTCAGGACGCCGTCTGCGGCGACGGGATTGTGCACGACGGGGTGGAGGCCTGCGACGAGGGCGCTGCCAACAGCGACACGGCGGCCGACGCATGTCGCAGCGACTGCAGTCAGCCACGCTGTGGCGACGGCGTGACAGACGCGGGCGAGGCCTGCGATGACGGCGCGGACAACGGCCAGCCAAACGCGTGCAACGGCACGTGCAGCGGCGCGACGGGGTCGGACTGCGGCAACGGCGTGGTGGAGGCGGGCGAGGTCTGCGACGACGGGGCCGACAACAGCGACAGCGCCGCGGATGCGTGTCGGCTCACCTGCGTCCCTGCGACGTGCGGTGACGGGGTGACCGACGCTGGAGAGCAGTGCGACGCGGGGATCGACAACAGCAACACCGTGGCCGACGCGTGCCGGATGGACTGCAGCGTCGCCGGCTGTGGAGACGGCGTGGTGGACGCGCTCGAGGAGTGCGACGATGGCGCAGCCGGCAACAGCGGTGCCGCGGATGCCTGCCGAGTCGACTGCACGGAGGCGCGCTGCGGTGACGGGGTCATCGACAGCGGCGAGACCTGTGACGACGGCGCAGCGAACGACGACGCTGTGGCTGGGGCCTGCCGGACGACGTGCGTGCCGGCGGGCTGTGGCGATGGGGTGATCGACCCGACGGAGAGCTGCGACGACGGCGCCGACAACGGGGCGCCCAACCAGTGCAACGCGGCGTGCACGGGGGCGACGGGCTCGACCTGCGGCAACGGCGTCGTCGAGACGGGCGAGGCCTGCGATGACGGCGCGGACAACTCCGACAGCCTGGCGGATGCGTGCCGGACGACGTGCGTGCCTGCGGGCTGCGGCGACGGGGTGGTCGACGCGGGCGAGGGCTGTGACATGGGCCCGGCGAACAGCGACACTGTGGCCGACGCCTGCCGCACCGGGTGCATGATGGCTGGCTGCGGCGATGGCGTCGTGGACGCTGGCGAGGCCTGCGACGACGGGGCGGCCAACTCGAGCGTGGCGCCGGATAGCTGCCGACTCAGCTGCGCGCTGCCGAGCTGCGGCGATGGTGTGCAGGACGCGGATGAGGCGTGCGACAGCGGGGCGGCCAACAGCGACGCGGCGCCCGACGCATGCCGGAGCGACTGCGTCGCACCTGCGTGCGGCGATGGGGTCATCGACGCGGGCGAAACCTGCGACAACGGGGCCGACAATGGGCTGCCGCTTGGGTGCAACCTGGGGTGCAATGGCGTCGTGAGCGCGAGCTGCGGCAACGGGGTAGTTGAGGACGGCGAGGCGTGTGACGACGGCGTGGCCAACAGCGACGTGGCCGCGGACGCCTGCCGGACGGACTGCGCGACGCCCAGCTGTGGCGATGGGGCGACCGACACGGGCGAGGTCTGCGACGATGGTGGCGCGAATGGCACTGCGGGAGTGTGCAACGTGGACTGCACCGGGCCGACGCCTTCGGTGTGTGGCAATGGCGTGACCGAGGCTGGTGAGGGCTGTGACGACGGGGCAGCCAACAGCGACACCGAGGTCGACGCGTGCAGGACGGGGTGCGTTGCGGCGGGTTGTGGTGATGGCGTTGTGGACACCGGCGAGGCCTGCGATGACGGCGCCGACAACGGCACGGTTGGCTTGTGCGCGCCGAGCTGCGCGGGGCTGACCCAGAGCGTCTGTGGCGACGGCGTTGTCGAGGGCACGGAAGCCTGCGACGAGGGTGATGACAACAGCGACGTCGCGGTGGACGGCTGCCGCACGAGCTGCGAGGCAGCAGGCTGTGGTGACGGGGTCGTGGACACGGGCGAGGCATGCGACGATGGGGCCGACAACGGCGCGCCGGGGGGCTGTGCGACGGACTGCGCGGAGGTCGGTGCGGTTGTAGCGGTCGACGATGTGTACTGGACGGTGCTCGACACGGCGCTGTCGCAGGACGCTCCAGGGGTGCTGGCCAACGACACGTGGCGCGCGGGCCTGGACGCGAGCGCGACCTTGATCGATGCGTCGACAGATGGCGACGGGAACGGCCTGGTGCTGGCTGCCAGCGGCGGCTTCTTGTTCACGCCGGCGGCTGGCTTTGTGGGTCGGGCGGACTTTGGGTACGCGACATCCGACGCGCAAGGCAACCGTGACGAGGCGGTGGTGACGGTGTGGATCAACGACCCGCCGACGACCAGGAGCTTCAGCGTTGAGCTCGGGCCGGGCGGCAGTGACGTGGTGACTGCGCAGGACCTAGTGGTCGACCTGGGCACCGTGGACGGGACCGACGCAGACGATGCCGACGGTGCCGCGGACGGGCTCGCGGAGGGCTCTCTCAGCGTGGGTGACTCGGCCGACGGGAGCTTTGGCGAGACGGTGCTATTGGGTGCTGATGGCCTGTGTGCCGCCGATGCGGACGGCTATGTGGCGGTGACGGCGCCGAGTGAGCCTGGCACGTATAGCTGCTTTGTGACGGTGTGCGAGGAGCTGCCGGCAGAGCCTCAGGCGTGCGCGGTCGCCGAGATTGTGGTCACGGTGACGGGCGCGGTCTGCGGCAACGGGATGGTGGAGGGCGACGAAGGCTGTGACGATGGCAACAGCGACAACACCGACAGCTGCCCGGATGACGTCGCGGGCGGGGGGACGTGTCAGCCCGCGAGCTGCGGCGACGGGCACGTGCACGCTGGCGAGGAGAGCTGCGACGGTGAGGGCTGCCGGGCGGACTGCGGCGGCGTGGTGGCTGACGACTGTGGGCCCGGCGGCGACGGGGTCGCTGGCGAGGAGGTCTGCGACGGGCTGGACGGCGACTGCGATGGCGTTGTGGATGGCACACTTGAGCTGGACACGGGCGAGGTCGTCAGCGTCTGCACCTGCGACGTGGCGGACGCTGGCGCCGATTGTGACGACGACGGCGTTGATAACGGCGTCGACCTCTGTCCCGAGGTGGCGGACGCGGACCAGCTCGACTGCGACGGCGACGGGGCAGGCGATGTCTGCGACCCGGAGGGCGACGCGCCAGGAGCGGGTACCTGTCAGGGCGTGCCGGTGACGATTGCGGGCGGCGGCTGTGGCGTCGCTGCTGGCGGCTTGGGTGGGTTCGCGAGTGTGATGGTGCTGATGTTGGCGCTGGTGCGCCGACGTCGGGATGGGCTGGACCTCAGGAGCCGTCGATGATGCGCACGAACGCGATGAGATGGGTGGCGATAGCAGGTGTGCTGTGTCTGCTAGGCGCTGCCTGTGGGGCGACACGGAGTGGGACTCGGGCGTCTTCAGCTCCGAGCGAGTCGAGCGCCAGCCTCCGTGCGTCGCTCGTCGAGCGTGTCAACAGCTTCAATCGGGCGTTTCGCGAAGGCGATTGGGCCACGGTGACGCGCGTGATTGCGCCTCGCTTTCAGGCGTCGCTGGCGCAAAAGGTGGGGCAGCCCGTCGAGAAGTTCCAGGCGTTTATGGCCGCTCAGACCGCAAAGATGATGGAGACCGTGACCATCCACAGCTACGAGATGACCGTGCCAGACGATGACCCGAAGCCGCTCGACAACGGACTCTACTACCTGAAGCTGCCGACCACGACGGACCTGTCAGCCGAGGGCGAGCGGATGCAGCAGACGACAACGACGTTCGCGCTCTACGAGGACGGTGCGTGGTCGCTCAACCGGATTGCATCTGAGAGCCAGGAGGGGCTCTTCAAGGGCCTGTACCCGGAGCTTCACGGCGTGTCGATGCGGTGATGGGGCCGCCGAGCGGAGGCGCCTTCACAGTCGGTTGATCGTGACGGCGTCTTCGAGGGTCTCCACGTGGCACATGTCGCCCGAGAGCCAGTAGTCGAGGATTGTGCGCTCGATGCCAGGACCCGACACCACGACGCGCATCGGGCCGATGAGCTCGGAGCCGCAGAGAAAGGTCGGCCAGCTCCCCTCGCAGGTGTCGGACCCGCTCTCGTGAACGTAGCCAACGTGAAGCGCGTCGCGGTCAAGCGGTGGCCCGTCCGCCAGGGTCAGGGTCAAGACCAGCGAGCGGCGCACGTCGCCTGTGCAGTCGTCGCCACAGCCGCTGAGTGCGGCGAGCGCGATCGATAGTCCCAGGAGGTAGGTAGCTGCAGAGCGCATGATATGTCCTTGGGCTTAAGCAGGCTGCTGAAGAGCACCATGACGGCGCGCGGTCAGTTTGAGCCGCCGGTACACCAACGTCCAACGAGCTTTGCATCCCCGGGCTTGAACTGGCCCGCGAGTCCTGCACCCTCGCACTTCGAATCTCGTCGGACGTCGGCGCACCGACGAATCGACCTGACCGGGGGCTTTTGTAGCACAAGAGAGGCTCTCGCTTCGACTCAAGCCTTCTGTCGACGACGTCGGCGGCTGGGCTTGTCCACATCGCGACAGTCGAAGCTACCGCCGGAAGCCGCCCTCAGAGTTGAGCACCTGGCCACGAATCCACGCGCCCTCGTCGCTGACGAGAAAGGCGACGAGGTTGGCGACATCGTCGGCGCTTCCCCAGCGTCCGTCTGGAAACATCTCGGCGACGGCGGCGTGGGTGGCGCCCGTCGCGTAGCCGGTGTCGACAGGACCTGGGTTGATGCAGTTGGCGACAATGCGCGCCGATGAGAGCGCCGCACTGAGCGAGAGCGTCATCTGCTCGAGGGCGCCCTTTGAGATGGCGTAGGCGAGCTCACCGTCCATCGGCCCCAAGTGCTGGCCGCTGGTGAACCAGATGAGGCGTCCCTGAGGCGGCGCTGTCGGCTCGGAGGGGACGTGTCGAGCAGCGAAGCGCTGAGCAAGCATGACGATGCTGCGCACGTTGACGGCCCAGCAGCTGTCGAGCTCTTCGGCGGTGACTTCCGCCAGCGTGCCGGACGATGAGCGCGCGTGGGTCGCAACCACGATGTCGCAGCGTCCGTGTCGCTCGAAGACGTCATCGATGAGTGACGATGCAGCGGCCGCGCTCTTGAGGTCGTGCTGGTCGACGCGGAAGGGCAGGGCGCCAAGCTTGCCGGTCTCCCAGGGCATCTCGTCGTCGTGGGCAGGCCAGCCGGTGGCGACGACGACTGCGCCGAGGTGGTGGAGCCGCTCAGCGACGGTCACCGCGATGCCGCCAGGGCGCGACACGCCGGTGACGAGTGCAACGCGTCCGCGAAGGGGAGTCGGTCGAAGCGGTGTGGCCATCGCGTCGACTCAGCTCGCTTCGCTCGGTGTGGCGCGGCTGTAGCTCAGGATCTTGAGGGGTTGCTCACCCTCGTGGTGGGCGCTGGGTCCGGCGGCTCGGCGACTGTGGTCGTAGCCTCGCGCAGTCATCTCCTTGCTGAAGGCGCCTCGATGGCCGCGGTTTTGGCCGATGAGGATGACGTCGCAGGTGGCACGCGCGTGGCGGTCGATGAAGCCTGCCAGCTCGGTCACGTGGTCACGCTCGTACAGGACGTCGCTGCCAATGATGAGGTCGAAGGCGCCCATGCCCGACGCGTCATCGTTCCATGCCGTGCGCACGAACGGAATCGCCTGGTCGCCATTGAGCTCGGTGTTCGCAGTGAGGAAGTTGCCAGCCTCTGGGTGGTGGTCGGTTGCGGTGATGTTAGCGTTTCGCCGGTTGAGGACCAAGCTCGCAAGGCCAATGCCGCATCCGACCTCGAGGATGCGTTTGCCCTCGACGTCGAAGTCGACCATCAGGTGGGCCAGCGCGTGCGATGACTCCCAGAGGACACCGAAGATGCCCCACTGCGATGGGTCGATGCCGACGTCTTCCGCTGCCGCGTCGTCATCGTCGAACTGCTGAGTGTCACGCAGCGTGCGGACGTGGAGGTCGAAGTCAGCAAACTCGAAGGTCTTATAGCGTAGGCGGACGTCGGGCATTCGTGGGATCCAAAGCTGCTGGTGTAGAAACGCAGCAGGTTCAGAGAAGCCGGCATCGCCGCGGATGAGGGGCACCTATAGCCACCAGGCTCCGGCGAGTCGAGCTGCGGGTCACAAGCTGGCCGTGGACTGGACGTCCGGAAGGCGTGACGAGAAAAGTGAGCAGGCTGCGGTTGTCGGCGGCCCGCTGTCGGCGGTGGTCCGGCTCGGTGGCTTGAAATTGCTGAAGATATCGCGCCAACCTGTCGACGGGTGCTATATGAGTCGAAACCTATCGTCTATCTCGAACGAACAGGTCGCCGCGCGGAATGAAGTGCCCGTAACCCACATCCTGCGTGACCTAGAGGCTGGCAACGACGACAGCGCCATCGAGCGTATCAAGTCGCTTGGAGCCGGTAAGGAACTGCGAGCCGCACCGAGGCTGCTGAAGCTGATGGAGCAGACCCACGACCACGTGGTCCGTGGGACCGTCGCTGTGGCGCTCAGCGAGATGGGGTACGAGCCGGTCGTTGACGCCATCGCCAAGCTCCTGCGAGAGCCCAGGACCGGGGGTGCCCGCGACACGCTGCTCTTTGCTCTGTCGCCGTTTGACTGCACGCGCCACCTCGAGGTCCTCGTGGAGGTCGCCATTGGCGAGACCTTCGAGGCGCGATTGATGGCCACGCAGCTGCTATCGGATCTGCCAGGTCCCGCCATGCGACACGCGCTCTTCGCTGCCGTCCGCCGAGTCGCCGGCGCCCTCTCTCGCGCCCGCACGATCGATGAGCTGGCAGAGCTTGAGACGCTCACCACGATTCTGACGCGCCTCAGCTTGAGTGCCCGGCGCTAGTTGTAGATGCCGGAAGTTCGTTCCTAGGTCCCGACGGTCCATCGCCGATCTCTTCGGTCCGACTTCTTCAAGGGTCCCGCGGGACAAGGTGATCTCGAGATCGACAGGAGCTGCGCCCCTAAACCCGCGTTGAGCGCATCGCGAAGTCATCAGGAATTGCAGTTCCCCGAGCGCTGCTAGACTCGACTTTAGCCATTTTGAACGTGCCGCCGCTGACGTCGTCCGTGCACAGCTGGGTGAGGCAAACACGTTGCGGCCTTCTAAAACCGCGCCGGCCTCACCCACCTCCACACCGCCGACTGGATAACGTTCGCAAACCTCA
>CALHXW010000266.1 GCA_938040325.1 uncultured bacterium | reverse complement strand
TCTTCTGCGTCTCCGCCAAAGACAGCATCGACCGTGTCGGTCGTGTCTGGTTCGACGGCGATCCGGTGGCGTCCGTCATGGCAACCGAGCAGGCTCACCGACACGATCAACACACCGACCTGAGTGCACAACGCTCGCATTGCAGCCTCCTTAATGCGGTTGCGAGCAGCACGAACCGAGCCGCAACTTCCCCTAGGGCCTCACTCTAGCCCGAAACCACGCGCGCACTCCAGCTACAGCTGTGCTGGAGCGCGTTGGTGGCTTCGGCCCACGCGTCTGCGTCCCGCCCCTCGGCAGGGGCGCCTAGCACCTGGCGCGCTACTCCCAGAACTTCACGTTGATCTCACGCGCAGGCGCGTCGCGGAGGAGCCGCGGCCGGACCCGTACCGTGCAGCCCTGCTGCCCGGTCGAGCTCGGGGTCCATGACCCGCTGTAGCGCGTTGCGCCTCGCACCGGCGCCGTCGACGTCAGCTCAACGACCGTCGCATCACGCAACGACTGCTGGCCGTCGCTGACCCCGCCGACCAGCTCGACGATGACGTCGGTTGGCTCGAGACCGTCGAGCGCGACGAGCGCCTCGACAGAGACCGGAGCCCCTGCCCTCACCTCGTGGGCGACATCGAGCGTCGCCTCCTGAACCGCAACGTTGTGCCAGCCCTCTTCCAGGCGCTCGACCCGCGCCGCAAGAACCTTCGCGGCCTCGTTGCCGTTGCGCGCGAGCTCCTGCCCGAAGCGAGCTGCGGGCACGTAGAGCCCGTCGGTGTAATCCCGGACCATGCGCGACGTCGAAAACTTCCACGACAGGTCGGTCATCGACGCCTTCACGCGGCGTAGCCAGCGCGTTGGCAGGCCGTCCGCGCCGCGATCGTAGAAGTCCGGCACGATGCCCGTCTCGAGCAGGTCGAGCAGGATACGCGCCTCGATCGCGTCGCCCTCGTCAACATCGGCGTAGAGCTCGCCGTTTCCGATCGCCCAGCCGTTGTCACCGTCATAAGCCTCGGCCCACCACCCGTCGAGCACCGACACGTTCAGGCCGCCATTGGCGAGCAGCTTCATGCCGCTCGTTCCGCTCGCTTCCTTCGGCCGTCGCGGGTTGTTGAGCCACACGTCGACGCCGGAGACGAGCTTTCGCGCAACGCCCATGTCGTACTCTTCCAAAAAGACGAGCCGGCGCTTGATCGCTGGATCACGTGCGAAGTGCACGAGCTGCTTGATGAACTCTTTCGCTGGCTGATCCTGGGGATGAGCTTTTCCGGCGAAGACGAACTGAACCGGGCGCTTGTCATTGGCGAGCAAGGCCCGCAGCCGCTCGGGCTCGCGCAGCATCAAGGTCGCGCGCTTGTAGGTCGCAAACCGGCGCGCAAAGCCGATGGTCAACGCCGCGGGGTCGAGCAGTGAATCGGCTGCCCGAAGCTCGTCTGCGCCGCGACCCAAGCGCTCGGCGGAGCGACGGGCCCGCTGACGAACAAAGCTCACCAGCTGCTCACGTGCCCGCTCGTGGGTCCGCCACAGCTCAGCGTCCGGGATCTTCGAGACCTTCTTCCACGATGCCTCGAGCCCCGGCTCCCGCCGCCACTTATCGCCGAGGTAGCGGTCGAGCAACGAGCCCATCTCGCCACTGGTCCACGTAGGGGTGTGGATGCCGTTCGTCACGCCGACGATCGGTACTTCGTCGGGCTCGAACCCAGGCCAGAGCTTCTTCCACATGCCGCGCGAGACGACCGCGTGCAGCTGCGAGACCCCATTGACCCAAGCCGAGCACCGCAGCGCCAGGTACGCCATGTTGAATCCCTGGCTGATGTTCGGGTCGTTTTCGTGGGCGCCGAGGCGGTAGAACGCTTCCCGACTGATGCCGAGCTGGGCATGCATGTCGGGCAGGAACCGGTCGACAAGGCCTTGGTCGAAGATGTCGAACCCAGCGGGCACAGGCGTGTGCGTTGTGAAGACGTTGGTGCCCGCGCAGAGCTCTCGCGCCTCCGCAAAGCTCAACCCCTCGTCCTTCATGGTCTTGCCGATACGGGCAAGACCCATGAACGCCGAGTGACCTTCGTTCATGTGGTAGACCGTCGGCGTGATGGCGAGGGTCTCGAGCGCGTAGAACCCGCCGATACCCAACACAATCTCTTGCTTGCAGCGATACTCTCGACCGCCGCCGTAGAGGTGGTAAGTGATCTTGCGATCGTCTGCGCTGTTGGCGGGGCTGTTGGTGTCGAGCAGGAAGAGCCGCGTGCGGCCGATCTGGACTTCCCAGATCAGAACCTCCACCCGCCGGCCCTCGATCGTCACGTCGACCGACGCAAGCGAGCCGTCGCTCCGCTTGGCGCGTCGCATGGGCAGCGCGCCGAAGTCATTGTCGTAAGGATCTTCCTGCTGCCAGCCGTCTGCATTCAGATACTGGCGGAAGTACCCCTCTTGATACGCCAGCCCGACCGCGACGAATGGGATTCCGAGATCGTGGGTGGTCTTACAGTGGTCGCCGGCGAGCACACCGAGGCCGCCCGAGTAGATCGGTAGCGCTTCTGTCAGCCCGTACTCGGCGCAGAAGTAGGCGACGAGTGGCTCGGAGCCCGCGGTCTTTGCGAGGTCGGCGTAGTTCTTGTCGAACCATGTCTTCTGGGCGCGCCGCTTCTCAATCGCGCCGCACACGTCGCTGAGGTGGCCCACGAACGCGTCGTCCGACGCGAGGGCGTCGAGACGCTCTTGGCCGACACGCCCTAACAAGGCGACCGGGTTGCCGTTCACCTCACGAAAGAGGTCCGGATCGATCCGCCGAAACAGACTGCGCGCGTCGGGACGCCATGACCACGTCAGGTCGTAGGCAAGCTCCAGCAAGGGCGAGAGCGCGTCGGGCAGGGCCGGTGTGACGTGGAATGTGCGGAATCGAGGCATGGATGCACCTAGTCGAGTCGTGATGAGGCTTGGTTCGCCCATCGGGCGCGCTTCGTAAAGGCGTGCTCGGAAGAAACTCGGACCGCCGCATGACAGGTTGTCCGGCGACACCCGACGAGATGCCTCTGAGCCCTTCCTCAGCCCGGTGCTTCGATCGGAACCTCGTGTCTCGTCCGGCTCGTTCGCAGCCAGATTCCGGACACGACGCAGCGATCTCAGCGCCGCTCGCCCTTGGGTTGACCCGCCAGTCCGAAGGGTCTCGCTCCTTGACGTCGGTGCCGTAGCGTCGGCGGAGCGCTGAAAGCGCCCCCCTGCGGTCGGTCATCTCGCAGGTGTCCGACCGCGTCGCACGACCGCTCGTTTTTGGTTATCGCCAACGACGGGAGAGTTCGTGCCCCGCGTCACGGCTTTCGGGCCTCGGTGAGGGTCGGCAGCTTCCAGGCCAGCTCCACGCCGCCTTCGTTCGCTGCGATAACCTCGCCGAGGGAGTCAAGTAGCTCACGCAGGTGGTCGGAGATCCGCGGCGTGTCGCGGTGTGTGCGACCCTCAAAGTTCATGAACAGATCGTAGCGTTTCGTCGACACAGAGGCTGGGTAGTCGCCGGGGGCAAACACAACGACCTCAGCAAAGCCCTTGGAGTGCAGGCTGGCGACCACGATGAGCAGGCCGTCTTCGGCGTCGCGGGCGATGTGTGCGATGGCCCAGTCACCCGCGAGTGGCTTGCCGTCCGCGTGCTCGCCAAAGAGCGCGTGCGCTGAAGGCGCGGGACGCATGCGGAGCGCCCAGTCCGGCACCTGTGCGACGCGTCGCTTCTGGGTTGGCGTTGCGCCAGGCTTCGCAAAGGCCGGAGCGCCGCCCGCCGCGACAAGCGCTGCACCACCGACCACTGTTGCAATGAACTCACGTCGCTTCACGATCGCCCCTTTCCTGCCATACCGATGCCAAGCATAGCAGCGCCGATGGACTTGGGAAATCTGGAAAGCAGGAGGTCGTGTGTGATGTCGAGACCGCGGCCCCTCAAGCGATCTGCGCTACTCGCCCGCTGCATCGAGGCCCGGGACCGTGTGGTCGGTCGGCTCCACGCGAGGGGCGTTGTTGAGCCCGTGGCGGTGCTTGGAGATGCCTTCGTAGACGCGGAGACGGACCCGGTTGATGCCGCCGATCGGCCGATGCTCCGGCAGGCTATGCCACGGGGTGAAGCTGAGGTTTTCGCAGAATGTCTGCTGAGCCTCGCTACGGAAGCTCTGCTGGTCGATGGTCAGCGTGCCGACCGGGATAAAGGGCGAGACGTCTTCGTCCCACTCAAAGGTCGGATCTTCCACAGGCATCGACTCGGGATCGGTCTGCTGCTGCACCATCAGCTCAAAACAGGCTGGCCCTGCGCCAAGCTGAGCGGCAAGCACATCGCTGAGGTAGTTTTCGGTGAGGTCCTGTGGCTGCTTGTCGGACTCCCCGTCACACGGGCGAGCGCTGTACTTCACCGCGACGCCCTCCCCCAGGAGATAGGGCGTCGTGCTCCAGTAGCGCGACTGGAGGGGGCTCGCGATCTTCTTTCGCAAGACCGCAAGGGTGATGATGAGCTCACGGATCTGCCACTCGAGCGGATTGAGCGAGAAGAAGAACGTGACGGGGTTGCCGTCGAAGGCCTTCTCGGAGAACTCCACGTAGTCGATGGCGTTGCGCACCATCAGAACGGGGGTGTTGATGAGCAAGAAGTCTTGGGTCGTCGCGTCGCGTTCACCCTCGAGAATCTTCTCCCCAGGCACGCCCATGACCTTGATCGCCATGCCGCGGATGTCGCCCTCTTTGTCGTGTTGGATGCGAAACGATCCGTTGCTGAACCGAATCCACGCCGGGTAGCTAGCCGGTGACTTGAAGAGCCCGACCTGCTGCGCCTTAGGCAGCAACGAGCCATCGATGGCGAGGTTGGCGGTCACGCAGCCGTGCGCCTTCGGGTGAGCGTCCCGGCGTGCCGGTCGGTCACCGCCCTCATACGCCTTGGTGATGAAGCGTCGACCAGCCTCTAGGACCGAGGTAATCGCAGCGTCCTCGCCGTCAGGGACGTACTCCTCAGCCAGCCCGGGGCAGTCGCCAGCTCTGCGTGCCTGTGCGAGCAGACGCTGAAACGCGAAGTAGCCAACCCACGGGATGTCGTCGAGCGCAGCGACCGTCTTGAACGTCACGTCGTCGGCCGTGCCGAGCGCACCGTCAGCACCTGCTCGGTAGGCGATGATGCCGCGTGCAGCCTTGCGCCAGAGGCCGGCGTCATCGTCAAGCTCGTCCACATCGGCGCGGTTGACGAGTCGCAGCACGCACGTGGCCTCAAAGCCGTACTCGATGATCCCGTTGGAGTCGGTCTTGCCTGGCTCGGCAATGAACGCGTCCTGCTCGCCGTCCAGCGGTTCTTCGCTGTCGGTACCGTCTTCACAACCCGTGACGGCCAGGGCGAGAGCGAGCAGTGCAAGCGTGGTTCGACGCATAACCATTCTCCGGGCACGACGTGAGGCAGCACCATAGCAGCCAACTCGCCAGCGCGTCGGCTCTTTTCGCCGGCCGCCACTGTCGTGGACAGTTCGAAAGCCGCAGCCGGAACTAGCACTCGCTATAGGACTAGCCCCAAACCAAGCGCTCTTTCCGGCTGCGGCTTTGGCGATGCGCTCGCCAACGACGTCCATGCGTTCGCTTCGCTCACCTGAACTCAACGATGCACGCATCGCCTTCGTCCAGCGGACGTCGGTGGCAAGCACATCGCCGTCGCCTCGCTCGAAAACAGCGCTTGATTTGGGACTAGCCCCGACGCCGCTTCGACTCCTTCGCGGCGGCGAGTGCGGCGCCGATGGCTTCGTCAAGGGTCTCGACCTTGGCGAGGAGCGCAGCGGCGCTAACGCTCAGTGCATCGTCGGCAGGCAGACGCGTCAGCAGGTCCTTGAGGCCTTCGCGGGTCGTCAGCACGGCATCAGGCAGGTCACCGATCACCTCAAACCAAAAGCCCCCTTCCCCGTTGGGCACAAACGACAGCCAGCCAGGATGACGCCCCTTCGACGGCAGCCCCGGCTCGAGCGAGCGGTCGATAAATCGCGCGATCGTGTGGAGGTTGCGCTCGGTGTCGAGGAACGCCCCGAGGGGGACCCCGCCGAACTTCTTCGCGCCGTCTTTGGGCAAGGGCATCAGCGGCAGCAAGCTCAGGAGCTTCGCCAACGCCATGGCTCGCCCCCAACGGTGCTTGCCATCGCTTAGCGTCGCTTTCCACGCCCGGGTACGGGGCGGGACATTGCTCAGATCAATGCCTGCGAGCTTATCCTGCGCGCTCGTTGGTACCGTGAGCCACGGACGCCCGCGGCGGACCTCCACAGGCAGCTCGACGCCGCCGACCTCAAGGTGTGTCGGCACCGACTCTGTGGGCGGTCGCTTCTCGTCTTTACGTTTCCGCTTCGCCGACACCCGCCACTTGCGGCCAAGGTCCGGGTTGAGCTCGCCGATCCACTCGGGACGCAGTGCCGAGACGTGGCGCGCGTACGCTCGGTGCGAGACCACAATCTCGGCCGCGACCACAAAGGGCGTGCCGGCATGAAAGAGCGCGCTGCTTGGGTGGATCGCCACCTTCGAGTCGCCCGGCCCTTCATACACACGCCCCTGTTTCCGCATGATGTTGCTAGCAAACCCAGCGCCGAGGCAGCGCACAACTTGCTCGGGCGGACCTCCGCCGCGAACGGCGATCCCGTGATGAGTCGCGATTTCCTTGAGCTGGCGATAGGCCTTGTCGATGAAGGCCATGATGTTGGGGTCGAGGTAGTTCTGCTCGCAAAACTTCTCGGGCTTGTTGGCCTTTTGGTAGCGCTGGAGCGTTCGAACGGCCGTCACGGCGTCGCCGAGCGGATGGGCGAGCCCACGCTGTGCTGCGCGGGCCTCGTTTTCCTCGCCTTGAGGGAAGAGACCGGGCGGGCGAGAGGAGAGCGAGGCACCGACCATCAGCACCTCGTCAACCACGTCAAAGAAGCGGTCAGCGGCCTCCACAACCATCCGAGACAGCGACGGCGAGAGCGGAAACGGCACCATCCGCTTGCCGATGGCGGTGAGGTGACGTCGGTTGTCGATCGCGCCCATGGCCTGGAGCGTGTTCACCGCCGCGCGCAGCCGTGCGGGCTTGGGCTTGGTCGGAAATGGGAAGCGCTCAACGTCGTGGATCCCAAGCGTGATGAGCCGCAGGACGACGTCGGTCAGGTCTAGGCGTGTGATCTCGGCGTCGGTGAAGCGTGGCCGCGCGTTGTAGGACCGACGCGAGTAGAGACGGATCGCCTCGCCAGGCGCCGTGCGCCCCGCCCGCCCGGCACGCTGATCGGCCGACGACTGGCTGATGCCCTCCTCTCGGAGCACGGCAATCCCTGTGTCGCGCTGAACGCGCGGCACCTTGGCAAGGCCGCTATCGACCACAAAGCGCACGCCCGGCACCGTGATCGACGTCTCCGCGATGTTGGTCGAGATGACGACTTTGCGGCGGTCGGGCGACGGAATGAACACACGCTCCTGCTCTTCGCGGGTGAGCTTGCCGTAGAGCGGCAGCACCCAGAGCCCGTGCTTGCGCTGAAATCGGTAGACCCGCTCAGCACACGCTTTGATCGCGGCCTCGCCTGGCAAAAAGGCCAGGATGTGGCCTTCTTGGTCGCCGGAAGCGATGCGCCGAACTTCCTCGGCCATAGCGTCTGCGACCGCGTCACGATCGTCGCCCTCAACCGGCCGGTAGACCATGTTGACCGGATAGGGCCTCGCGTCGATCTTGACCACGGGGACGACGCCATCGTCGATATCGGCGAAGAAGCGCTGAAAGAGCAGCGGGTCCAGGGTCGCCGAGCTCACGATGACGCGCAGGTCCGGCCGCTTCCTCAGAGCGCGATGGAGCAGCCCCAGCGTGAAGTCGATGTTGAGCGTGCGCTCGTGCGCCTCGTCGATGACCAACATGCCGTAGCGGCTGAACGTGTCGTCGGTGCGAGCCTCCATCAGCAGGATGCCATCGGTCATGAGACGAATTCGTGTGTCCGCGGAGCTCCGGTCATCGAAGCGAATGGCGTAGCCCACGTCCTCACCGAGCGCGACTTGTAGCTCCTCGGCGATCCGCCACGCGACGCTCACGGCAGCGATGCGACGGGGCTGGGTCACACCGATCCGCCCGTCGCTCAGGCGCGCTGCGTCGATGATCTTGGGAAGCTGAGTCGTCTTGCCAGACCCGGTTGGCCCCTCGACAATCACCACGCGGTGGTCGCGGATGGCTGCACAGAGCTCGTGCTCGTGGTTGTAGATCGGAAGGTCGCGGGGGTTCACATCAACGTCCCTGCAGGAGGGTTCGAAAGGTCACATCTGGAGCAAAGCGGAGGTCACCGCTCCATGCGACTATCGAGCGGAACTGAACGTGAGTCCAGGGGCGCCGCGCGCGCGGCTACCCCAGCGCGCTCTCTCTGCCGGGGCCTGTCAGGGCGAGAGCAGGGACGCCAGGCCGTCGGGGATGAGTGGCGACGGACGCGCTGTCGACACGAACCAGAGCTGATGCGCCGCGCGGGTGGCGCCAACGTGGAGCAAGTGGCGGTAGCTGTCCTGGGCCGGGAACGCCGTTGCGTCGACGCCGAGCAGGATCACGTAGTCAAACTCCAGCCCCTTTGACGACCGGATGTCGGTGACCTCGATCCCGGGCGCAAACGAGAAGTCCTGCTCGGTGATGAGGCCGACATAGGGGACCTCAGCGCGCTCAAGGACCTCGTACCAGGTCTTAGCGGTGGCGGCGTCGACGGTGAGTAGCGCCACGTTCGACGTCGGCTCGCGGACCATCAGGTCGGTCAGCGCTGGAGCAAGCCAGGCCACGGCGGCACCCATGTGGGAAAACTTCAGGTGGGCGACGGGCACCCCACTTCGCGGCGCAACGATCGGTTCGTCGGGCGCGAGAGGGCCGAGGATGTCGCGGGCGACCGTCATGATCGGCAGGGTCGAGCGGTAGCTCACCTGCAGCGGACTGACGTTGACGTGGGGCAGCTGCAGGGCCTCGAGGACCTCGACCCAGCTGCGGAAGTCGTTGTGAGCGGTGACCTTCTGAGCGACGTCTCCGGCGAGGGTCACGCTCTGGCGCTTACCCGTGGTGCCGACCAACACGGCCAGCTCGATCGGACTCAGGTCCTGCGCCTCGTCGACGAGGAGATGGTCGTAGACCAGCGGTTGCTTGCGCTTGAGCTGCAGCGGCCCCTTGAGCACCTGATAGATCCGCAGCAGCAGCGTGTCGTCTTCGCGGTCGAGGGTCGGGATCTCGTGGTCGTTGGGCCCGCCGCCTTCACTGCGGAAGTGGTACTGGCGGGAACACCAGCGTGCGATCTTTTCGATCTGCGCTTCGCTGAAGTCGTCAGGCGCATGCTCGGCAAGCCCCTCCGCCATCCAGTAGCGATCGGTGAACATCTCCTCGAAGACCGTCCGAGGGTCCTGGCCCTTGTGCGTCATCGGCAGCGCGTCGATCATCTTGAGCAGCGCCGTGTGGCTCTTGAACCGGCTCACAAGGGCTGGCGTGTCGTCGGCATAGTCTTTCGGCAGGCCTCGAAAGTGATGCTTACGCTGTTGCTCCGCCCACCGCGGGTACGTGTCGACCTTGACGCCCTCGACGCCGAGCGCCGGCAGGACCTTCGAGATGTAGGCCTGCAGGCCACGCGAAAAGACCATGACCAGCATCCGCTTGGGTCGGAATGCTCGCGGGTTGTGAAAAGCGAGGTAGGCGATGCGGTGGAGCCCGACCGTCGTCTTGCCGCTGCCGGCGGATCCCTGAATGACCACCAAACCGGAGTCGTCGCGGGTGATGAGGTCGAACTGCGCGGGGTCGAGCAGCGAGGCGATCTCGGGCAAGAACTTGTCGTTACCGCCGGTCGACGACGCCGTGCCGAGGTTCGACGGCCGCACGGCAGCGCCCGCGCCACCGGCGAGCTGGGCTTCCTGCGACCTGAGGTCGCGCCACTCGCCATGACGGCCAAGAACCCAGGCGTGATCGTCGTTGGCGACCCGTCGGAGCTGACCGTCGTGGATGGTGACCGTGCGTCGCACGAGGACCTCGCCGCTGACGTCCTGCTCGTTGACCACCTCGTCGTACTCGTCGCCTTCAGCATACTGATAGAAGAGGCGCGAGACCGGCGCGTTGCGCCAGTCGACGATCCGGACACGGTCCGACAAGAACGTGTGTCGCCCCACGAGGATCGAGCGCCGGCCGAAGTCGTCGTCGAGGACCATGTGGCCGAAGTACGGATTGTCCGGGTCGACCACGCCTTCGGTGCTCTTTTGCTGCTGAGCCATCAGGGCCGCGGTGCGGTCCATCGCCTCGACGATCGAGGCGATGTCATCGACCAGCTTCTCACCGCTGAGCGAGTCGCGAAGCTCGATCATCGTCTGGCTGTGGTTGGCGCGCGCGGGTCCGGCCTTGAGCCGGAGGAGGTTCTTGCGCACCGTGTCGTAGAGCCGGAGCTCTTCGCTCACCGGGGTGGGCAGCGAGCTCGACGGCTCGTCGGCGGGCTCGTTGGTAGAGCGCTCTGAGGTCTCAGCGTTCGACATGGCGCGGGACTATCGATGAGACGTGTCGTCAAGACAAGCGGCAAGACGTCAGCGGCGCTCGTATCGAGCCGTCCACGTCGCCCCAAGACAGTAGCGTCTACGCTCGCACAGATCGCGCCCACACCGGCGTGCGCACGACCGGAGGCTTTGATCTCCGAGGGGGGGTGTGTATAAGCCGCACGCGCGCGGCAGCCTAAGCACCCGCGAGCGAAGAGGGAAACATGCGGACGCACGAACGATTGATGACTGCCATGGCCGTGCTGGCTCTTGGCGCCGGTTGCGGCTCAAAGCTTGAAGGAACGCTCGTCACTGGGGTCACCACGGTTGTCGACCCGCAGAGCATCGTCGCCGGCGAGACCGGTGGCTATGCGTGCGAGCTCCAAGGCGACAAACGCTACGGACGCGCCGAGACGACCATCGCAGCGGAGCCTGCGGACGTCCTGAGCTTCACGGCGGCCACCGACCGCGACAATGCCGGCACCGTGACCGGGACCCAAGCGGGCACCTACGTCCTTCGCTGCGGCGTGCCCTTCTACGAGCTGACCGACACGGTCGGGGCGACCCTCACGGTCGTCGCGGGCCCGCCTGTCCGCGTGCGGCCCGACATCGGTGAGAACCCGCTGCAGGTGCAGACAACCACCACGGTGACGTGCGTTGGTGAAGACGCGTACGGCAACGCGGTTGGCGTCGACGCCTACCCGGCCGGTGACCCCTCGCTGAGTTTTGTCGGCAGCACCGTGACGCCGACCGAGGTGGGGACGTTCACCATCACCTGCGAGCTCGACGGACTTGAGAGCGGCTCGGCCGACCTCGTTGTCGTGCCAGGCCCCCCCGCCCTCGTCGATCTGCGCATTGACCCGCCGCGCGAGGCTTACAAGACCGGTCAGACCGGGCGGCTCTACTGGGTCGTCACCGACACCTACGGCAACCCGACCGACGACAAGCCAGGCGCCCTGACGGCACCGGCAACGACCGCGATCGCGTTGGAGGGCGGCGAGCCCAACACGTACCGCTTCCTCGAGGAAGGTCGCTTCACGTTCTCTGTTGTTCTCGATGCGCCGCTCGCGCATCTGACGGACACGCTGACCGTCACGGTGGATGAGACTGGGCCAAACGTTGTCATCACGTGGCCTGAGCGCGGCGCGACCATCGACGGCGACGGAACGCCAGTGACCATCGAAGGCTTCATCAACGATGCCTGGGGCGAGATCGAAGGCTTCACGATCAACAACGTCGGCGTGTCGGTGAACCCTGACGGCAGCTTCGCCCACCCCGTCGAGCCCAAGTGGGGCATCAACCTCATCGAGGTCAACGCGTCTGACACGTTCAGCAACAGCACGAAGCTGTCGCCGACGTTCCAATACAGCACACGCTTTTTGCCCTTCGTGGATGCCAACGCCGAGGGGCTCAAGCACAACGACGGCATGGTGGTCCTCGCGGGTCAGCAGTTCTTCGATGACGGGGTCCATGACCCGAGCGAGCTCAACGACCTCGCCACTCTGTTGACGGTGCTGCTCGAAGATCTCGACGTGGCCACCTTGGTCTCTGGCGCTCTCGCCGGCCTCAACCAGAACATCCCGATCGTCGACTTCCAGCAGGAGATTGGCATCGACAACATCAGCTGGCTCGACGTGAACGTGACCGGCGCGCTCACCGTGACGCTGGCGTCTGCTGAGACGAGCGGCATTGGTGCAACCACCGTCAACATCGACAGCCGCGACGGCGGGCTGGACTGGGACCTGGCCCTGGGCGACGCCACAAGCTCCGCCTTTGTCCTCGACCTGGTCCTTAACGTGCGTGCAGACGTCGAGATCAGCGCTGCGGCGTGCTCGTTCATCGGCTGCCTGCCGCCGACGGTCACCACCGCGTTCGGGCAAGCACAGGCGAACTCGGGCTTGGACATCGGCGTCATCGACATGCTCGTCTACACCGACGTCGACAAGGTCTCGGGGCAGCCGCTGAACGTGACGTTTAGGGACTTCAACTTCTCGACCGCCGCGATCGAGCTCGACCCGATCGAAGACCTCGTCTTCTCGATCGGCGTGACCAACCTGCCCCTCGTTGGCGACTGGACCTTCGACTGGCCTCTGTCGAGCCTCATCGACCTCAACGGACTCAACGGGCTCATCCTCGATCCACTCGTCAACCTCATCGCTATCGCGCTGCCACCGCTGCTCAACCCGCTCGTCGAGAGCGTCGCAGGGCCGCTGATCGCCGGACTCTTCAACCTCATCGAGGTCGACCTGCCGCTGCCGCTCCTCCCGCTCATCGAAGGGGGCGAGTCCTCGGAGATGGACTTCTACACCGCCCTCGACACCGTCGACTTTACCGACGACGGCGGCACGATCGGCTTGGCCGCGGGCTTCCACAGTGAAAAGGGCGTCGACCGCAACCCCCACGGTGCCATCACCCGCGACGGCTGCTTGGGCGCGGAAGCCGACGTGCTGGGCTGGCAGTGGGAGCGCTCGATCGCCTTTGGCCTCAAGACCGACATGCTCAACTCTGCGCTCTTCGCAGCGTGGTGGACGGGCTACATCAATAGCCCTCTCGACCTCTCGAGTCTGGGCGACCTCGGCGGAGGGGTGCCGATCCCGATCGACAACCTCCAGCTCGACATGACCTGGCTGCTGCCGCCAACCCTCAACGACTGCACGAAGGGCGCGCCGCAGATCCAGATCGGCGACCTCTTCATCGTGATGACCGGCGAGGCGTTCGGAAGCCCCATCCGAGCCGAGATGTATGCCGACATCTCGTTAGGCGCAGGCTTCACGACCGACGCCGGCGGACTCTCGCTGGAGATCGGCAGCCTGCTCTTCGCCGACATCGAAGTTGTCGCGCTCGATGACTCCGCCCTCCCCTCGGCCATCGACCTGCGCTCGCTCCTCGAAGATGGCTTCCCGGCCCTGCTCGGGTCGTTTCTCACCGGCCAGACCTTTGGCCCGTTTACGATTCCGGCGACCGACTTGAGCACGACCGTCCCGGGGCTGCCGGCAGGCACCTCCTTGGGGCTCGGCAACTTGGGCGCCCTGCAGACAGATGGCTACGTCATCATCGGCGGCGACCTACAATGAACCGAACCTCGCTCCTCATGAGCCTTCGCGCTGCGGCATTCGCCGCGTGCACGCTGTTCGCCGTCACTGGCTGTGACGACGCCTCGACCGGGGCAGCCGACGACGTCGCCGACACGAACGCTGACGACACCGCCGCCGACGACGTCAGCGACACGGTCGAGCCCACAGAGAATCCTGCATGCCCTACCCTGACGGAGCCCGTGAGCTTCGGCGCCGGTCTGTGGGCAAGCCGACAGGTCCTGACGTCCATCGCCACGCTGCCGCCTGAGAACACACCGGGCGAGGTCGTCACAACGTCGCTCGTCCTTCATCAGATCAGCGACGACGGCGCGGGCGGCCTGTCGACCCAAAACACCGTGTGCACGCTGAGCCAACCGCCACGTACTGGCGTCGAGACGGTGTTCGGAGACAGCTTCTTGGAAGCCATTCCGGTGACCACTGCATCCGCGTCCGTCACCGGCAGCGAGGTCGTCTTCGGCGAAGACGTCTTCGTGCTTGGCGCCAGCCTCGACGACGAGCGCACAGACGACCTTCCGGCGTCGGTCGACGACCCCCGCGTCTCCGACACCGACAACGACGGCAACCCCGGCGTCACGGTCGTCCTCAGCGGTCTGATCCAGGGCGAGATCTACGTGGCCTACCGGCAGCTCGGCGGTCTCACCGGCACCATCGACGCAAACGGCTGCATCGAGGGCCTGATGGACGGCAGCCTCAGCCAAGTGGAGCTCGACGCCAGCGAGCCGGTCCTCGCGACGTTCAAGCTCAACCCGTCCAAGCACCCCGATCCCGAACGCTCGACGTTCGTGGCGCTGCCTGTCGCCGCGGGCACAGGCTGTGCCGCGCTCATCGAGCAGGCACCCGCACTCTTTGGGCTGACAGGCCAAGAGTAACGCGGCGGACGCGCTACTCGGTCGCGGGCTTTGGCTGCGCCTTGGTCTTTGGTGCTGCAGGCGCCGACCCGCCGTCAACGCTAGCAGGCTTGTCGGGGGACGCGCCGGAACTCTTGGCCGGCAGGGACGTCTTTTTCAGTCCCGCCGCGGGCTTTTTGACGCGCTTAGGTAGCCTTGGCTTTCGCTTGATGCCAGGTGCGACCGGCGGGTTGAGGTGCGCCAGTCTCGGATCCCCATCCGAGCCCATCTCTAAGCCGAATCGAAAGCTCTGCGGTGCCCCCTCGCCCAGCAACACGCCGCCGGCCGGGCCGAACCGGAAGGTCACGCGATTGAATGGCACCTTCGACAGCTCCTCGCAGTGCGGCCGCACGCTAAAGGCGTGCCGCATGAGGCTTGCAATCGCGCGCCGACGGGAGGCCTTCGCCTCGGGCAAGACCGCCGCTAGGTCGCCCTTCTTCACGACGTCTAGCTGCCAGCAGCGCCCGGTTTGGCTGGCCTCGACGACACGCTCGATCGCCTGCATGAACGCCGCTGACTGAGGGCCGGCCCACACCGGATCGGAGCTCCGGCGAAACATGTCTTCAGAGCGCGGCGGAAGCGTGTAGCGAAGGAGCTTGATGCGGTCTTCTGCGAGCCAAAAGAAGAGGTCGAAGTCCCGGACCGGCACGATCCCGAACCACAGGGTCGCGCGGACCTCAAAGCCGGTGATGTGGACCTTGTCGTGGGGTCCCGCCTTGGCCTGGAACGCGTCGAGGTGGGGCTTGAATGCAGCCTTGTCCAACACGATGGCCGCATCGAGGTTGGCGTCCTTTAGGGCCTTGGCAACATCGGCGGCGAGCGCCCGAATTGGCGCTTCGATACCGGCGAGTAGCGGTGGACCTTCCGGCCGCTTCTTATCGTCGACAACAACACCCGGCACGCGACGCACCGGTGTGGGTTTCGCGGTTGGGGTTGTTGGGGTCTCCGCGCTCGCCGGGGGCTCGCCAGCCGGTTCACCGAACGGCCCGTGCCCGCCCGGATGGGCGCTCGCAGTCGCAACAGCGGCCAACAACAACAGGCCGCCCGCCGCGCACCGAAGGATCGCGCCTGGAGTGGTTCGCAGCGACGTTGAGCTCATGGTCGGACCTGGGTTGTTGGGAAGCGCGTCCCTCGCGGGGCGCACGCAAGCCCAGGTGTACCGAACTCAGTTCTCGAGGGAAAGCCCCGGCGATGACAAGCGGGTCGTGTGCCTCCCGGAGCGGACGAGACCGCGCTTTCGAACCGTCGACATTCGTTGCTAACTCCGCGAGTTTCGCGCCTCAACGAGTGGCCGGAGCAAGCAACCTTTGTCCGAGGGTTGCCACCGGGTACCATCGCCGAGCCTCAACGCGTAGGAGCCCGCAGTGACCCTTCCACAACCTTGCGCTTTCTCTGCCGATAGCTCGCGCGTGACGCGCGGCCTTGCCGCACTGGCCGCCATGACGCTACTTGGCTGCCTGTCGGATCAGCCCGACAGTGGGGGTGTCATCCAGCAGGACGATCCGGCGACGGCGGATGTCAACGGTGGCAGCGACGCGGCCGATGCCACCGGCGAAGACACCAGCGAACCAGGAGACGACACGGCAGGCCCCGTCGGATCACCATGCGACAGCGACGACGACTGCATGGCAGACGATGCTCCCGCGTGCCGGATCCCCGTCTGCATCACGAGCACGGGAACCTGCTCGATCGCGGATGCGCCCGACCTCACCGACTGCGATGACGGCGACAGCTGCACCAGCGACACGTTCTGCAAAGACGGCGACTGCGTTGCGCTCGCTGACGACACCATCGACTGCGACGATGGCAACCCATGCACCAACGACGTCTGCGACAGCGATGGCGGTTGCGTCAACGCGCCACTCAGCGGCGATGACTGCAACGACAATGACCCCTGCACCGAGTCCGACCGCTGCGACGGCGGCGAGTGCATCGGCCAGGAGGGGCCCTGCGTGGTCTGCGGCGATGGCGAGTGCGCGCTGAGTGAAGTGGGCAGCTGCCCAGACGACTGCGACGCCGAGCCGGTCTGTGGCGACGGCATCTGTGCTCCAAGCGAGCAGGTCGGCTGTGAGGAGGACTGCGGAGGCGGCGGAGGCGGCGGGCCAGGCGCCGGCTGTGGCGATGGACAGTGCGACCAGCAGACCTTCGAAGAGCTCTGGTGTCCGCAGGACTGCGGCGGCGGCGGCGGCGGAGGCGGCCCAGGAGCCGGCTGCGGCGACGGGCAGTGCGACCAAGGCACACTCGAGCAGTTCTGGTGTCCGCAAGACTGCCCCAACACCAGCAACGGCTGCGGGGACGGCGTGTGTTCGCAAGATACGCTCGAGTCCTTGTGGTGCCCCGATGACTGCGGCGGCGGCGGCGGAGGCGGAGGTCCTGGCGCGGGCTGTGGCGACGGACAGTGTGACCAAGGCACCTTTGAGCAGTTTTGGTGTCAGCAAGACTGTGGCGGCGGGGGCGGGGCCATGTGCGGCGACGGCAACTGCGACCAAGGCGAACAGCAGACCTGCCCGGCGGACTGCCAGGGCGGCGGCGGACCAGGCGCTGGCTGCGGCGACGGCGTGTGCGACCAGCAGGCCTTCGAGCAGTTCTGGTGCCAGCAAGACTGTGGCGGCGGAGGCGGCGGCGGCGGGCCGGGCGCAGGCTGCGGCGACGGCACCTGCGACCAGCAGGCCTTCGAGCAGTTCTGGTGCCAACAGGACTGCGGCGGCACCCCCTAAGTAAGCGGCAACAGCAGGTCATGTCCGGTCCGTAGCGTTGGCGGGTCGGGCGTGATACGAGCGTCTCATGAACACACCGACCGCACGCTCCACCTACCGGCTACCAGCCCCAAAACAAGCGCTCTTTCCGGCTGCGCCGTCCGCGATGCACTCGCCAGCAGCGTCGGTCCGCTCGCTCCGCTCACCCGAACTCGACGATGCTCGCAGGGCCTTCATTCGGCCGACGCCGCTGGCAAGCACATCGCGTTCGCCTCGCTCGAAAATAGCGCTTGTTTTGGGGCTGGCCGCCAGTCTCGTCTGGGTGCTCTTGGCGGCCTGCGGGGACGCTGCTACCAGCGACGGTGGCGAGACCGACCTGGGCACCCTCAACAGCAAACAGGACGGCATCACGCTTCGCACGGCGTCCGTGAGCGTTGCTGCGGGCGAGATCAAGCGCTTCCGCGTCGAAGCTGAGGCGTTCGTCGCCTCGTTGCTACAGACCGGTGCAGTGGAGGCGCGGCTCAGCGCCATCCACCGCGAGCTTGAGACCATCGGCGACGCCTCCACCGAGCCCACCCTCTCGGTCGCTGGCGATGGCACGCTGCGGCTCTGGACCATCCGTGTCGAGAACCTAGGCGACGAGGTCCTCGAAGCGGACTTCGAGGTACTGGACTGGGACCCGAAGGCGCCCGCTGCACCCTACGTCGGCACCCTTGGCGCTGAGCTGCGGCGCATGGACATTGATGTGGCCCCGGGCGACACCAAGACCTTCCGCGTCAAAGCAGTCCGGTTCTTCGCCGAGCTGGTGCAGACCGGAGACGTGCTTGCCGCACTCTCGGCGAAGCACTACGACAACGAGGTCGACGGCGAGCCGTCACTCAGCCCGACGCTGAACGCGATTGCCGACATCGACGAGCTCCGGAACTGGACGCTCCGCGTGCACAATCAGGGCGACGAGCAGCTCACAGGCCAGCTGATTGTGTCGGAGTTGCTCGCAGACGAGCCCGAGATCGGGATCGTCAGCGACATCGACAAGACCCTGTTGCCACCCCAAGGCAGCTCGGCGGACCTGCCCCCTCCCTACCCGGGCATGGTCCCGTTGCTGAACGCGCTTGAGTTCGGACCGGCAGGCGCGAGCCAGCTGCCTGGTGACCTGCGCTTTGTCACGGCTCGAACCGAGGCCCGCCTCGAGGGCGTGCCGGAGTGGATGGCCTCTTGGGGAGTCCCCGAAGGCCCAATCTCCACCGGCATCTCAGGGATCCCTTGGGTTGCGCGGGCGGAGAAGGTGCGCGACATCTCCGCCATCTTCGACGCCGCTCCAGCGCAGCGCTTCGTGATGTTTGGTGACTCGAGTCACCGAGACCCGGAAGCTTACCGCGACATCATCGAGCTCTACCCCGGACGCGTGATCGGTGCGTTCATCCACGTCGTGACAAACTCCCCCGACTCCCGCTTCACGGGCCTGACCGCCATCCGCAACTACGCAGAGGCCTTCGCGAGCCTCGCCGGCCTCGGTGTCATCTCTGTGGACGAGGCATGGCGCCTCTTCGCAGAGGCGCAAGCTCAGGGGCTCGACCTCACCGACGCAGACTTTGAGCTCCTCATCGAGCAGCGGTCGACTGCAACCCCCTAAGCCGAACGGTGGTTGCCGCCTGGGTCGACGCAGGTAGCGGGGCAGTGCTCAAGAAGCGACGACCGACCTATCGGTCACCGGCTCAATTCCCCGAACGCTGCTAGGTCAGGCTTGGTGTGCCGCGGCTCGCCAGGACCGACCGCACCGTCGCCGCAAATGCGCGGTCGAGCACATCGGCCGCTGCGGGCTCGCCGAGGTAGCGCAGCGCGCGGGCGATGGCCTCAATGGTGGCAAGCCCCCCGTCGCGGGTCTCACGTCGCAGCTGATAGCGACTGGGCGGCCCTGGCGGCAGGCGCAGCCACGTCAAGTCCTTGAGCGCCGGGATCCGGCGCGGCATCTTGTTGGCTTGGCGCCAGCTTCCGTCGGGTACGATCAGACGCACCGGCCGGGTAAACGCCGTCGGCTCGACGACCTCGGCTCCCTCGGCAGCGGTCAGCACGACATTGTCGTGGCCGGGGGCGACGAGGGATGCGCCGCCGTCAGCCCAGTCAGGGTCATCGCGGGCCCCCCACAAGCGCAGCTCCGAGCCGGTGACAAGCCGATGAGCGAGCCAGCCGGTGTTGGTCACCTTGCGGACCTCGCGGTAGTGCGCCACGACGACGAGCTGAGTGGTCATCGTGACCGGCGTCATCGCATCACAAATACACAGCTCGAGGTGCATTCGGCAGCCTGCGCAGCGGCTAGCTTGTTTCGACCGACGCCCCACTAGGACGCCGCTCCGCACGCAACGTTCATCTCCGAGTCGCCGCTCACCACTGCATCTCCTTGGGTCCGTCACTGTTGCAGATCCGCCGTCCGCAGCCGGCTTCGTTCGACAAGACCAGGCGCGCTGCGGTCGCACGCCCCTCATTGACCGGCTCGCAACCCGTGCTCTTCCGACAGGGACTCGGTGAGTCCGCGCGCATCGCTCCACGCGCGCCGAGGCTAGAAGCCGTCGTCAACCTCGGCCGTACGCGCACGTCGCTTGCGCTCGCCCGCAGCGGTGCCGGACTCGGGGACGCCTGGTCCGGTCGGAGTGCGGGACTTGCCGTTGAACGCGCTCTCGGTGTTCCACTCGCGGTAGTCGAGATCGTCTCGACCTGAGCGCAGCGTGTCGTAGTGCGCTTCCGTGAGGCCCGCGGGAGTCGTCCGTGTGTGCTCGTTGCCGTCCTTGAGCTGGGCGGCCTTGATGCGTGCCTGATCGGTGAGGCGCTTTCGAAGGTCGTCAGCATCAAAGCCATACGCCCACTCCGAGTAGGTCCCTAAGGCTTCGTCGATTCTCGTCGGCGTGTCGGTCATCGCGCTCTCCGTCGCTGTCATCGTGCCTAACGTTAGCAGAGTTGAGGGCAAGCCGCTTCAAGCAGCCACTACCACTTCGGTCCGTCACTGAGGTTCCCGGCGTGCTCGGCCAGCGGAGACACCGGCAGCAGCTTCCAGTCAGGGTTCTGGTCGGTCGACCAGTTCACGCCCCAAGTGTTGCTAAAGAGGATGACCGGATGGCCGTCGCGGTCCTGGGCGCAGAGGCTGCCCTGCCCGCGCTTGAAGTTGCGAGGCTCAAAGCGCTCTGGGCCGACGACCCAGCGACACAGCTGGTAGGGGACGTTGCCGAGGATCGCGTCGACGCTGTACTCGGACGCCAGGCGCGCCACAAGGACCTCGAACTGCAGCACGCCGACCGCGCCCACAATGTCGCGCATCTCGCTGCCCCACTCGGCAAAGATCTGGATCGCGCCTTCCTCGGCCAGCTGCTCAAGGCCCTTGCGCAGCTGCTTTCGCTTGAGCGGATCGCCGACACGGATGCGCCGAAACATCTCTGGCGAGAAGTGCGGGATGCCGAGGAACTTCACGTCCTTGCCCGTGGTGAGCGTGTCGCCAATGCGGAAGATCCCAGGATCGTAGAGCCCGATGATGTCCCCCGCGAAGGCCTCTTCGACCGTCGAACGGTCCCGGGCCATGAAGGCCGACGGGTTCTTCAGCCGAAGCTTCTTGTTGAGCCGGACGTGCCGCGCCTCCATCCCCTTGACAAAGCGACCGCTGCAGATGCGCAGGAACGCGATCCGGTCGCGATGCGATGAGTCCATGTTCGCTTGGATCTTGAACACAAAGCCTGAGAAGTCCGACGCCGTGGCGCTCACTTCACCGGTGGAGGTTGCCGACGTTGAAGGCGGTGGCGCGAGCGCCAAAAACGAGCGCAAGAACGGCTCGACGCCGAAGTTTGTCAGCGCTGAGCCGAAAAACATCGGCGACAGCTCGCCCGACAGAACGCGCTCCACGTTGAGCTCATCGCCTGCGCCGTCGAGCAGGTCGAGCTCGTCGATGAGACGCTCCATCGCGGATTCGCCGAGGATCTCGAGTGCCTCATCGCTGTCGATGTGGGCCGTTGTCGCTTCGATGGCGGTGGCGCCGTGCTTGTCGGCGGCAAAGACGTGGATGATCCGTGTGGCGCGGTCGAACACCCCCTTGAACGTGGCGCCATCGAAGATCGGCCAGTTCATCGGGCAGGCCGGCATCCCCAGGTGCTCCTCAAGCTCCGTCATGAGATCGAGGGCGTCGCGGCCATGGCGGTCCATCTTGTTGACGAACGTGAAGATCGGCAGGTTTCGAAGCTTGCAGACGCGAAAGAGCTTTTCGGTCTGTGGCTCGACGCCCTTGGCGGCATCGATGAGCATCACGGCGGAGTCAGCTGCAGCCAGCGTCCGGTAGGTGTCTTCGGAGAAGTCCTGGTGACCGGGGGTGTCGAGGATGTTGATGGTGAAGCCGTCGTAGCCGAACTGCATGACCGAGGAGGTCACCGAGATGCCACGCTGCTGCTCCATCTCCATCCAGTCGCTGGTGGCGTGACGCGCGGCACGGCGAGCCTTCACAGAGCCCGCCATGTGGATGGCGCCGCCGTAGAGCAGGAGCTTCTCGGTCAGCGTGGTCTTGCCGGCGTCCGGATGCGAGATGATGGCGAAGGTACGCCGCGTCTCGACCGCCTCGGCGATGCGCTTATCAACGGGAGTACTGGCAGTCATTATAGAGCCTTGGGCGCTTGTGTCGCGGGCAGAATCAGAGCGCTGCCGCCCCGCAGTGACGGCCGGACCTGGCCCGGCGTGCAGTCGGTGCAGGCGGGGTCAAGAAAGGCGCCGCCGGCGTAGACGAGCACGTACTCGAAGAGCCCGGGCGCAGGTCGCTCTGTCGAGATGGCGGGCCACGACGCGGCGCGAGCCACGGCGAGCTTCGCCGGCACGCCGGCCGTGTCCAACAGCCACTTAAGAGCCAACGCCTTGTCCGTGCCGGTCAAGTCGTTGTCGGCGAGCGGCTTGATGAGACCTCGGCGAGCGGTCCACGGCACCGTGAGCGCATCCGCTCGCTGAATGCGATCGCGCACCCACGTGAAGGCAGCGGTGAGCTTGTCATCGGCACTGCCGGTTGGCGTAAAGGGCGCGCGATACCCCTCGCGAACCCGCTCCGCATCCTCGACAAGCGCGTCGTAGCCCTTGCCAACGTCGGCCCAGCTAGCCGCGAATCGCTGCTTGTAGCCGCGGGGTGACGCGGTGGTGGTCACGTAGCGCGAGACGCCGCGATCGGTCGCCCGCCGCGGAAGGTTCGTCAGCCGCAAGCCGAAGAGACGACGTCCGCCGGCATCGGTGAAGAGCGGCGCCGCACCTTCCCAGCCGGTGGTCTCAAGGACGCCGAGTGCATCGCTAGCAAGCTCGTAGCGGAAGAGAAGCTCATGGGTCGGTCCATCGGGCTGCGCCAAAAACTGCGCGTCGTGCACGAGCGTCCCGGGCACGGTGAAGTTCGCGAGCACCTCGACGATTGCGCCGTCACCAAAAGGCGGCAGCTTGAGGGTGTAGCTGCGTTGCCCTGGATCGACGGTCTCCGCGGTGTCGGCCAGGTCGCACTGAGCCGACATCGTCGTCGCCAGGTCGCCGCCGAGCACGTGAAGCGAGGTGCCGGTGTGGGTGGCGCCCTTTGGCAGCAGCAGCGTCAGCGTTGCCGGCGCCGGCCGGCCGTAGCGGGTG
>CALHXW010000265.1 GCA_938040325.1 uncultured bacterium | reverse complement strand
GCGGCGCGGCGGCAAACCCGGCGGGCGGACTCCAGATGGTCACGCCGCTGGGAGTCTACAACCCGCTCTAGCCCCAAAATAAGCGCTCTTTCCGGCTGCGGCTTTGGCGATGCCCTCGCTTGATTTGGGCCTAGTCGCTGTCGACTTTCACGCGGCGCTTCGAGCGCTTGCGAGGAAGCTTCTTGAGGTCGCTGTCGCTGTCGACATCCACGCGCTTGCCTGAGCGCTTGCGTCGCTTCGACACCTCGACGCTCACGCCGCCGAAGACCGCGGTCCCCGTGATGCGCACGGTGGGCGCGTCGTCGGCGTATGGGCCATGGCCGCCCTCGCGCTCGAAGCCACCGAACACCGCGGTCCCTTCACACTCGACGCGAACGCCAGCCGGCACCTGCAGCTCCACGCCACCAAAGACGGCGAGACAGCGGATCTCGGTGACTCCAGGCGCCAACACGGCGTTTCGAAGGTCGAGCTCGACTCCGCCGAAGACGGCGGTGGCCTTCATGCGCTGAGGCACCTCCCACTGCCCCGCACGAGACGCACCACCGAAGACTGCCAGCACACGGCGCTGTGGCACCGACGGGAGTTCCTCGCTGCGCACAGCCGGAACGGGCGCTGGGATCTCTGACGCCTCGATCTCCACGCTTGGCAAGTCGTCGACAAGCGCCTTCAGATCGGCGGTGGTCATCGCTTGAGTGGCCATCTCAACACGCTCGTCGAAGGCATCGAGGTCCATGACGCCATCACCGACAGCTGCGTGGAGACGCTCGATGGTCGCTTCTCGTTCGGCTTCGAACTCAACTTCAAGAGGGGCGGGTCGTCGTGTTTGCATGGAACGGACCTTATCAGAAGTCGGGCGGAGCAAGGACTGTCGAAATCGGTCCCACTGGCCGTTGTTGGAAGAGGCGTTGATGACCGGTGGAGCCGGCGCGCTTGCATCTCGCGAAGTCATCGAATCTCGAACTTCCCCGAGGGCTGCTAGAGCACCGAACGGGTGGGTAGCGCCTGGATCGACGCGGATCTCGGCCGGTGCTCAAGGAGCGAGGACCGAGCATATCGGGATACGTGACCGACGAAGTGACGCTGAGCACCGGCCGAAAGCCGCGTGGAGGCAGGTGGGAAGCCACCCGTTCGGTGCTCTAGGCGTCGGTGTCCTGCCCCTTCTTGGCGACGCGATCGGCCGCCTTGTTCTTGGCGGCACTCGCGGCCGAGCTGACCTTGCTGTTGATCGCGTTGGCCGCTTTCGACTTGGCTTGGACCTGCGCGTTCATCATCTTGGCTTTCGCCTGCATCTTGACGCTATTGGCCTTCTGGCGGAACAGGTTCGTGAAGAACTTCATGACTTCGTCAACGATGTTCATGGTCGGGCTCCGGACTCGATGGGGGGTGCGGGATTGCCGCGCGGATGAGGACGCTACCACGACCGCAGCTCCTGTCGCTACGACGGGCTTCGATCAGGTCGCTCGCCAACACCCGAGCGCGGGCGCAGCGTTGCTGGCCGTTTCCTGCTGGCCGCACGAGGACTCACGGTGCGGCGTGAGCGTCCAAGAAGAGCTGCTTGAGCGCCGCGAAGTTCGCAGCGTCGCCCAAGTCCTGGCTCGACAGGTTGTAGACCCCAACTGGGATGTTGTCGCGGCCGAGCACGATCACGTCGCGGTAGACGTGGGTCCAGCTGTCCCACACGCCGTCGGCGGGGGTGTCCTGAAGCCAGGGCAAGTCACGCCCTTCGCACATCAGGTCGTTGCTGCCCTCGTGCCCATCCTCGTTGAGACCAAGAATCGTCACTTCGCCAACGCCAAGCTCAGCGTCGAGCTCCTGCTGGAGTGTGTTGAGGAAGCCAAACTGGCTTCGGCAGTAGCTTCACGTGGCGTGACCGAAGTACCAGCCGGACACCTTCTCGAGAAAGTCCCGCGGACTCACGGCCGTCGAGAATGTTGCTGAGGTCGCGTTGACATCGGTGAGCGCGAAGTCGTCGACGATGACGGGCCCGACCACGGCGTCCGCTGCAATCGTGTCGGCGACCGCCGTGTCAGCCTCGGCGGTGTCCTCGGCCGACACGTCGGCGGCGACATCGGCCGCTGTCGTGTCGTCGGCGGGTGCCGTGTCCTGCACCGCCAGCGTGTCTGGCTCGACGGTGTCTTCTTGCGTCACGGTGGTGTCGGGGTCCGGGCTCGTGTCGACCGAGACCATCGTGTCGACAGACACGGATGTGTCGTCGTCGCCAACATCGTCGGACGCGGTATCGATGATCTGTCCGGTGTCTGCCCCGTCGCTAGGTCCCGGATCGTCGCTTCCGCAGCCCGCGAGGGCTAGGATGAGGACCGATGAGAGTCTTCGAAGTTTCATACGCATAGCCTTGCCTGAAATCGCGGCTCACGACAAGTCGAGCAGCCCGCCAGACCGTGGAACCGATCGACCGGCCTCAACGTCACTCACACACGGGGGATGAGCGAGAGGAAACCTCAACGCGAGATGCAGGAACGCCGCCCCTGAGCGATCTTGATATCAACAGGTGCTGCGCGCGCTGAGCACGTCGCAGCGTCATCAGATGCCGCACCTCCGGCACGCTGCTGGCCGCGCCTCCTGCAACGCTGCTAGAGGAGGAAGTAGAGCGCCGCCGCGCCGGCTCCGAGAATGGCCAAAACGCCAAAGAGGACCGCGTTGGCGTTGCCGGACTGGAAGACGTCCAGCTCGATCGAGTCAATGTCGATCTCGTCGGCGGGCGTAGCGTCCTCGCTGGACTCAAGCACCGAGGTCGGGACCTCGGCGAGGGCACGCGGGTCAATGACCGGCATGGCCACCGCGCGCTGCTCTGCCATCGGCACAGCAGCCTGGGGCACGACGTGTTCACTCCGCTCCTGCGCGGCCTTGGCGTGAACCTGAGCGACCGCCGGCGCCTCCTCAGCCGTCACAGGCTCGAGCAGGCGCGACGATGTCGGCGGCAACGGAATGCTGGGGCGGGGGTTCGCGACTCGCCCCGGCATCGGCGTGTTGGCGGTTGGCGCTGCTGGCACCAGGTTCTTCACGCGCGCCGACGACTCGGCCGGCTTCGACGGGCGGTAGACCGGAAACGAGTCCGCCATCTCGGGCGTGATGACCGCCAGCTGGGTCGAGGTGACCGTGACCGACGGGTGCGCCTTGCGATCGACCGTGATGATCGACGGCTCGGTTCGCGGTCGCTTCTTTGGCCGCTCGCAGCGCTGTGACACCACCTCGCCGGAGATGAGCTCCAGCTCGAGCCGAACGGACGCACCATCCAGTCGGGCGGGAACCGGCGGATCTTCGCTGGGCGCAGGTTCTGCGACGGCGCGGGCCGGTGCGCTCGAAGCAGGCTTTGCGACGACGCGTTCCGGCGCGCTCGGAGTAGGTTCTTCGGCGGCGCGTTCGGATACCAGCGCGCTCGGAGCAGGCGCTACGTCATCCGGCTCGCGCACGGTGCGAGCAGCCTCGAGGCTCTCTGCCGCAACCGCTCGTGCCTCCGACACACGCGCCACCAGCCGCGGCTTCACGATCGGCGCTGGAGCAGCCTCTACAGCGGTCGCGGCTTCGACGGCGTCTTGCTGCTCTGCGTCATCGGCTGTCACGGCCGCAACCGGCCGCAGTGAATCTGGAATGGGCTCCAACGCGCCACGCTTGACCCGCTTTGCAGTGCGAGAGCGCGGCGGCGGGCGGATGTCAGGAGTGCCCTCCGGCACAGTCACGAGCGAGAGCGCACGCAGGCGCTTGAAGTCAGCCAGCGTCGTCATGTCGCCGCCGCATGTCATGCACTCGGCGCTGCCCTCGGGCGTATTGCCGTGACATGCCGGGCATAGAGTCATCGGGGCATTCGGAGACGTTGGGGCTTCGCTTGGTCGTAGTTTCAGCACTTCTAAAGTAGAAGAACGCTAGCAACTACGGCAACGAACGATGCAAAGAAAAGTAACTTTTTTTGGCTTTGCTCGCGTTTTTTCGAGACCCGCGAGTGACGCGATCCCAAACAAACTCCAGCGACTCCGCCATCACCGGCCACATTCGATCCCCTCAGAGCGGGGTAGGATCCTCAGCTGAGTCACGACGCCCTCTGGACCGGCCCCTTCCGCATGAGCGACGACTCCCGATCGGCGAAGCGCGACAGCCGTCATCCGCGCGTCCCCGCTCTCCGGGAAGGCCGCTGCTGGCGTGGCCACCACGTCACGACAGTCATTGCTGCCGAATAAAGCCCGGCGGCACGCGTCCGACGGGTTCGAACGAACCGGAAGTTGCCGCCTGACGGCACGCACCCTATAGGTGGAACGCATGACGCCTCGCCTCGTAACGCTTGCTCTGCTGATGCTGATGGTCTCGCCGGCCCAGGCAGACAGTCGAATTGAGACGACGGGTGTCACTCACACCATTCGCTTCGTCAACGGCAAGCTGCAGCTTCCCGACGGCGCCAAGGTCGACAAGCCAAAGTGCTGGCGCAAAGCCAAGGCAGCCCTCAAGAAGTACGACCCCGAGGGATGGGCAGTCTATCGCGAGATCGCCAAGCAGGATGAACGCCTGTTCTGGTTGTGGTTGGCCTGCGACACACCGATGTACGGGCTGCCGGTCGCCGTCCATGAGTCGGTCCACATCATCGGCAACACGTCAAAGGCTTCGCGCAACGGACAGCGCTCGGCGTTCCGGCTGATGGGCGGCGAGATGGTCTCGCTTGCCCACCAAGACCTCGTGCCGCGAAAGGCCATCGATCGTTACCTCGAGAGCTGGGAGCGCGACGAGTACCGCGCCAACTACCTCGAGGGTCCTGGCGCCGAACAAGGGCTGATGAGCCTACTCGATGAGCTCAACGCGTACGTCTATACCCTCTCGTCGGGGCGCGCGCTCCGGCCAACGCTTGAGAAGGGCTACAGCAGCTCCTCACGCGACGGGCTGAGCGCGTTCTTGCGCTACCTTCAGCTGTACGTGCACCACCTCGCGCGGGCCGAGCCCGAGCACTACACGGCCTTGCGCAGCGACCCCGCGACCCTGCGGCTCATCGCTCGTCTCTGGCGCGACGCGGAGCGCGAGATCCGGCGCGCGTCCCATGTCGACGATCTCTCGGTGTCGGATCGCCCGCGCCTCAAGCTCGTCTACAGCAGGGCGGGCATGTCCCCTCTCAAGGCCCTCTTTCGGAGTACCGGCGTCACGTTCCGCCCCGACATGCGCATGGCTGCTGGCCTCGACTTAGATCGCCCGGCAGCCAAGACGACCGGCTCGACGACGCAGGTCTACATCATCAACGGCAAGCGCTGGACCGAAGCGGAGCTCGTCGAAGCGGCCAAGACGGACCCGGAGGCACGGCAGTACTTGGAGCTGGTTCGTAACCGCAAGCCCTGAGTCCGCTGCGAGGCGCCTCGCCGATACGATCTCGGATGGCGCTTTCGACGGCTGCCGCCGGCTAACCCAGGCGCTTGCCCTTCGAGATCCTTCATGGTCTACCCAGACCATGAAGCGCGCGTTAAGAATCGGGGCGTTCTGGAACTGGTTGCCAGCTTTTCGAGCTGTCGCCGAGACGGAGCACCTCCCCACCGCATCTGAGCAGCTCGGGGTGAGTGCCTCTGCCCTCTCCCGAACGATTCGATTGCTCGAGGACGAGGTCGGCCAACCCCTCTTCGACCGTGTCGGCCGCACGATTCGTCTCAATGGCGCCGGCCGCAAGTTCCTCCGCGCGGTTCGCGACGCCATGCGCTTGATGGACGAGGGGCTCCAGTCGATCGAGGGCCGCCAGTTTATCGGCCCCGTCTACATCTCCGTCCCCTCGCCCTTTGCGCCGATCCTCGTGATGCCAGCGATTGCCGACGTCGCCGAGACCCATCCCGAGATCGTCCCCCACGTGCGCAGCTTCCCGATTCCAGCGATCAACCTCGCGCTCAAGAGCGGCGCGATCGATATCGCGGTGACCGACACGCCCTCGGTGGACGGCGACGTCGACATCCAAGAGATCGCGCAGCTCACCTACGGGCTGTACTGCGGCGCGTCCCATCCGCTCGCAAGCAACCCTGAGGGCGGTTTCGACGAGATCGCTGACCACGCGTTCGCGTCCCCGGTGGCGCTCGACGACGGCACGACCCCAGACCACTGGCCGGCGGACTGGCCGCGCAAGGTTCGGCTCCGTGTCACGCACCTGCAGGTCGGCATCGAGGCTGTCCTCGACGGCCAGTACCTTGCGGTGCTGCCCGACCTTGTCGCGAAGCGCTACCCGTTCACCCGCATTGCGACGCCTAAGCCCTTCCCCGTGAGCGGCTGGTTCATGATTCAGCGAACCGAGCTGCCGGTGCTAGGACGAGCAAAGATTGTTGCGGACGCCATCCGCGCGGCTGCGGCGCGCCTCACCACGTGAGACCGGGCTGACACGCATGGCTCATGTACGTCCGTTGGCGCAACGGAGCGCGCGCAACCTCGGGCGGGTGCCTCGCCGAAACGGCCACCCAGCGTGAGCGAGTCGTCGTTCCTTGGCGACCTCTGGTTGCTCATCAAGCGAACCGTCCAAGACACAGTCAACAAGGACGTGTCGCTGATGGCGGCCGGGCTGTCGTTCTTCGCCCTCATCTCGCTAGCGCCCTTTCTTGTCATCGCGATCGCCATCGGCGGCGCGGTGTTCGGCCGCGACATCGCCCACGACGAGCTGATGCAGCGCCTCACCGACGAGTTTGGCCCCAAGGTAGCCGAGTTCTTCCTTCAGACCATCGAAGGGGCCGGCGATCTGCAGTCGATCTCGATGGCGACCGTGATCAGCGCAGCGGTCCTCTTCTGGGGCGCACTGCGTCTCTTCGCCGAGGTCCGAAGCGCGCTCAACCTCTTGTGGGACGTGCCGGTCAAAAACAGCGAAAACTGGCGATTCGCGGTGTGGAGCTACGTCCGCGGCAAGCTCCTTGCGGCCTGTAGCGTCATCATCTTCGGGATGATGTTTTTGGTTCTGCTGGGCTCGCGCGTAGCGCTGAACTTCATCGACGAGCTGGTGGCCCGCCTCGATCTCTTCGAGATGCCGACCTGGGCATGGAACGTTGCAGAGGGCGGCATCGCTCTGCTGCTTGTCGCTGCCATCATCGTGGTCATCTACAAGCTCTTGCCCGACAAAAAACCTACGGGCGTCCATCTCTGGATCGGCGCCCTGGTCACGGCCGTGCTGCTCCTGGTCGGGCGGTTTTTGGTCGCCCTCTACCTGGCAACGGGCACGCTCGACTCGGTCTACGGCGCGGCGGGCTCCATCATCGTGTTCCTCATCTGGGCCTACTACAGCTCGATGGCCTTTCTCTTTGGCGCGCGTCTCACCTACCTTATCGACACCGGCCAGTACCGAGACGATGCGGAGCCAGCGGCATAGGCGACACCAGCACGCTACGAACTCGCTGGTCGTCGGGCTAGCGCAAGGAGACACGAACCCATGAGCGCGAGCGATCCTCCCGGGCCGGACCGTCTCGGTCGCGCCATGGCGGCGCTGGTCGCCCGCGATAACGGTGCCCTCGACGCATTGCTAGAGGAAGATCCCGCGCTAGTGACCCGCACGGCGCGCGGCAACACGCTGCTAGAGTGGGTCACCCAGCCTGCGATGACCGACATGCCGATGGCGGTGGTCGACGTGCTCATTGCCCGCGGCGCCGCGCTGGACCGAGCGCTGAACTTGGCCGCTTGCTTCAACCGGGTCGAACTTTGCGAGCGCCTACTCATCGCCGGCGCCGACCCGACCGCGCGTGCAGACGCGGATGTGACCCCGCTTGAAACGGCTGCGATGCACGGCGCGTCCGATGCGGCTGACGTGTTGGTACGCCACGGCTTGCACCGACCTTCCCTCTGGCTAGCGGCGGCAGCTGGTGAGCTAGCCATGGTGCAAGACTGGGTGGCCGACGACGGGCGGCTACTGAAGCCTGCTGGCCCCTACCGCCCCGACTTGGAGAGCATCGGCCGTGCCGCCGCCGGGCCACGAAGCGACACGCCGCGCGAGCTCATCGGCGAAGCGTTCGTGTTTGCGGCCGCCAACGGCCGCCTCGCTGTGGTCAACTACCTCCTACGAGCGGGGGTCTCGGTCGATGTCCGGCCCTACCGGAACACGACCGCTCTCCACTTTGCGGTGCAGTTTCGAAAAGCGTCGATGGTGAGCCGCCTGCTCAGCGCGGGCGCCGCAACAGATATCCGAGACGGCGTCTACGACAGTGACGCCGCTGGCTGGGCGTCGGCATGCGACAACGGCAGCGCTGCCTCCAAGGCGATCTCTGCGCACCTCTGCCGCGACACGCCACCCTAAACACGACGAGCGTTGATTCGGAGCCCATCAGGGCAGTCGTCGCGTGCGTTAGTAAATGATTTTTCAGGGAATATGGCCGCCGAGTGAATGTAGCCAAGCCGGCTGCGTCATGGCACACCATCGTCCTCGAACACGCCGCGCTGGTGCAGAGTCTCTGCCCGTCGCCACGTTCGCTCTCAGGAGAACCGACTGCATGTTGAACCCCCGTTTTTCGTTGCTCGCCCCCCTTGGCACCGCCATCGCTCTCGCATCCGTTGTTGGCGGCTGCGCCGCGATGCAGAAAGCCCGACTCGATGACGCCATCACCGTGTCTCCCGGCAGCAACCCCGCTGACTTTCGCCGCGTTCACGCGAACTCGCTGACCTGCGACGGACCGCTCTGCGGACGCCTCAACGAGGACCAGATCCAGAGCACCCTCGAGCGCGGCCTCACAGCCGCCTGCTACGAAGTGGTCAGCGATGACGAGCTTGAGCGCTACGCCGCACACTTCGCGGAGCGCCGTGCACTGACGGCGACCGATGGCTTCGGAGACATCGAGTTCGCTGGCGCGGCCATGGAGATCGACGTCCCCGGCTTCCGCTTCTCGATGGGCGCCGGCACAGGCTTTCTCGACCTAGAAGAGGACGTCCGCGAGGTGGTGATCGAAGAGCTTGACCTCAATGGCGTGCTGACGACGAAGCTCATGATCGGCGAGCCCGACTCGGTCACCGACTTTCGCAGCATGGTGCTCGAAGCGAAGCTCGTTGACGCCGGCAGCAAGAGCACCGTGTGGCACGCTCAGCTCGACGGCAACGTTATGGAGGACGCCGATGTCCAACAGGCGACGACGATGCTCGCCAAGGAACTCGCAGCTGCCTTTAAGGCACGCACCAACGCGTGTGGCGCGCCGACGCCGCCGCCCGCGAGCGCCGTCTCTCGCATCGACGTGGTCGATGACCAAATCGTCGTGCCTGGGAGGGTCTACTTCGAGCCAGGCAGCGCCGTCTTGAGCAACCGCTCGCACGCGATGCTCGACGAGCTCGCCAACTACCTCGCTAGCTCCAGCAGCATTCGCGTGGTCCGCATCGAAGGCCACACCGACGACGTCGGCAGCGAGACCTTCAACCAGCGTCTGTCCGAGAAGCGCGTTGCCGCCGTGGCAGCGTACCTCAACAGCAAGGGTATTGGCGCCGTGACGTTCAACGAGGTCGGTCTCGGCGAGTCCAAGCCGGTTGTGCCGAACCGAAGCGAGCTCGACCGGTCGAAGAACCGACGCGTCGAGTTCTTCCTCAGCAACTAGCCCCAAAACAAGCGCTCTTTCCGGCTGCGACTTCCGCGATGCCCTCGCCAGCGACGTCCGTGCGTTCGCTTCGCTCACCTGAAGCTCGACGATGCACGCATCGCCTTCGTCCAGCAGACGCCGCTGGCAAGCACATCGCCTTCGCCTCGCTCGAAAACAGCGCTTGATTTTGGACTAGCCAAAACAAGCGCTCTTTCCGGCTGCGACTTCCGCGATGCCCTCACCAGCAGCGTCGGTGCGCTCGTTACGCTCACCCGGACGACGTCGATGCGTGCATCGCCGAGTCCGAGTGAGCGACCGGAGCCGTGTCGCAGCACGATAACGAGATCGTCAGAGCCGGTGGCTGCGGCTGTGACGTCTTGCGTGTCTTTAGCGCTTCTTGGCCGGCTTCCAGTAGCGCTCAAGCGCGGTGATTGCAGTGCGCAGATCCTTGGCGACCGCGGGGTCGACCGTCTGCTTCGCCTTCATCGCCAAGCGCATGACCTTGTGGTGCGCGGCGAGCTTGTCGAGGTAGGCGCGGTGAGCCGCGGCGTCCTTGGCGTTGGCCGGTTTGATCTTTTGGGTCAGGAAGTACTTGGACACCACGTCGATGATGTTGGACGCGTGCTCTTCCTTGGTGTTGATCCAGCGGGTGGCCTGGTTGAGCGACTGAGCATCGGTCTTGCCGGCAAGACCTTGGATCTTGTCGACCGCCTTGGCGATGGTCGTCGTGTCCTCAAGCATGCCGTGGATTCGTGCGTGGTCATCGTAGATGCCGCAGGGGACCTGGCAGTGAGCGTTGGCATCGTCAGCCGACGCTAGGACGACAACGGGGGTGAGCATGAGTGCAAAGAGGAAGGCGCGCATAACGAGCTCCAGGGAGGTTGTGGTATCGGCGGGCGCAGCGCTTGTTTCTGACGCAAGCGGCTCGCCCCTACAACGCGAGGTCGTAGCAGATGTTCCCTCGTTGAGTCAGGTGGATTCGCCGGTGCCAGGATGTCGCCCATGACGCGGTCTGCGAAAACACTGGATTGGCTTGCCCCGCCTCACGGCTCAGCAGCACACATGACGTGCGCCCCAGCCCCCCGCGTCGCGAGCGTCGATCACGTGTGCCAACAGGCTCGGTCGTCGCTCCTCGGCCCCGCGGGCAATCCACATGCCCCAACCAATCAAAGCCCCCGAGTCGCTAGACTCGCAGGACAACAAGAGCGTTGGCGGGCGGGCGGCTTGGTGGCATCATCGCCGCCCTTTGACCCTCACCTTGGACTCTACAGTGGGCTTCGAGAGCATCGATCCAGTCACGGGCCGCTCGTTTGGCAGCTATCCCAGCATGACGAGCTCAGAGATTGAGATCGCCTTTGAGACCGCCGCACTCGCCGCGCCGCGGTGGCGCAACTCGACGTTCGATGCGCGCGCCAGCGTCGTGCTCGACGCCGCACGCCTGCTAGAGGCCGACCAGCTGAGCCTCGCCTCGCTGATGAGCCGTGAGATGGGCAAGCCCTTTCGGGAAGCGGTCGCGGAGGTGAAGAAATCGGCGTGGTGCCTGCGATTCTATGCCGAGCACAGCGCGTCGATGCTGGCCGACGAGCAGGTCGACAGTGATGCGACGCGCTCGTGGGTGCGCTACCAGCCGCTTGGTGCAGTGCTCGGTGTCATGCCGTGGAACTTCCCGCTGTGGCAGGTGTTTCGCTTCGCTGGGCCGGCGCTCATGGCCGGCAACGTCGCGCTCGTTAAGCACGCGCCATCGGTCCCGCAGTGCGCGCTCGCGATCAGCGAGGTCTTCCGTCGGGCCGGTGCACCGCGCGGCGTCTACACGAATCTCTTTGTCGACGTTGAGGATGTCGCAGGTGTCATCGCCGACGCTCGCATCCGCGGGGTCGCACTGACCGGTAGCGTGCCAGCCGGTGCCGCCGTGGCGTCCCAGGCCGGCGCGCACATTAAGCCCGTCGTCTTGGAGTTGGGGGGCAGCGATCCCTTCATCGTCATGCCGAGCGCTGACGTCGACGCGGCCGTCAAGACCGCCGTGACGTCACGCTGCCTCAACAACGGCCAGTCGTGCATCGCGGCAAAGCGGCTCATCGTCCACGAATCGATCGCGGACACCTTCACCACCAAGCTCGTCGCGGCCATGGACGCGCTCGTCGTCGGCGACCCGATGGACGAGGGGGTCGACGTTGGACCGTTGGCATCGGAGAGCCTGCGCGACGCGCTCGCCGCCCAGGTCGAAGCCAGCGTCGCTGCCGGCGCGACCGCTGCGCTTGGCTGCAAGACTCCCCGCGGTCCCGGCTTCTTCTACCCACCCTCCGTCCTGACCAACGTGCCGGCCGGCTGTCCGGCCGCGACCGAGGAGCTCTTCGGTCCGGTCGCATCGGTGTTTGTCGTCTCCGACCTCGACGCTGCGCTGACGATGGCAAACGACACTCGGTTCGGCCTGGGCGCCAGCATCTGGACCCACGATGACCGCGAGCGCCGCACCGCGATCGATCGGCTCGATGCGGGCGCGGTGTTCGTCAACAGCATGGTCAAGAGCGATCCGCGGCTGCCCTTTGGCGGGACCAAGACCTCCGGACTGGGGCGGGAGCTCGGTCGTGATGGCATCCGCGCCTTCATGAACATCAAGACCGTCTGGGTGGCTTAGCTGGGCCTCCGCACGCGCGCGCCTAACCGCCCCTGCGGACTTCCTGACGGAGCGCGTCGATCATCTTGGGCATCGCGCGCTCCTGCACCGCCCCCTGGATGGCCTTGGGAATCTTGATCTTGGGCAAGACGTGGATCTCGTAGTGAGCGTACGTCTTCTCGGGGTCGTCATCGAACGGCCGAAAGACCCAGCGGCCTTCGTTGAAGTGGTAGTCCCCGCTCTCAAGACGCCAGCTACGTTCGTAGCGAACGCCTGGGTCCACGAGGTGCTTGGCGACCGTCGTGGCCGTTAGGTTCTTGAGGGGAAAGGGCATGTCGACCGTCATCTTGGTCCGCACCTCGTCGCCGCGCCGCGAGACCTCCTTGGACGTCTTCACCCGCGGCATGTAGCGGGCGTAGTTGTCGCTGAGGTCGATCAGTCGCCAGACGCGCTCGGGCGGCGCCGCGATCATCGCATCAACCACCAACCACGGCTGCGGCGAGCTGCCGCGGTGTTCCGTGCGAACCAACACCTCACCGCGCGCAAGACGTGCGGTGGTCGGAGCATCGAGCGGCGGCGTTGACATGTTGGCATCTCCCGTCTGCAGACAGGACACGACGAAAACAGCATTTGAGCAAGCGCGTCAAAACCCCTACACACTGACCTCAAGGTGCCAGACTCTTTGAGGAGCCCCATGCGAGCAACGATGCGGATGACAACGACCCTGTGCGTGGCGGTCCTAGCGCTGGGATGCGGCGACAGCGACGATGGCCCTGTCGATGGCCAAGACACCATGGTCGAAGACACCGGTAGCGACGTCGCGGCCGACAGCGCGCCCCTCGACGACACGACTGCCGACGACGACACGGCCGCTGCCGATGACACGGCCGCTGCCGATGACACGTCGGTCGCAGCGGATGCCGATACCGAGCCGGCAGGACCGGACACCAGCCCGCTCGGCGGCGATCGACCCGCGAAGGTGTTTCTCCCCGACGCCTACGACGCTAACGAGGAATGGCCGCTCATCATCTTGCTGCACGGCTACAGCGCCACTGGCTTTGTGCAGGACACCTACCTGGGCTTTTCGGCACAGCGCCACGACCTGGGGTTCGTCGCCGTCGTGCCGGACGGGACCGTTGACGCCAACGGCAACCAGTTCTGGAACGCATCGCCGGCATTCTGCTGCGACTTCAACAACTCAGGCGTCGATGATGTCGGCTACTTGCTCGGACTCATCGACGAGGCCAAAGAGCGCTTCGCGATCGACGCCAACCGCGTCTATTTCATCGGCCACAGCAACGGCGGGTTCATGTCCTACCGGATGGCGTGCGAGCACGCGGACGTCGTCGCCGGCATGATGAGCATCGCTGGTTCGAGCGTCATCTCCGACGCGGACTGCGCACCGACCCGTCCGGTCTCGGTGCTCCAAGTCCACGGTACCGACGACCCCACGATCGAGTACGAAGGCACCCTCGCCTTCCCAAGCGCCAGCGCGCTTGTCGAGCGCTGGACCGGCCTCAACGGATGCACGGGCGACGGAGCCGAGGGCGCTGCTGTGGACTTCGACAGCGCCGCAGCGGGCGACGAGACGACACCAACACTCTGGGAGAGCTGCGACGACGGCGTGAAGGTGGGGCTGTGGACCATGACCGGCTCAGGCCATATTCCTGGGTTCCAGACCGGGTTCATGCCTGCTGCTCTGGGGTTCTTGCTCGACCATGAGCGCGTCATCCCGTAAAGAGCGCGACTATGCTCACCGCGACTTCACTCGAGAAGCGTTTCGGCGCTCAGGTCCTCTTCGAAAACGCTAGCTTCCAGTTCGACCCTGGGCAACGCTACGGCATCGTCGGCGCCAACGGCTCTGGCAAGTCGACGCTGCTGAAGCTGCTAACGGGCGAGATGTCGCCCGATGCTGGCGACGTCGTCATTCCGAAGCGGCTCCGCGTGGGCGTGCTTGGTCAGGACCACTTCCAGTACGAGAACACGCCGATCATCCACGTCGTGATGATGGGGCACGCCGAGCTCTGGAAGGCGATGGAGGAGAAGGAAGTGCTGCTCGCCAATGCCGAGAACGAGTTCGACGTCGACCGCTACAGCGCGCTTGAGGACATCATCCTCCAGCACGATGGCTACGGTCTCGAGTCGCGGGCAGCCGAGATCCTCGAGGGTCTACAGATTCCGTCCAAAGACCACTTCGAGCCTCTGTCGATCCTCTCTGGTGGGTTCAAGCTGCGGGTCCTGCTGGCACAGACCTTGGCGGCTGAGCCCGACATGCTGCTGCTCGACGAGCCGACAAACCACCTCGACATCCTCTCGATCGCTTGGCTTGAGCAGTTCCTCGTGAAGTTCAAGGGCACGGTCGCCGTCGTCAGCCATGACCATCACTTCCTCGACGTCGTCTCCACGCGCATCGTCGACGTCGACTACCAGCAGGTCACGGTCTACACGGGCGACTACAAAGCGTTCGAGGCGGCCAAGAAGGAAGCGCGCGAGCGCAAAGAGTCCGAGATCCAGAAGCAGGAGAAGGAGATCGCCGAGCAGAAGGCGTTCATCGACCGCTTCAAGGCCAAGGCCAGCAAAGCACGACAGGCGCAGTCTCGGGTCAAGCGCGTGGAGAAGATGGTCATCACGAAGCTCGCTGAGAGCTCGCGGAAGTACCCGAAGTTCAACCTCAAAGAGCTTCGCAACAGCGGACGACAGGTGCTGGAGGCCGTCGGTATCTCCAAGGCCTATGACGACAACCAAGTGCTCCGTGACGTCGACCTCAAAATCGCGCGCGGCGACCGGGTGGCCATCATCGGTCCCAACGGTATCGGCAAGTCCACGCTGCTCAAGATCATCACCGACAATCTGGAAGCGGATGAAGGCGTCATCGAGTGGGGTCACGAGGTCCGTGTCGGGTACTTTGCTCAGGACCACAAGGACTCGCTGAGCGGCTCCGACACCGTGCTCAGCTGGCTCTGGGACCAGTACCCGACCAAGGGCGTCGGGTTCATCCGGGGCAAGCTCGCTGAGGTCCTGTTCACCCGCGACGACGTCGACAAGAAGGTGGTCAACCTCTCCGGTGGCGAGTCGGCCCGCCTGGTCTTTGCGGGTCTGGGCGTCCTAAAGCCCAACGTGATGGTGCTCGACGAGCCCACCAACCACCTCGACATTGAGGGCATTGACGCGCTTGCGACAGGGCTCGAGGCCTACGACGGCACGCTCATCTTCGTGTCTCACGACCGCTGGTTTGTGTCCCGGCTGGCGACGCGGATCATCGAGATCCGCCCCGACGGCGTCGAGGACTTCAAGGGGACCTACCCCGAGTACCTCGCCAAGCAAGCTGGCAGCGACCACCTCGACAAAGAGGCCGTCCAGGCGAAGGCCCGCGAGGAGAAACGGGCAGCCAAGAACGCCAAGAAGAAGAAAAAGAAGGGCAAGAACAAGTAGTCGGTCCGCGGTCCCTAAGCGAGGCCCAAAACAAGCGCTCTTTCCGGCTGCGGCTTTGGCGATGCCCTCGCCAGCGACGTCCGTGCGTTCGCTTCGCCCACCTGAACTCAACGATGCACGCGGGACAAGGTGATCTCGAGATCAACAGGAGCTGCGCCCCTGACCCGCGTTGAGCGCATCGCTGCGTCACAGAATCCGCATTTCCCGGCAACGCTGCTAGCCTCGACTTTAGCCATTTTGAACGTGCCGCTGCTGACGTCGTCCGTGCACAGCTGGGTGAGGCAAACACGTTGCGGTCTTCTAAAACCGCGCCGGCCTCACCCCCCTCCGCACCGCCGATTGGATAACGTTCGCAAACC
>CALHXW010000264.1 GCA_938040325.1 uncultured bacterium | reverse complement strand
CACACCTCGCCGGCCGAGGCGGCGGCGTCCGGACCTAAATGCGTCGTCGGAGCTCGACCTCGACGACGGCCTGTCGGGACCTAGCAGCGTTCGGGGAAATACGGATTCTGGGACGCGGCGAGGTGTGCCGCTGGGGTGATGAACGAGAGGTGTCGGGACCTTTCAAGAAGTCGGACCGAAGAGATCGGCGATGGACCGTCGCGGAGATAGGAACGAACTTCCGATCTCTACAACTAGCGCACCGAACGGGTGGGTAGCGTGCGGATCAGCGCGGTTTTGGGCCGTCGCTGAAGGAGTGACGAGGGAGTTTATCGGGATAAGTGACCGAGGAGCGACGCCCAGCGTCGGTCCAAAACCGCGTGGAGGCGCGTGGCACCCATCTGATCGGTGCTCTAGCAGCGTTGCCGGGAAATGCGGATTCTGGGACGCAGCGAGGTGTGCCGCTGGTGTGATGAACGAGAGGAAACCTCAGCGCGGGTTGCAGGGGCGCAGCTCCTGAGTGATCTTGAGATCAACAGGAGCTGCGCCCCTGGACCCGCGTTGAGCACATCGCAAAGTCATCAGATTTCGCATTTCCCCGAACGCTGCTAGGAGAGCGTCGGACTCGGCGAGGGGCCCTCGACCTCCGTCTTCTCCTCACCGGACGTGCCAAAGACGTGGTCCCAGAACGGGCTGGTCACGCCGAAACGCACGGCCGGCGATGAGAAGTGGTGCAGCATGTGGTGACGCCGCAACATCTTGCCCCACGGGCCCTTTGGCTTGCCGACGTGGGTCCACCAGTGGGTCATGTCGTACCAGAGGTAGCCGATGACAAAGCCCGAGAAGAAGGGCAGGGCAGCCTCGTAGCCGAGGGCGCCAAGCGCCAGGAACCAGAGCGGCACCGCCAAGAAGGCGCTGGCCGTCGGCGGCATCACGACGCGCCCAAGGTCGTTGGGGTACTCGTGGTGGATGCCATGGATGAAGTAGTGAAGTTTCGGCCACTTGCGGAAGTGGAACACGAAGCGATGCAGGACGTACTCGGAGAACGTCCAGAACGCAATGCCGGCCACAGCGAGGCCGGCGGCGGCTCCGAAGCCTGTGGTGGTGTCGGTTGCCGTGAAGTACCAGCAGACAGCGATGACCGGCAGGTACACGACCAGCGGCATCCAGCCGGGGCAAAACGAGAGCTTTTCGAGCAGTTCGTTTTGGAACTGACGACCCTTTCCGCGGACGTCGATGACGTATCCGCCGACCTCTTTCGTGGGGGTCTTCGCTTGGTTCATTGGGGGCACTCCAACGTCGGACGCGAGATATGACCACCGTGGGCTGCCTCCTGCAAGGTAGAAGTCGCCTCTCACGCGGCACCGCAGCTGTTGTCGCCGGCGGTGGCGGTCGACTCTGGCGTCGTGCGCACGACTGGTGATGCGTGCCGCGCGGGTCTATGCTTGTCCGTCCCAACAGCGAGGATCAGTCATGGAGATTTCGGAGTCGGTGTACCTCTCGACACGCGGGGCCGAGCGACGTGTGAACGAAGACGGCATCCTGTCGCTCAAGAAGGACGGCTTCTTCGCGGTCGCTGACGGGACAGGCGGTGTTGAGGCTGCGCGCCTAGCGCTCGGCCAGCTCAAAGACGAGGCTGAAAACCTCGCGCACCTCGCCGCTGCCGCAGCCGAGGAGTCTACGGCCCGCACGCGCGGTGCGGTCGCTAACCTCTTTATCGAAGCGTTTGCCCGCGCGCATCATCAGGTGGCACGAGCCGGGGCAGGCTGTCCTCAGGAGCTCGCCTCATCGCTGGTGTGCGTCACAGTCGCTGGATCACAGGCCTACATTGCCCATGTCGGCGACACGCGGGCTTACCTCATCCGCGGCAGCGAGCTTGAGTGCCTGACCAACGACCACACGCTCGCGATGCTCCAGCTTCGGCGCGGTCAGATCGACCCGTCCGAGTTCGCGACGAGCCCCTACCGTCAGACCCTCACGCGCGCGCTCGGTGTCGGTACCGATGTGCGGCCCGACGTTGCCGAGGTCCGTCTGATGGTCGACGATGTCGTCCTGCTGTGCAGCAACGGCCTCACGCGGCTGCTGCAAGACGCCTTCATCCGGCGCTGCGTGGTCGGCAAGGACCTCCATGCCGCGGCCAAGCAGCTCATCAGCGCCGCAAAGCTCGCCGGGGCGCCCGACGACGTGACGGTCCTGTTGGTTCGAGCTGGGCGCTCGACGCCGCCCCAGACCGGTGCGCCACGGATGACGCCGCGCGAGCGCGCACGCGCCAGCGCGATCTTCCGAGGGTTCAACACGGCTGATTGGGGGATCCTCTCGTCCTACCTGGAGCCCGACTGTTTTGAGACCGGTGGCGTGATCGTCTCTCAGGGCCAGCCAGCCGAGCGTCTCTACGTGGTCACCAAAGGGCGCGTGGTCTGTCACGACGGGGCTCGAGAGCGCCGTGAGATCGGCCCTGGCAGCGCGTTCGGTGAGGTCGCGCTCGCGGCGCGGACCACCAGCTATGAGCAGGTTGTCGCCCTCCAGCCAGTCGAGGTGCTCTCGCTCTCGCGCGCTGCCTACGCCGAGATCGGCGTGCTTCATCCAGAGATCAAGGCGCGGCTGGCAGTGACCTTGCTGTCGCGGCTCGGCGAGGTGCTCGGACAGCTCGGCCGCGGCCATGATCCCCAAGAAAACGATTGAACGGTAGGGCGCCCAGCGGCGTTTCCGTCGTGTGATGTTAGCGGTGTCCAAACGAGAGCTTGATGCGTCGGCGCGAGACGCCCGCGCGCAAGGTTTACGAGCAAGAACCAAGCACGATCGGGATGCCGAATCAGGGTGTCGCGCAGCCCGCGCTGAGGGCCGGGATCGCGTGGACGCCGTCGATGCAAAACGGTCAAAAACCTGTCGGAGACTGGGTGTTGTGACCCATAATGCGTCGGCCCGGTAACCTGGGCTTGCAGCACGCCATACCAATGGCACCTGTGCACGGCGGCTGAGAAGAAATCGCGGCAACCGCCCACAGAGCGAACACGTCAGGAGGCCTTGTGAAGTCTGTCGGACCCAAAATTCTCGCACTGCTGCTCGTCGCAAGCTTCGGCGGCGAAGCGCTGTCAGCGGACAGCCCGCCCTCGACCGCCAAGCGGCCCAAGGTCGATGTGGCCCTCGTGACCGACTCGCCCGTTGCGACACCCGGCGAGACCGTACGAGTCGGCGTCCAGTTCAAGATGGCGCCCAAGTGGCACATCTACTGGCACAGCCCAGGCGACAGCGGCCTGCCGACGGAGCTAGCAATCACCGCGCCCGACGGCTGGTCGGTCGAGCGAATGAACTGGCCGGCGCCCAAGCGCTACGTCGACACGCTTGGCGGTGCGACCCACGGCTACGGTGGCGAGGTCCTGCTCTACCGTGATGTTCAGGTGCCTGCCGACATCACTGAGGGTGTCGACATCCCCATCACTGCCGACGTGAAGTGGCTTGTCTGCGAGCGCAACTGCATCCCAGGCAAGGCGACACTCGGCACGACCCTAAAGGTCGCCTCCACCAAGCCGGATGGCGTCCACGCGCCGAAGGCCCTCTTCGATCGCTACAGCAAGCTGGTGCCGGTCGATCCGCCAAAGAGCCTGTCGTTTTCATCGGTGGTCACCCCCGAGGCCGTCGCCCCCGGCGAGAGCTTCACCCTCAAGGTCGCCATCAAAGACACGGGCGGCACGGCACTTGCGTACGCCAAAGAAGACGTCGCTAACGCCTTTATCCCGGCGCCGGCCAAGGGGCTTGAGATCACCTCGGTCGCCTCGCACGTCGTCGACGGCGGGCTCGGGCTCACGCTCGAAGGGCGTGCATCGACGACGGCCGCGGACAATGGCGCCAAGGTTGGTGGTGTGCTCCACCTCAAGACCGGAAGCTACGAGGTCTCCTACGACGTTGCCCGCAAGGCTGGCGCGGCGACGTCAGTCGCCCCGGTCGAGGCAGCTGGCGCTGCTGCAAGCGTCAACGCTGGCAACGCCAACGTCCGCAGCGTTGCAGAGGTCTGTGAGGGCACTGAGAAGCTCGCCGGTGACGGCGGCTCCTCGGGCAAGCTCAGCTCGTTTTGGCTCGCGCTGCTCTTCGCGTTCCTCGGCGGACTCATCCTCAACGTCATGCCCTGCGTGCTGCCGGTGCTCTCGATCAAGGTGCTGAGCCTCGTCGAGCAGTCCGGAGAAGACAAAAAGACCATCTGGCGTCACGGCCTCGCCTACACGGCGGGTGTGCTGCTCTCGTTTCTGGCGTTCGCTCTTATCGTCATTGGGATCAAGGCGGGCGGTGGGCTTGCGAGCTGGTCGTTCCAGTTCCAGGACCCAATGTTTGTCGGCATCTTCGCGGCCGTTGTCTTTGCGCTAGCGCTCTCGCTCTTCGGTGTGTTTGAGCTGACGCTGCCCGGCATGTCCAAGATGGACCAGGCGGTCCAAGGCAGCCACGGCTACACCAGCTCCTTCAACTACGGCATCTTCGCGGTCTTGCTCGGCACGCCCTGCACAGCTCCGATGCTCGGACCGGCCATGGCCTACGCGTTCACCCAGCCCCCTCTCGAGCTCATCATGCTCTTGATGGCCGTGGGCTTTGGCTTGGCCTTCCCCTTCCTGATGCTGGCGCGCTTCCCGCAGTGGACGCGGCTGCTGCCGAAGCCCGGTCCGTGGTTGACCACCTTCAAGAAGATCATGGCGTTCCTGCTCGTGGGTACGGCGGTGTGGATGGTGACCGTCCTCGCCAAGCAGCTCTCTCGTGACGCACTCAACAGCTACCTCTGGTTCATGGCGATCTTGGCGTTTGCGCTGTTCGTCTACGGCCACTGGGCCGGACCCATCGCGTCCACCAAGAGCCGCGTCATCGGTATCCTCGCTGCGGTCGGCCTGATGGTTGCCGGTAGCTACTACTTCTTCGACCTGGAGCCGCCCGCGGCAGCGCCCGCCGGCGCCACGACGATGGCCGGCGGCATCGAGTGGGAGAACTTTGACACCGTCGACGTCAAGGAGCTGGCGAGCGGTGGCCAGACGGTGTTCATCGACTTCACGGCTGACTGGTGCCAGACGTGTAAGGTCAACGAGGCAAGCGCGATCTACACCGACCGCGTCCGCGAGGGCTTCGCAAGCCTTGGGGTGGTCGCCGTGAAGGGTGACTTCACGTCGCACAAGCCCGTGATCGCTGAGTGGCTCAAGCGCTTCAATGAGCCGAGCGTGCCGCTCTACGTGGTGCTGCCTGCCGGCCGTCCAGAGGCCGCGATCAAGCTTCCGACCTTCCCGCTCTCGACCGATGATGTCCTCAACGGCATCTGCACGGCTGGACCTTCGGGCGTGCGGACCGCTTCGAACTAGCGTGCATCGTCGAGTTCAGGTGAGCGAAGCGAACGCACGGACGTTGCTGGCGAGGGCATCGCCAAAGCCGCAGCCGGCAGTAGCGCTTACTAGCCGCCGGTGACGGGCGCGGCGTGCTACGCGGCCTGGGCGATGTCGAAGACAAGGGCTTCGACGTCGGCCGTCGCGGCAAGCGCCGTGGCGCCAGCACCGGTGATGGCGACGCCATCGCCGGCACTTAGGGTGATGGCCGGCGCACCCGGGCGCGGGGTCAGGGTCAGGCCACCGCTGATCAGCTGAACCCACACGCTCGCGCCGCGTGGCGACAGGGTGTCGCTGGCGCCTGTCTCCAGCTGCAGGCGAAAGACATCGACATCGCAGTCGGCGACCAACGAGCCGAGGCGACCTGTCGGCGAGACGATCAGCCGCAGTCCTGGCGAGTTCTCAAACTTCGACTCGGCATAGCGCGGCTGCGTGCCGCTCGACTGAGGCCGGAGCCAGACCTGGAGGAAGTGGAGGCCTGCGTGGTCCGAGCCGTTGAACTCGCTGTGTCGGATCCCCGAGCCAGCGCTCATCAGCTGGATGTCGCCGTGTCCAAGCGACGAGGCGTTGCCAAGGCTGTCGCGGTGAGCGAGGTGCCCCGTCACGACGTAGCTGAGGATCTCCATGTTGGCGTGGCCGTGCTCGCCGAAGCCTCCGCCGCCGGTCACGTGGTCCTCGTTGATGACGCGCAGCGGACCGAAGCCCATGTGCTCCGGGTCGTGGTAGCCGCCGAAGCTGAAGGTGTGACGGGACGACAGCCAGCCAAACTCGGCGCGACCTCGGTCTTCGGACGTGCGAACGCGATAGTTCATCTGCTCGGCCTTCTCTCAGGGTCTGTGACAGTCGTGACCGTAGGAGCGTTCGCGGTCGCCGTCACGAGCCCGGGGAGCAATGTCACACTTGCAGTGGCGCAATCGGGACCTTCTGCCGAACGGCGCGCTGCGAGAGTTGACCCCATGCGTGATTGCGCCAAAGGTTCGCAAATGCGCTTTGACGAGATACTCACTTTTTTGGCTGTTGCGCGCTCGGGCGGCCTCGTTGGGGCGGCTGAAACGCTTGGGATCAACCACTCGACCGTGTACCGCCGCTTGGAGTCCTTCGAGACGCGAATCGGCGCGAAGCTCTTCGTGCGCGGCACCAGCTCCTACGTGCTGACACCGGTGGGCGAGCGTGCGATCGGCAGGGCCGAGACCATCGAGCGCGAGATGCGCGAGCTCGAGCGGGCGCTCCATGCCGACGACGGTGAGCCCTTCGGTCGCCTCGTCCTCACCACGCCCGAGGCAGCGCTGCCGCTGGTCACGCCGGCCCTCGCGGAGTTTCGTACCCGATACCCCAAGGTCGCCCTCACGGGCGTGTTCGAAGACCGCTTCCTCGACCTGACCAAGCGCGAGGCCGATGTCGCGATACGGTTTTCAGAGAAGGCCCCAAGCCACCTGATTGCCCGCGATGTCGGAGCGGTCGCCTGGGGCGTGTTTCACGCTGGCGAGGGACCAGCCGACGATATGCCCTGGGCGAGCTACGGCGACGCGATGAAGCACATCCCCCAAGCCCGTTGGCGCCGTGACACCTATGGCGACGACGGCGTGACGATGCGGGTCAACTCGGTTCCAGCGATGTCGGCCGTCATCGCCGGCGGCGGTTGTCGCGGTCTGCTGCCATGCTTTGTCGGCAAGACCAGCGGCCTGACGATGTTCGGGCCACAGGTTCCCGTCGGCAACGCGCGCCTCTGGGTGCTCTATCACCCCGACATGCGCCGCAGTCAGCGCGTACGTCTTCTCGTCGACCATCTCGCCGAGGCCCTCGCCGTGCATGCCGACGCGTTGGCCGGCTGCAGCAGAGCCTAGAGCACCGATCAGATGGGTACCATGC
>CALHXW010000263.1 GCA_938040325.1 uncultured bacterium | reverse complement strand
CCACGGCCACCGCGATCGCCCCCGCCTGCCCTTCCACGTGGCTGTGGGTGACAACCGCCGAGCGTCGTGCCTGCTCGACGCACTGGTCTAAGTCATCGACAAACCAGGCGCCAAGGGGTGCGACCCGCATCGCCGCGCCGTTTCCGAATGAGCCCTGGCCTCCGAACACGCCCGCGCTCGCGTTTTGCCAGCTCATGCCACCGAGGATGTTGTCCAGCACGACGAAAGCGCCACCCCCGTAGCCACGCTGCTTGTCCTGCTCGAAGCGGCGTGCGAACGCGGCCGCAAGCTCGTCGCAGTCGATGCCGTCGTGTCGCAGCAGCTGCTCGACGACGCTCGCCGCCATGACCGTGTCGTCGGTGTAGGGCCACGGGCCAGGCGGTGGCTGCCGTAGCGACATCCAGTGCTCAGAGTCTGAGCGATGGAACTGCTCGCCAAAGGCGTCGCCGACCGCGAGACCGATGAATGACTGTTGCGCGAGTTTCTCGCGCTCCGATGCGCTGACGGACATTGCTGTCTCCCTCTGAGGCAAGGCGGCCAGGTTGGACGGACCAACCCGGAGGCTCCGGCGTGAGCTAGGCTAGCTCGTAAGGCCGTCATCAGAGGGTGACATTCCCGCCCGAGTTCGATTCGACGCTCGGCCTCGCGCCGGCGACCCGCCACACGAGCGACTGTCCCGCTAGAAGCAGAGGACGGCGAAGCTCGCGTTGGCGTTCAGCACATGCCCGGAGTTGCCCTGCACCCGGAGCATGAACGTGTTCGTGGTGCTGTTGCCCCATGAGGCGACATTGACTGCGGTGTTGCCGCCATCGGTAGCGACGTACATCCCAGGACGCGGCGTGTCGTCGTCGACGTGCAGAAGCATACACGCACCGCCGCTGCCTTCGATGTTGAGCAAGAGGTATGAGTCGCTGGCACCGCCGGGGACAAATGCGATGTGCGTGTTGGGGTTGACGCCATCGACGCCGCCATGGCGCACCGTGGTGTCGTCGACGGTCAGCGAGTGGGAGGTTCCCGTGACGTCGGTGAAGTTGTAGGTCGTGCCGCCATTGCGGCTGAAGGCCATCCGCCGAATTCTCACCGCTGGCAGCCCTCCGGGACCATCGGTGTCGATAGCGGCGGCACTTAAGGTGCCAGACAGGGTGATTCCCCCGGTCAGAGGAGCCGACGTCACCGCCGCTCGAGCCTCGTCGTCGGTGTACTTCACGTGGTGCGCATCCGCGTCCACCGCGTGCGCAGCAATCCGATCATCTGCCACCGCTTGCGCTTCAGCGTCGGTGTACTTCGCGTGATGTGCGTCAGCATCGCTGGCGTGAGCTGCGATCTCGGCGGCGGCGACGGCCTGCGCCTCAGCGTCGGTGTACTTCGCGTGGTGTGCGTCTGCATCGGCGGCGTGAGCCGCGACCTCGGCGGCAGCGACGGCCTGCGCCTCGGCGTCGGTGTACTTCACGTGATGCGCGTCTGCATCGGCGGCATGAGCCGAGACCTCGGCGGCAGCAACGGCCTGCGCCTCGGCGTCGCTGTATCGGGTGTGGTGTGCGTCTTCGTTGCTGGAGTGAGCGATGATCGAGTCGACGACCACAGTCTCAGCCTCGGCGTCACTGTAGCGAGTATGGTGGGCGTCGGCGTCCGCCGCGTGCAGTGCGATCCGGGTGTCGGCGACAACCTGAGCCTCCGCGTCGCTGTAGCGCTCGTGATGCAGGGGGTTGTCGTTGTCCAGCGGCCCCATGGCCGCCACCGCGCTTGCGTCACCGAAGCCAGCGCAGACGAACTGCGAGCCGTCCCACTGGACGAAGTCGCCGGCATCGCAGGTCAGCTGTGCCAGCGGGTTCGACACCTCGGGCTGACACACGAACTGCGCGCCATCCCAGCCGACAACGTCGCCAGGCTCGCACGTCAGCAGCGTTAGCCCATCGGCCGGCAGCGTCAGACAGTCGAACTGGGTGCCATCCCAGCCGACAATCTCGCCGGATGCGCAGGTCAGGCTGCCCAACGTACCGGCTGGCGCCGGACCGACCCAGTTGCCAGCGTCGTCGACGACCGGCACACCGCCAACGGCGATGCTCGCGGCGTCGACCGTGCCACCGGCGACCGCCTCGGCCGTGCCGGCCAGCATCGCATAGGGAACCGCCGCCATGCGATGACGCGGCATCAGCTCCGGCCCGTCGTCGACGACCAACGACAGGAAGAGCTCAGGGTGCATCAGATCGCTGACGGCGATCGGGTTGGCCGAGTCCGCACCCAGCGTAGCGACGAAGTTTCCATCGTCGAAGGACACCGACAGCGTCTCGGTCCAGACCGCTTCGCCGCCAGTGGCGGCATCGAAGAACGAAAACGTCAGCTCATGAGAGCCCGAGAGCGGACCGGTGTCGGCATCCACCAGTCGACCCTGATGGACGAACTGCGAAGGGATGGCCAGCGCGGTGCTCGATAGACACACGAGGATGAAAGCGAGGGTTGATTTGGTCATCGTGGGCCTCCGACGATGTGTTGGGTGGTTCCGGTCCATGTGATCTGCCCGTTCGTGCCCTTTGCGACGGCAGGCTGCCGCTCGCTCAGGCAGGTGGTGCCGCTGATCTGTCCGTTGCTGACGGCGCCCGCGGCCGCACACTGCTGCAGCACGAACGCCTCGGTCGGCGCCTGCACACGCGGCTCAGACAGGTCGTCGTGACACCCCGACGCGCCGAGCGCGCCGGTAGCAAAAATCATCGCGATGGTTGTCCGCATCTTCCCCTCTTTCGACAGAGACAGCTTCCCGTGCTGCCCACCTCGAATCTAACAGGACCCACACGACCTGCAAACTGGCTCGGCGAACGAGAAATGCAGACATCACGCCTCTAATCTGAGACCGGCCTGCGTGCGCTGTTGCCCCGGCTGGAGACGTGGCTCGTCAAACCTCCGCTGACCCGTTGGAGCACGCGCGTGACCGCGCGGCCCCTGGGTGGGCGCATACCGGCGCAGCCTGCGCCCCGACTCGAGAGGACACCCATGAAACTACTGCTTGCGATATGCCCGTGCCGACATCTGACGAGCGTCACCCCGACACGTTCCGCCAGCGCCGGAGCCAGCCAATGACCGAGTTCCTCTTCGCAGAAGCGGGTGGCGCCGTGGCGCTGGTCATCGTGTTCATCATCGGCTCGGTCATCTGGCACGTGATACAGGCCAACATGGCCGTGGCCGAAATCGACAGTCGTCAGGCGTCTTGGCGCCGCGCGGCAACGGCACTGATGCAGGAGTTCGCTGAGGAGGTGGAGGGCGAGGACGGCAGGGTCCGCGCCATCCTCCGAGGGCGTGAGTTCGACCTCAGCTGGCGCGATGATGAACCGACCGAGGTCGATATCGACCTGGCACCTCAGCTCGCGGCGTTCAGCTCTCTGAGACAACTCCACGGAGGCGCAAGGATCGAGCGAGAGCTCGCCGAGCTTGGTGTGGTCTATACCGTTACCCAACCGTCCGAGGTCCTCGCAAAGCTGGAACTACTCTTCGAGTTGCATGACGAGAAAGTACCTGCAGAGACGCGTCAACAGATACTCGCCCAGCCGCCCTACCCCCACCTTGAGTTTGCATTCGACCTGCGCGGAGGCGCCGAAGCCCTCGAAGCGAAAGTGTCCGCCGCCTGTGATCTTGCCTCACGGATTGAGCTGCTGCTCGACTCGGCCGCAGACGAGCTCTTGAGCGTCGCAACTGCCGGCATTGGCACCGACGACGGCTACGACGCGCTACGAAAGCTCGTGCGGCAGCACGACGGCGAGGCAGCGACCCACGAGGCCGTCGCGATCGTGATGAGAAGTGACGATCTCCACAGCCTGGTCCTGCTTGCGCGTCACGGCCACGTCTCCGCCAGCCGCATTCACAAGACGGCTAGCGACGTTGCTCAACCTGTCGCCGCCCGCATCGAAGCAGGACAGTGGCTCCGGACTCAGCCCGACGGCGTTCCGAGCGATCTTGTCTGCCAGTGGCTGACCTCCGACCGCCGCGCACTGCGTACGTTCGGACTCGAGACCGCCGCTGCCACTCCACAGGCTGAGCACTTCCCGGCGCTCGAAGAGCTCGCACGCCATCCCGGGCTCTCGACTGACGATGAGACCAAGCTCGTCCGCGCGCTCAGCCCGTACGAACACGATGGCGAAGCCGTCATGCTCGAGCGTCTTGAGAACATCGGACCGAGCATCGCGCTCTTTCGCGGGCTCGCCCAGATCGGCGGCCAACCTACAGTCGACGTTCTGCGAGGGCTTCGCTTGACCGTGCGCCCACCGATGCTCGACGGCGTCAACACCACCCTCGGCATCGTCGCACGTCGACTTGGGCTCACCGACTTCGCTGGGTCATTGTCGGTGACCGACGTGAGCGAGGGTCGTCTCGCACTGAGTGATTGACGGCTTTGACGCCGAGCCCTCGGCGGCGTCATCGGGTGCAGCGAGCTCTGCGAGCGAGGCGCAGGCCTACCCGACGGAAGAGCGCAGCCACCTTTGGTTCACGCACCGCCTCCGACTCACGGGGTGCGAGCGACGGCATGCGAACGAATACGACACCCACTCTGCTTCGCTCAACGCCTCCGACTCGGCGCGAGCACCCGCCCAGGGACTCGGTCAACGCAGCTTCGACGGACCACAGGACTCCGCATGCTTTGCGCGGAGAGCCTTCACGTCTGGGTGATCGTTGTGGACGGCGGTGAGGCCTTCCTGGGTGCTGCTGCTGTTGAGGATGAAGTCAGCGCCAATGCACCCCTTCTTGCCGAGCGCTAGAGCCCCGAACGGGTGGTTACCGCCTGAATCGACGTGGAATTGGTCCGGTGCTCAAGGAGCGAGGACCGAGCATATCGGGATACGTGACCGACGAAGCGACGCCGAGCACCGCGGTCAATCCCGCGTGGAGGCAGGTGGTAAGCCCCCGTTCGGTGCTCTAGGTGCGACTTGGCTACGGCGAGGTGCAGGTCGAGGCCACAGACCGTCTTGGCACGGGCCCGGAGCTTGGTGCTCGCTTCGCTGCTGGAAAAGTGCGCGTCGCTCCAGCTGTCGGTTCCGCGCACGTACACGCAAGCGTTGACCAACAGGCTCGGCGCACCGTCGCCCCAGCCTGCTGCGATCGTGCTCTCGGCTTGGTCGATGCAGCGCTGGACCCAGTAGTCACCAAGACGCCCGCAGAGCTCATCGTAGCGCGCCCGAATCTTGAGAGCTTCGGGGTGTTTGTCGTTGGCAAAGCCCGACGTGAGAACCCCCTCAGCATCCGCGCAGGTCAGGTCGTAGCCGTGGGTGTGCTCGTTGCACGGCTCGCTGGCCTGCTTGGCCAGGTAGTCCAGGTGGCGCTGGACGCTCGCGATCTTGCGCTGGTCGGCGGGATCGGCGGACTCGGACGCGATAGACGGTTCGCCCTTGCCGCAGGCGACGAGTGCAGTGGCCAACAGAGTGATGAGGATGATGGTTCGCATAGGTTGTCTCCGTTGACGGGGAGAGCTCTCAAACGCGCGTGTCGGATTTGTTCAATCCGCCGCGGACGGATGGGACTACAAAGGAATCGAAGGAATCGAACGGGAGAAGCCCATGCATACCACCAACGCCACGGACACCTTCGTCACCGTTGCGCCCGACACGCGCGCGACTGCGGGCAGCGAACCGCCTGTCCGCGCAACGCCAAGCGTAGCCACGCTCTGCTTTGAGATGCTTGCCGACGCCCCTTACATCCACACCTCTGATGACGTGCTCTTTGCCGTCTACGCCCAACGCAAGGGTCTAGACCCGGATGACGCCGACGCCCGCGCGGCCTACTTTTCGAAAGGCCAGCCCTGCTTCCGAGCGTCTCCGCTGACCAAGACCTACGGCTGGGGCGTCCATCATGACTCCCAGGGGCGAGTCGCGCTGGTCGCGATGGAGAGCGCCGCGTATCGGACCTTCGCTGCGGGACTCGATCCGCACGGCCGGGAGCTGCGCGTTGTCGCGGCCATGAGGGCGCGTCGCTAAGGGACACGCGCGCAACACGAGCCAGAACGACTACGACGATTGGGGCGGGGTGTGGGACGCTGCGCACCCGTCACGGTAGAGGCTGGTTGGCGCCGAGGATTTCCGTGTGTGCCCCTCTTGCGAGCGTGCTGAACCGGACGGTCGACTAAATCGGTCAGCACGGTGCGACGATGCTTGGACGGAGCACGCCACGCATGCCACGGTGCGGGCATCGAACGACTCAGGAGCTCGTGATGAAACGCCAGCAGATCCCCGCGCAGGGCGAAGCGCACAACAGCTTGCTCGAGCGCATGGCAGCGTTTCGTACCGGCGACGCAGACTATGCGGGTGGGCGCACCTGGTCGATGGTCTACTATGCCGGCGACGCGCATCACGACTTCCTCAAGAAGGCGCACAACCTCTACATGGCTGGTAACGCCCTCAACCCGATCGCGTTCAAGAGCCTCAAGCGCATGGAGTCCGAGGTCGTCCAGATGACCGCGGGCATGCTCAACGGCCCAGCCACGACCGTGGGCACGATGACGCTCGGCGGCACCGAGTCGCTGCTGCTTGCGGTCAAGACCTACCGAGACCGAGCGCGCGTACGACGCCCGTGGATTCGCACCCCAAACATGGTCGTGCCAGAGACGATTCATGTCGCCTTCGACAAGGCCGCGCACTACTTCGGCGTGAAGATGCGTAAAGCGCCGGTCGACGACAACGGCCAGGTGAACGTCCGGGCCATGAAGAGCCTGGTCAACCGCAACACGATCTTCATGGCGGCATCTGCCCCGCAGTATCCCCACGGTGCCGTCGACCCCATCGATGAGCTGGCGGCGTACGCGCAGAAGAAGAAGCTGCCTTTCCACGTGGATGCCTGCTTCGGCGGCTTCATCCTGCCGTGGTTGCAGAAGCTGGGCGTCGAGATGCCGCGCTGGGACTTTGCGGTTCCGGGCGTGACGTCGATCTCGGCCGACATGCACAAGTACGGCTACGCCGCCAAGGGCGCCTCCGTGGTGATGTACCGGGACATGAGCTACCTGCGGCATCAGTTCTTTGCGGCCACCAACTGGAGCGGCGGGATCTACATCTCGCCGAGCTTGCCCGGCACGCGTCCCGGCGGCTGCATCGCTGCGGCATGGGCCGCGATGATGGCGATGGGCGAGTCGGGCTACATGGCACTCGCCGAGCAGGCGTGGGAGGCCGCGACCAAGCTACGTGAAGGCGTCAACGCCATCGACGGGTTGGAGGTCTTGGGGCTGCCGCACAGCACGATCGTGACCTATGCGGCCACGGGCGCCGCCGGCGACAAGGTCGACATCTACGCGGTCGCCGACCAGCTGCAGGAGAAGGGCTGGGCTGTCGACCGCCAACAGTCACCGCCGAGCGTGCACTGCTCGGTCAACGCGGCCAACCTGCCCGTGCTCGACGACTACCTCGCCGACCTGCGCGAGGCTGTGGCGCACGTGAGAGCTCATCCGGAGCTCGCTAGCGAGGGGGAAGCGGCGGTCTATGGGCTGATGGCCAAAGTGCCCATCCGTGGCCTCGTCAAGCGGGAGGTCATCAAGGTGATGGAGACCATGTACGCGCCCGACGCCGGCGAGGTCGACCTGACCCAGCCTGCAGAGGGCGACAAGACCGCGGAGCTGATGCAGAAATACGGCGAGCCGATCTTCGAGATGGTCGACCGGCTGAGCCGACTGCGCGAGCGCGCACGCAACGTCTTGCGGTTTCGATAGGTGGCGGCGCCGACGACAAGCAAGCGCATCGGCTACGTGCGCATCGCCCAGGAGACGAACGCGCTCTCGCCCATCCTGACGGAGCACGCGGACTTCGAACAGACTCACCTGCTCGACGCCGAGGCACTCCGCCAAGCGACCGCGCGCGGCGGCTACGAGGTCAAAGGCTTCACGCGCCACGCGGAGCTGACCGGCTTCTGTCGTGCCGTCGACAAGTTCGGCGGCGGCAAGGTCGAGGCCGTGCCCCTCTTCTCCGCGTGGGCGGTCTCGGGCGGACCGCTGTCGACCGCATGCTTTGAGACGTTCAAACGCCGGCTGCGAGCGAGCCTGCGCGATGCGGCACCGCTCGACGGCCTCTTCTTCGCGATGCATGGCGCGATGGGGGCGGAAGGAACCAACGATCCAGAGAGCGAGCTGCTTCGCGTCTGCCGGGACGTGCTCGGCGACGCGATCCCGATTGCGGTCACACTCGACCTGCACGCCCAGATCACCCGCGACAACATGGCGCTGGCCAACATCCTCTGCGGCTACCGAACCAACCCGCACCGGGACCACCGGAAGGTCGGCAAGCGAGCGGGGCAGCTGCTGGTTGAGACCGTCCTCGGCGAGACCAAGCCGACGATGGCCTGGCGGGCGCTGCCTATGGTGACGGGGGGCGGCACCACGGTGGACTTTCTGCCGACCATGCGCCCGGTCTTTCGGCTGATGAAGACCCTCGAGAAAGACCCCGCCGTTCGGTACGTGTCTCTCTTCATGTGTCACCTGTGGAACAACCACCCGGATCTCGGCTGGGCGGCGGTCGTGGTGACCAACGACGACCCGGCCCTCGCCGATCGGGTCGCCGACGAGCTCGCTGAAGCCGCGTGGGGCGTCAAGGACGTGGACCCGCCGGCCTTCGACACGGTCGCCAGCGCCCTGGAGAAGGTCCGAAGCCGCCGCAAGCGCCTCAAGCTCGGCACGGCCTGCATGTGCGACGCGTCCGACGTCGTGGGTGCGGGCGCGACCGGTGAGAACACCCAGCTGCTCGCGCAGCTGCTGACCGATGCCAGCGACTTGCTGAGCCTCGTGCCGCTTCGCGACCCCACGTTCGTGACCGACCACTGGGACCTGCCCGAGGGCGCACCGATCGCCGCGAGCGTCGGCGGGCGGCTGCAGCCTGAGTACAACCCGGCGCTCGCCATCTCGGGCACCCTGCTCACCAAGCGCACGCTCGATTGCTTCGGTCGGGTGATCGTGGTCGATCTCGACCACGTCAAGCTGGTCGTGACCGAGGGGCCGGCCATGACCATGCGCCCGCGCTTCTATCGAAACGTCGGACTCAAGCCCATGAAAGCCGACATCTGCGTGGTGAAGAGCTTCTTTCCGTTCCGACTCTTCTTCTTGGCCGAAAACCGCCTGACGCTCTACGTCAAGACCCGCGGGATCACCGACATGGACCTTGTCACAAAGCTCACGTTCAACGACCCGGTGCATCCCAAAGACGACGTGCCAGACTGGCGCGTGATCGACCGCCGCCGGCGCGGGCTGGCGCCTGCAGTCATCGACGGGTGAGACCGCTCGGTCCGCGGCTGCCCCGGGTGGCTGGCGGTCGAGCCTCGCAAGACCACAGAGGCATCAAGCTGCGCTCGAACGGCACGTGGTCAGCGGCGCACCTGACCCGAGAACTCAAGCTTTAGGGTGATGCCGTCGAGCGTGGAGCGCGAGCCGTCCTTGGCCTGAAGCTTGGCCGTGGTCTCCGTCACCGACACGACGCCGCTCACCGTGGCGCGTTCGCCGGTGGGGCGCTTTTCCCATGGGCCATGCTCTTTGACCTCAACGGTCGCAGCCTTGAAGTCGACGGTCAGTGTCTTGAACGCACCGCCAAAGAGCGTGAGCCTGCCAACCTTGCCGGTCTTCTTCGTGCCGTTGCCGTCGTATCGAGCCGTCTTCTTTCCCGGTGCGAGGCCGCCGGACCACTGGACGACGAGGTTGGCTTTTGAGTCGCCACCCGAGACCATGAAACCGCGAAACTGTACGTCCACGTTGTCGGCGTCAACGGCACCGCTCGCAACGCTGCCCATCGCCTTGGCGACGAGCTTGACCGTCTTTCCGTCGAGCGGTCCGCCCGTCATCGACAGCGTGACGCCGAAGGGTGCCGAAGCTGCCTTCGGTGCAGGTGGCCGCGTTGCGTTCGTCGTCTTGGGTGACGGCGCCTTGTCAGCGACCGCCTTGGGCGTCGGCGGCGGCGCAGCGCCGCTCTTGTCACACCCCAAAACCATGTTCATCATCAAGAAAACCAGGGCCCATCTCATGACTGTTCGCCTCCGTCTGCAGGTGACTTGGACGCTAGCCAACAACCAGCAACCGCTCAACAACATTAAGCAGTTACGCGCAGCACCAGTCAGTTCGCCCTTAGTTTTAGGGCGCGAGAACTGGCTGGTGTGAACGGCCGTCACAGCCGAGTCGCGCGGTCGAAGCCAGAGCGACACGATCATGGCTGTACACCCGCGACGGTCGCCCGCCACCGATCTCCGTTTCAGAGTTTGGCCAAATCTGTGGGAGACCTGTCATTGCAGCCAGCCACACGATGCGCCAACCATCGCGTATGACGAAACACCGCGCTGTTGCCATGCTGCTCTTCGATGACTTCCAGAGCCTGGACCTCACGGGCCCGCTGGAGGTCCTTGAGGGCGCGACCCGTCTCATCGAACGCGAAGGGCAGACGCGACAGGCCTACTCGGTCCAGACAGCGACGTTGGATGGCAAGGCCGTGCGCTCAAGCTCAGGGCTCAAGGTCGTGCCCGATGCCTCGTTGGAGCAGCTCACATCGCTGCACACCGTGTTGATTGTTGGCGGCGAGGGTGTCGACGCGGCCATCGACGCAGGACTGGCGCATCCGCTGCTCGCGCTCATCGCGCGGTCACAGCCGGAGCGGATTGTGTCGGTGTGCACAGGCGCTCTGCTGCTCGCCGCCACCGGGCTGCTCGACGGCCGGACCGTGGCGACCCACTGGGCGAGCTGCTCCAACCTGCGGGCGCGGCATCCCAACGTCACGGTTGAGCGAAACGCGCTCTACGTCGAAGACGGGCCCTTTTGGACCTCCGCGGGCGTGACCGCAGGCATGGACCTCGCGCTCTCGCTGGTCGAGCGCGACCTCGGGCGTGACACCGCGCTGAGGCTGGCGCGCTGGCTGGTGCTTTTCCTGCATCGCCCAGGAGGGCAGTCCCAGTTCTCCGCTCAGCTCGCCCACCAGATGGCGTCCCACGACGGGCTCCGTGCCGTTCAGGCCTGGGTCGTCGAGCATCCTGACGCCGACTGCTCCAACGCCGTTCTCGCGCGCAAGGCGGGCATGAGTCCTCGCAGCTTCTCAAGGCGGTTTAAGGCCGAAGTCGGCTCGACGCCGGCGCGCTTCGTCCAGGCCGTCCGAGTCGACGCGGCGCGCCGCCTGCTCGAGCGCGAGTCACTCGGTCTGGAGACGGTCGCCGAGCGCTGCGGATTCGGCTCGAGCGAGTCGATGCGCCGCGGCTTCATCGACCTGCTCGCTGTCCCGCCATCCATCTATCGACAACGCTTTCGCACTCAGGAGACCTCATGAAGATCGCTCTCGTCGTCTACCCAGGATTCACCGCTCTCGACATCATGGGCCCCTACGAAGTGCTGTCGAGGGTTCCTGGCGCTGACGCGCACTTCGTGGCAACGCAGCCGGGCGCCTTGGTCGCTGACACTGGGCGGCTCACCCTGCAAGTCGACAAGCACCTCGCGGACATGCCGCGGCCAGACGTGATCGTCGTGCCCGGTGGCCCAGTGCCGAACGTGCAGGCCGCCTTCGATGACTTGATTCCATGGCTGCAGGCCGCCCACCCTCACACCCGCTTCACAACGTCCGTGTGCACGGGGTCGCTGGTACTCGCGGCCGCAGGGTTGCTCGATGGGGTGGACGCGACATGCCACTGGACCCGCCTGCAGACGCTCAAGACCATGGGGGCTGTGCCGACCTCCGAGCGGGTGGTTCACCGAGGACGCATCCTCACCGGCGCGGGCGTCAGCGCAGGCATCGACATGGCGCTAACGCTCGCCTCGCTGCTCACTCATGTCACCGTCGCCCAGGCGATTCAGCTCGGACTCGAGTACGACCCTCAGCCGCCCTTCGCCATGGGTTCGCCGGAAAAGGCCAGCGACACCGTGCGGGGGATGGTCATGGCTGCGGAGGGACCGGCGTCATAGGCAGGATGTAAGTCCAATGATCGCAGGTTGTTGCCGGGGGGAGGTTGAACGGCGCGCAGGCCGAGCGAAGTGCTTGGCAATGGGGTAACCTGTCATCTGATCCGCAACTAACGTTCACCACCGGAGGGCTCCGCCCTACCGCGAGTAGCGAGGACAGATGCAGCAGCCAGCGACTCTCTCAGTGCTTGCAGGATGCGCGGCGCTTGCTGCTGTCGCGTGTCTTGGCTGCGGCACGGACAAGCCGCGGACCGACCCGCCAGCCGCCAACGCGAGCTTACCAAACGGCACTGCGCCGGCCGCGTCGGCCACAGCCGCGTCAGACCGCGTCTGGATGGCCGTCGAAAACGTGGGTGTTGTCCAGCTTCACAACGGCGAGCTGACGGCGTTCATCGACGACAAGCTCGACGCCGTGAGACAGCTGGCGGTTCGACCTGCTGGCGGCATCTACGCGCTGACCCCATCCCGTGTGCTGGTCGTGGGTGCCGACGGCCGAGTCACCGAAGCGGACTTCTCGCGCGAGCTGGACGCGATGAGCGTCGCGCGCGACGGCACCCTGTTGATCGCACA
>CALHXW010000262.1 GCA_938040325.1 uncultured bacterium | reverse complement strand
CAGCGGCGAGCCCTTCCGCATCGACGGCTACGTGATCGTCGATGACTGTCTGATGTTCTCCAACGACGAGCAAGATGGCACCAGCCTCTTGGCACTCGATCTCTCCGGTGACGGTCTGCCGACTCAGGCGGATGGCGTCGCATCATGGGGCGGCGCCATGTTCGGTGGGTGGGCTGACGGCACGCTCTTTGGCAACTCCTTTGAGACCATCAACAGCCGGTCGCTTCAGCCGACAGTTTGGCGTCCAGACGCTGGTGCACCGGGTGGCTGGGCTCCGGCGCGTCTCCCGAACCTGGCCGACAGCAACGAGACGGTGGTCATCGACTTCTACGGCGGCGTTCCGATCGGCAACAGCGAAGACGACCAGAACGAGACCCAAGCCGTCACATGGGTTGTCGACGCCAATGAGCCCTCAGGGTTCAAGGCGATCGAGCTACACACGCCGGGTTCCCAGACCGACTACCTCTACGACAACAGCCGGCGTGACCCACAGCTGAATGCCCGACGCGGGTACTCACGAGACCTCACTGGACAGGGGCATCAGGCCTACTTCCCGGTCGACGCGGCTGCGCCTCATGGCATCGGGTTCTTCACATCCGACACCGTCGCGCCTTGGCGATCGGCCAACATCACCCTAGGCCAGGCGACCGCGGCCATGTTCGCCGGTCAGCTCTACCCAGAGTCCGGCCACCACAACAACCGACGCGCAGTCGGTATCTGGACGAAGACAGGCACCACCGCCGACGGCTGGGACTACGTGGCGCTGCCCGACCTCGGCGGCAATGCCGATGCCCGCTCGATCAACCCACGCGGTGTCGTCGCTGGTCAGGCGACGCCGGTGACCGGTAGCCAGCGACCGGCCATCTGGGAGCAAGACGCCGCGGGTGACTGGTCCATGACCACCTTTGGCACGACCTCTGGCGACGCCTTCTACGTGTTCCCGGACGGCAAGGTGGGCGGTCGCATCTACGGCGAGGTCCAGGCCGCGATGCTGTGGACGCCTGACGGCGCCGGTGGCTACACCGCCGTGATGCTTCCCGATACGGACGGAACGCTGACGTACACGAGCCTTGCGTTCAACGACTACGCCAGCACCGACATGCACGAGATCTGGGACGCGGGCGTGATGGTTGGCTGGGGTCGTCCAGCGGGCGGCGAGTACCAGAGCTTGCTCTGGAAAGAAGATACGAGCACGCCGAGCGGCTACATCATCGTGCCGCTTTGCGCCGCTAACGAGCGCTGCGATGTGCAGCGACTGCATCCGAACGGCAGCCTCTTGGGCACCGTGCGTGGCGACAAGGGCAATGGCAACCAGCTGGCCGTGTGGGTCCCAGACGCCAGCGCACCGAGCGGCTACGTGATGCACGTGGTGTCGCCGTCAGCTGGCGCGATGAGTGACAACGTCGACCAGCTCTACCTTGGGGCGGATGGCTCCATGGTGATCTCGTTCCTCGAGAGCGGCGAAGACGCCTACTACGCCACCGGCGACCCGTACTACTTCGTGCCCGATGCTACCGAGGACAGCGGTTTCGCTACCGTCTTCATGGGCGCTCCGGTCTGTGAGTCCAGCGGCCCCATCGGCTATGACTTGCCGGCAGGTGGCGGCTACGGGTCGGGCTACCTCAACCGCCCGCTCGCCGACACAGGCTGTTGGCTGCTTCCCTCGCCAAGCTGCGAAGAGCAAGGCTACGGTGGCGAGTTTGGCCCCGGGTTCGGTCCGTTGTTCCCCGGTCCGATCACTCCGGAGGCCGTGAGCAAGGACACGACTGGACCGATGATCTGGGGCTGCGGTGTCGGCTCGTCGGCCGTTCTGGAAGAGTGGAGCGCTCTCTACCGCACCGATCGCAACCCGAACTTCGGCTTCCAGCTTGAGGTGACCGATCTCTGCCAAACGAGCGCCACGAACACGGCCACGGTCAGCACGACCACGCCGGAGATCACGCAGTCCAACAACAGCAGCAGCACGACGACGGCGATTGAGACGGTCGACGTGGCGGTGTCCATCGAGGTCGACCAAGGTACTGCCGCCAGCGGCGACGTGCTGATCTACACGGTCACGGTCGAAAACAGCGGCCCCGGCGTGGCGACCGACATCGCGCTGGCTGGCGCGATTCCGGCCGCGCTTGGTGGCGGGGCGTTTAGCGAGTCCGTCACGAGACTTGAGGCCGGTGCGGTCGAGACCTTTGAGTTTGCGGTTCAGGTCGACGACGAGATCGCCCTTGCCAACGGCAGCGCACTGGTCGTCAACGTCACCGCCGAGCACGGCGGAGCCGACTGCGACGAAGGCAACGACAGCGACTCTGCGACGACGATCATCGGCAACTTCCCCAACGTCTGGGTCACCAAGACCGGGCCGAGCTCCGTGCCGCTGGGCGAGCCGATCACCTACGTCATCACATACGGCAACAACGGCAACGCGACCGCCGACAACGTGGTCGTCACCGACGTTCTGCCGGCCGGCATGGCGCTGGTTGATCCCACACAGCAGACCTCGGTCAGCGTCGACATCCTGAAGGCCGGCGTCACCGGCAGCTTCGAGGTGGTCGGCATCGTGACCGACTGCGCGTTTGCTGGCGTCGACATGGACAACGTGGCCACCGTGGCCGCCGACCTGGACGTGAACTTCTCTGACAACACCGCGGCGGTGACCACGACGATTCAGCCGGCAACAGCCTCGCTGGATGTTGCTGTGGTGCCGAGCCGCGGCTCGGTTGAGATGGGCGACGTCATCACCTACGTCGTCTACTTCTCCAACGATGGGCTCTCGACCGTTGAAGACGCCGTCATCACGGCGAGCGTGCCGACGGGCCTGACACCGGTGCTCTCGAGCGTCTCGGGAGGCGGGTCTGCCGCGCCGACGGCGGTCACGTGGAACCTCGGAAACGTCATCCCCGGCGCCCAAGGCTCAGCCAGCTTCACAGCCCTCGTCACCGGTTCGCCGGCGGGTGCCGGCTACCAGTCGAGCGCAAGCGCAGCCTCGAGCAACACGTGCCCGGTCAGCGCCGAGAGCGTCGTGACGACCCAGTCAGGACCCGGGCTGCACCTGATCAAGTCCGCGGATGCCAATGCACTCTGTGCGGCGCCAGTGGGCGGCGGCGGCGGCGAGGCACAGGTCAACACGATGACCTGGACAGTGCAGGTGACCAACACCTCCGACACCGACATGGTCGGCGTGGTTGTGTCCGACACCTTGCCCGACAGCGTCCTCTACACGGCTGGCTCCGTGATGGGACCTGGCGCCAACGATGTCGGCGCTCCCGTGTTGCTCTGGAACGTCGGGACCGTGCGAGCGGGCGAGGGCGTCACGCTCACCTACGAGACCACCGTGCCGGCCGCGGCCAACGGCGCGATCGTCGACAACACGGCGGTGGCGGAGATCGCTGGGGTCGCCGTAGCGACGTCGAATCCGGCGGCGCTGCGTATCGACTGTGAAGGCGCTCTCGACCTCGGGAAGTCCTGGGACGGACAGTGCGCTCAGGCCGGTGACCTCGTGACCGTCGAGCTGACCTACGTCAACGACGGTCTCCAGCAGCTGGAAGACGTGGTCATTGCCGATGCGATCCCGCTTGAGTTCGATGACGTCACGATCGTTGGATCGGGCGCGACCTACGACGCGGTCAACCGCATCCTGACGTGGACGGTGGGCGCTGTGCCTCCCAACGCGACCGGTCGCCTCACGTTCACCATGGTCGTCCGAGCGGGCGTCACAAGCGGTGAGCTTGCGGTCAACCGGGCGGTCGCGACGGCTGCCAACGGTGCGCCTCAGACCTCCAACCAGGTCGCGGGCGTCATCATGGACTGCGACGACGGCAACTTCTGCACGGTCGATAGCTGCGATGCGTTCGTTGGCTGCGTCCACACCTTCACGCCCATCGACGTCGCCGACGATACCTGCAACGGCATCGACGAGAACTGCAGCGGCGTGGCCGATGAGCAGTTCGTCGGCGCGGCGACCGAGTGCGGCGTCGGCGTCTGCGCCAGCAACGGGGCCGAGGTCTGCATCGAGGGCGACATTGTCGACAACTGCGAGCCAGGCTCGCCGGAGGAGGCCGAGGTCTGTGATGGGCTCGACAACACCTGCAACGGCGCGACCGACGGCGACGACCCGGCACTTGTGCTCGTGGCATGCGAGCAGCAGCTCGGCGTCTGCGAGGGCTCGATGAAGACCGCTGACCACTGCGTAGGTGGCGAGTGGACCGACTGCAGCGACGGCGACTACGTCACATTCGCGTTTGGCAACGGCGACTCCTACACGACCGACGACGCCACCTGCGACGCAAGCAACAACGACTGCGACGACGAGACCGACGAGGACTTCCAGGGCGACGTGACCGGCTGCGGCGTCGGCCAGTGCGCTGGCAACGAGGGGGCGATCGTGTGCATCGCAGGTGAGGTCATCGATACCTGCGAGCCCTTTGCTGGCTCGGGGACCGAGATCTGCAACGGTCTCGACGATGACTGCGACGGGCTCATCGATGTGGACGCCAACGGCATGTCGCTGTGCGCGCCCATCGAGACGGCGCTGATTTCCTGCCCGGATGCAGTCACGGCGTTGACCGACGGCACGTTCACCTACGAGGACCCAGAGAACGGCGAGGCTGTCGACTTTGAGTGCTCGGTCGATGGTGGTCCGTGGTTTGAGTGCGATGGCGGCGAGTGGACGCAGGACGGCTTTGAGGCTGGTCAGCACACGTTCCTCGTGCGCACGGTCGGTCCTGACGGCGCGGTCGACACGACGCCGGCCTTCTGCAGCTGGCTCATCGACGACACGGTGCCGGACACCTGGTGCATCAGCCAGCCCGACGACCCGTCGCAGTCCAGCGACGCCACGTTCGTGTTCGGCAGCAACGTCACCGATAACCCGAGCTACTTCTGCGTGCTCGACCCGACTGACGGTGACGACGAGGAAGGCCCGGACTTTGCGCCCTGCGGCGTGACCGAGACCTTCGAGGGGCTCGCGGACGGCAGCCACGAGGTCTGCGCGTACGTGGTCAACGCGGCTGGCTCCGTGGACGACACGCCTGTCTGCTGTGGCTGGACCATCGACACAACACTGCCTGAGACCGACGTGACGTGCGTGCCGGTCCTAACGACCGACGACAGCGCGACCTTTACGTTCAGCGACCCGGGCGACGCGGAGACAACCCAGTTCGAGTGCCGCATCGACGGTGGTGACTGGATGCCGTGCGACGGTGGGACGGTGACCTACGACGCGCTTGCCGAAGGTGCCCACACGTTCGAGGTCCGCGCTGTGGACACGAGCGGTAACGTCGACCCGACGCCGTCCGCGTGCGCCTGGGAGATCGACACCACGCCGCCAGAGACGAGCTGCCCGGTCACACCGGCTGACCCGTCGCAGAGTGGTGATGCGGTCTTTGGCTTTGCAGCAACCGAGCCTGGCGCCACCTTCTTCTGCGTGCTCGACCCGGCGACGACGCCTCCCGACGGCGAAGACTTCATGCCGTGCAACGAGACCACCGCGTTCAACGGACTCGAGGACGGTCCGCACACGGTCTACGTCTACGCCGTTGACCCGGCGGGCAACGCCGACGTCACGCCAGAGGCCTGCGGCTGGACCATCGACCAGAGCAAGCCGGAGACGGCCATCCTGACCCACCCGCCGGAGCAGACATCGCCGACGACGGATGGGGTCTTCACCTATGAAGACCCAACCAACCCCGACGCGACCGACTTCGAGTGCCAGCTCGACGACGGTCCGTGGGTCGAGTGCGATGGCGGGCAGACGACCTACCCATCCGAGGTCCTGCCGGTTGGCGAGCACACGTTCTCGGTGCGGACGTGCGACGAAGCGTCGGTCCCGGTCGAGTGTGACCCGACGCCGGCGACCTACACGTGGGAAGTGGTCGACAGCCCGTGCCCGCTGGACACGGTGCCGCCGACGCTCACGTGCGACGAGGCGCTGACCATCGAGTGCACCGGTGAGGCGACCGAGTACGACATGAGCTTGATCGGCACCAGCGCGACCGACGACTGCGAGCCGGTCGATGTGGTCACGTCCGAGGACGGGATGTTCCCGACCGGGACGACGCCCGTTGTCTGGACGGCGACCGACGGCAACGACAACCAGAGCACCTGCTTGACCGTGGTCGTCGTCGAAGACACGACGGCGCCCACCATTGCGTGCCCGGCGGATGTCGTCATCACTACCGACGAAGGCGTGTGCATGGCGGCGCTGGAGGCTGAGCTGCCGGTTGCGACCGACGCGTGTGATGCAGACGCCGGGCTGACGGTCGTCGGCGACGCGCCGCAGAGCTTTGCTGTGGGCGTCACGACGGTGACCTACCGTGCCATCGACCGCGCCGGAAACGTGGCTGAGTGCACGTTCACGGTCACCGTCAACGATGAGGAGCCCTTGGTCCTGGTCTGCGACGAAGAGTTCGTTGTGGACGCACCTGCGGACGCCTGTGACTGGGACGGCTCGGTCAGTGCGACGGCTACGGACAACTGCTCGGCAGAGCTGACCGTCACCGAAGAGCCTAGCAGCTACCCGGTCGGCAGCACGTCTGTGACGTTTACGGCCGAGGACGATGCGGGCAACAGCGCTGAGTGCGTCACCGACGTGGTGGTGCGAGACGTCACAGCGCCTGCGCTCACGTGTGAGCCGATCTCGGAAGACGGTGCCTTCGCGCGGGTGACTGCGGCCGATGCCTGCACGGCCGAGGTGAGCATCACGGCGGTCGTCTGCACGCAGGTGGACGCCTCAGGCGCGCGGGTCACGGTGCCTTCCGATCTGTGCCCGGTCGTCATTGACGGTGACTCACTGCGCTTGGTCGAGGGCGAGCTGGGCGACGCGTTCAGCGTGACCTACACAGCGGAAGCGGTGGACCCGTCGGGCAACACCACAACGCTCGACTGCAGCGCCGATTTCGACCCTGACACCGATCGGGACGGGGTGGTCGACTCCGAGGATAACTGCCCGCTCGTGCCGAACACGAGCCAGTTCGATCTGGATCTGGATGGCCTTGGGGACCCCTGCGACGCGTCGCCGGCCGACGGGCTGACCGCATTCGGCGGTGGTGATCTCAGCTGCGGCGGTGGCGAGTCGGCGCCGCTGGCACTCTGGCTTGTCGTCGCGCTTGGGCTGGTGGTCATGCGCCGCCGAGAGCACCTGGGCTAGCCCAAAGATCACAAAAGATCGTATTTGGCGGAGGCCGGTCACTGACCGACTCCGCCTTTTCTTTTGGGGCCTTAGGGCGATCGTTGCAAAAAATTGGCGCCGACGTTGATCACATTAACGTAACTCGATTGGTACCGCTCCGTATTCCTCAGTGACCGCAACACAGATGTCGGTCGGCGCTGGCGGAGCAAACCGCCAGCCAAACTCTCCATCACTTGCTCCGCCCGTGAACGCTGGCGTGACCCAGGAGTGCATCATGCGACTATTTCCCCTTACATCGACGCTCATCGCAGCGCTCGCAAGCTTCGCCATCGTGGCGTGTGGTGATGACGGCGAGAGCTCGTCGCCCGACCCCACGGCCTGGACGGTCGACCTGACGACTTCCGGACTTGGGATGGTCACCGAAGGCGCCTACGAAGGCTGGCTCATCTACGGTGACGAGAAGGTCTCCACGGGCGTCTTCACCGACCCCGCCACCGCATCGTTTTCAGTCGACCGCGACCCGGCCCTGGCCGACGCGTTCGTCGTGACGGTCGAGCCCACGCCCGACGCGGACCCCGAGCCATCTGGCGTCATCGCGCTTGAGGGCGCCTTGAGCGCCGACGGCAGCGCTACCGACCTGCAGTTTGTCGCCAACCTCGACAGTGCCGCTGGCGGGTTCATCCTGCGCACCCCGACCGATGACGGCGAGACCTACTCGCTCGACCTCACGCTCGACGGTCTCGAGGACCTCAGCTCTGGCGTGTACGAGGGCTGGCTCATCTATGGTGACGAGAAGGTCTCGACCGGTCGCTTCGCCAACGTGGCCGACGCGTCGGCCACCAGCGACCGTAACCCCCTCGACGCCGACATGTTCGTTGTCACCCTCGAGCCCGATGTCGACGAGGACCCAGGGCCCAGCAGCGTGGTCGTGCTCGCCGGCGTCCCCGGTGCCGACGGCGAGGCTGCCGACTTGGCGTTCCCGGTGGACTTCTCGAGCGCCGCGGGCGCGTTCTTCTTCCGCACCCCAACCGATGACGCCACCAATCCCGACAACGACGAAGCCGGCGTCTGGTTTTTGAGCATGGCCAGCGGCTCACCCGCTCCGAGCCTTGAGCTTCCGGCGCTGCCCGAGGGCTGGGTCTACGAGGGATGGGCTGTCACCCAGGGAGTGCCGCTGACGACGGGGCGCTTCACCGAGGCGACTGGCGCTGACCAAGCCTCACCTTACTCCGACGGAGGTCCTCCGTTCCCCGGCGAGGACTTCCTCTTCGACCTTCCCGAGAGCATCACGGGCCCGGTTGACCTGACGGACGGCGCCTCGACCATCGTCATCAGCGTCGAGCCCGACATCGACGGCATCGACCCCACCGGCGACGGTCCCTTCGCCATCAAGCCGCTGGCACTTGCGGTTCCGATGAACCACCCCACCAGCATGCTGACCGACCTTGGTCCGGGTCCGGTCGTGACGGTCAGCGGTACCCTCACCGTCACGGTCACGCCGCTGCCGGCCAATGACGAAGCGGGTGTCTGGTTCGTCAACCCGGGCCAAGGCGCGAGCTTGGACCTGCCAACGCTGCCCGCTGGTTGGGTCTACGAGGGCTGGGTTGTCACGCAGGGTGTTGTGCTCTCGACCGGTCGCTTTGCAGACCCGGCGATGGCTGACGATGCCTCGCCCTTCTCGATGGGCGGCCCGCCGTTCCCCGGTGAGGACTTTCTGATGAACCTGCCGGCCGAGATCACCGAGCCGGTCAACCTCGCCGACGGCAGCTCGACCATCGTCATCAGCGTCGAGCCTGACATCGAGGGTGTCGACCCCACTGGCGACGGCCCCTACGAGATCAAGCCTCTGGCCCTCGACATCCCGGCGGACCATCCCACCGCGACGCTGACAGACCTCGGCGAGGGCCCCTCGCTTGAGCCGACAGGCTCCGTCAGCTTCGAGGCGGTTCGTTAGCCCCTCGCAGGCTGCTGAGACCAAGCTCGGCAGCCCTTGAAGAAAGCTAAAGCCGCGGTCTTAGGATCGCGGCTTTTCGCGTTGTGCCCGCATGGCACTACTCTCCGTCAGAGCGGCAGCGCCCGACAAAATTTGGCCGCCGGTAACCACCTGGATTGTCGCACCGTAGAGGCCATATGAGGATTCCGTCATCACTCATCGCGCTCATTGTACCCATCGCTGCGTCGGTTGCTGCCTGTAGCGATCCTGCATCGAACGCGGCGTCCGATGCCGCTGACGACGTTGCCGACGACACGGTTGGGTCTGTCGATTCCAACGTTGAGGCCGACACCACACCGAGCTTCGACACGTCTCCTCCGCCCGAGTGCAGTGCGGACCAAGCATGTGCCGCGCTGGAGAGTCCACCTGCATGCCAAGCGTGGGCCTGCCTCGACGGTTCATGCGAGCGGATCCCCGTCGACGACGGCACAGCCTGCGTGCCCGCCGACCGTTGCCTCCTGCCCGGCACCTGTCAGGGCGGCTTCTGCATCAGCGGCGGCGACCGCGCCTGCGGCGACCAGAACCCGTGCACCGCAGACAGCTGCGACCCGGCCACCGGCTGCGTCTCGGTCGCTGACCCCGAGGGCGTCTGCGACGATGGCGACAGCTGCACCCTCGGCGACCGCTGCGAGGCGGGTGCGTGTGTCGCCGGCACACCCATGGCGTGTGACGACGGCAACGCCTGCACCGCCAACGACCGGTGCGAGGACGGCGCATGCACCAGCGATGAGGTCGAAGCGTGTGACGACGGCGACCCGTGCACATCGGGCGACGCGTGCGACCCGCTGACCGGCGCGTGCGTGGGCATCGCGGCGGGCACCTGCGAGTGCCAGGTCGACGCTGACTGCTTGCCCCTCGAAGATGGCGACGCCTGCAACGGCACGCTCGTCTGTGGTGACGACTTCAGCTGCCAGCTCGACCCCGCCACAGTCGTCACCTGCACGGCGTCGACTGTTGCCTGCCAGGACGTGGTCTGCGACCCCGGCTCCGGCGTCTGCCTGGAGACCCCGGCCGCTGAAGGCGCGCCGTGCGTCCATGCCGGCAACCCCTGCCTGCTGCCTTCGGTCTGTGACGCCGGCGGCATCTGCGGCTTGGAGATCATCGACTGCGACGACGGTGACTCATGCACCGCCGACCTGTGCGTCAACGGGTCGTGTGAGCATGCTGCCGACCCTAACTGTGGTTGTCCGACGCCCCCGTGTGGACCGGAGAACTCGACGCCCGGCGACGCGCTGACCCCCGGATCGTTTTCGTTCAACGTGGTGGAGACGGTCGGCATGACCAGTGTCGACGAGCTCGTTGTGACGTGCGGCGGCTTCGGGATGGATCTCTTCGACGCGTCCAGCGGCCAGCTCACATGGCTGACGAACATCCAAGGGGTCCCGCGCTGCCAGAACGTCGAGGTTGGCCCCACGCTGCCCACCGGCGAGATCATCATCTTCGCTAGCAACCACGGGGACGCGTACTCGCCCGCCCCGGCGATCTTCACGGTCGTGGTCGATCCCAGTGACGACTTTGCGGTGACCTTTACGAACGCAACGATCGTCTCAGACATCAGCGTCGAGGGGCTCGCGTGGGATGCCGCCGCCGGCAGCTTGCTTGTCGCCGCCCACTCCCACGGTGTGCTTCGCTATGCGATGGTCGACACCGGGGTGCTGGAGCTCGATGGCGAGACCGACGACAACCTCTTCAGCAACGCCTGGCGGCTGGCGATCGCAGGCAACATGGTCGCCGTTGCCGACGGAGGCTCTGGGCTTCGTCTCCTCAACCGCGTGGACCTGTCGACCATCGCGGTGGTCGGAACGGCCGGCTTCGCCAAGGACGTCGTCGTCATCAACAACCTCGCGTACGTCGCGGTCTCGTCGCTGGGCGTCGAGGTCTGGAGCATCGCGGACCCCTTCAACCCCACGCTGGTGCAGACGATCTTTACCCACGGCTCGACCCTCGACCTCGCCAAGCTAGGGGGCGGCAGCCACGTGGCGGTTGCGAACTGGCAGGACCTGACGGTGATCGCCACGTCCACCGGCAACATCACCGCGACCGACCGCGGCGGGATCACCGCCAAAGAGCCTCGAGTGCTTGCCGTGACCGCGTCGGGTGCGCGCCTGTTCTTCGCTGACTGGCTCGGCGTGGGCGAGCTGGTCTTTGATCCCACCCTCGCGGCGCCCCAGATCCACGTCGACCGTCGGACGATCGCGCTGCCCAGCGCCGCGCCGGGTGCGGTGGCAAGCGTCACGCTGGGCGTCTCCAATCACGGACACCTGCCGCTGACCGTGCCGTCGATCGTGGCGTCGACGGCAGACTGGTCCATCTCGCCGTCGAACTTCGTCCTCCAGCCCGGCGAGTCGATCCCGGTCAACGTGTCCTTCACGGGCACCGGGACGACCTCGACCTTTGACCTTCTCTCCATCGCGTCCAACGACCCGGATGAGTCGCTGACGACGCTGACGCTCTGGTCCAACATCAGCTCGACCGGACTCGCGGTCGGCGGACAGCTCGACAGTCGCTTCGACTTCCTCGACGTCGGCGCCCCAGAGCCTGACCAGTCGATCGCCAACCTCAGTGGCAACATCCTCGTGCTGGCGTATTTCGCCACCTTCTGACCGATCTGCGGTCTGGAGTTGTCAGACCTACAAGACATGCATCAAGCGTTCGGTCCCTACGGCGTAAAGTTCTTTGCCCTCAACTCACCAGCATTTGGCGAAAACGCCGCCACCCTAGCTGCGTTCCAAGAGCAAGCCGGCCTGACCTACCCGGTCATCGCCGACCAAGACACGGAGTTCTCGTTCCAGTTCAGCGGCACCAACGGCTTCCCCTACCCGCGCGACGTCGTTGTCGATGGCAACGGCATCGTTCGCCACGCCAGCACCGACTACAACGGGCAAGCCCTGCGCAACCTCATCATCGAGCTGCTCGCCGAGCAGGGCGTGACCTACCCCTAACAGCATGAAACGTGGCCGACCGAGGGCCTAGCAGCGTTCGGCGAAAAGCGAAATCTGATGACTTTGCGATGCGCTCAACGCGGGTCCAGGGGCGCAGCTCCTGTTGATCTCGAGATCACTCAGGAGCTGCGCCCCTGCGCGCTGTGGTTTCCTCTTGTTCAGAGGACCAGCGGCACACGTCGCTGCGTGCCAGAATCCGCATTTCCCGGCAACGCTGCTAGCAGCGTTCGCTAACACTGGCCCATGTCACAGCCTGAGCGACCAGACGGAACCCTCCGACGACCCGGGCGACATGGATCGACCGCGCCCGGGTGAATGTGTAGATTTTCTAAACACTCTGAGGCGTCGCTCGCCACAGCCGTGTCATCGTGGAGCTCGCCATGTGCGCGTTCTACGCCAGTTCCTTGCTGGAACAGATCTTGCTTGGCTTAGCGGTCGATGAAGTTCGACCTCCGAAACCCTGTTGAGATGCCGTCCGCCGTGACGGACTTTCGTAGGTATCTGCGTGGTGCGCGTTTGAAGAAACGTTCTTCTGCTCGGTACTGTGACGCGGACAAAGGCTCGCCGATGAACAACCTCCGACTCGACAGGCTGCAGCGCCTCACCATGACGCTGCTCGCCCCAAAACAAGCGCTGTCTCCGGCTGCGACTTCGTCGAAGCCCTCGCCAGCAGCGTCGGTGCGTTCGCTTGACTCACAAGAGCTCGCCGCTGCAAGGACCGTCGCTCCACAGCCGCCGCCGCTGGCACGTACCTCTCGCTCGAAGCGAGCGCTTGTTTTTGGGCTCGCACTCTCCGCTTCGTTGTTGATGGCATGCCCTGAGCTGCCCGGCGTGGGCGCTGACGGCCGTGAAGACATCAGCGAGGACGGCGTGGAGGGCGACGGCGCCGACACGTTCATCCCACTGAGCCTCGAGCGGATCGTCGAGAGCATCGGAGAGCCCGAGGGTGGTGAGCGCGTCACCATCTACGGCACGGGCTTCACCCAAGGCGCCAAGGTCTTTTTCGGCGAAGGCCAAGGCACCAACCTCCTCGTGCTCGACGACACGCGCATCAACGTCAACACCCCTGCCTACACGCCCGGAACCCTCGTCGATGTCTCGGTGGAGCTCCTCGACGAGCAGCGCGAGACGCTCCAGGACGCCTACCTCTTCAAAGGTCCACTTGAGATCGAGTCGATCACGCCAGCCGTCGGCAGCGTTGAGGGCGGCGTCGACGTCGAGATCAAAGGCGCCGGCTTTTCCAACAAGACCCGGGTCTTCATCGGCGGCCGAATGCTCTTTTTCCCCGAGCGCATCAACGGCACCACCATCCGCGGCAAGCTGCCGCCGCAGCCGAACGGCCAGTCGGGACTCGTCGATGTCGTCGTGACCAACGCGTTCGAGCAGCGCGTGCTCGACCGGGCCTTCCGCTACATCGACGACCTGCGCGTAGACTGGGTCTTTCCGACCCATGGCACCGTCGCTGGCGGCACCGAAGTCACCATCTACGGCACCGGTCTCGACATGGACACGGCCGTCAGCTTTGGCACCACCGTGGCTGAGCGTGTCATCCCAGGGTCTGGCGGCTCCGTCCGCGTGCGGACACCGCCAGGCGTCCATGGCGTCACCGACATCTCCATCGTCACCTCCCAGCAGTCGACCGTCCTCAACGACGCCTACTTCTACTTCGACGAGCAGGTCATCGGCGGTGATCTCGCGCTGACGGCCGCGTCGCCAGCAAAAGGCTCGGCGGCCGGTGGCACCCAGGTGGCGCTGAGCGTCTTCAACGCCGGCAGCGATGTTGCCGTCTCGTTCAACGGCGAGCCCGCCGACATCATCGAGCGTCGGCTCAGCGAAGGCCTTGTGGTCGTCGCGACGCCACCTGGCGACATTGGCGTCGCCGAGATCCAGGTCACATCCGGTGGAGAGACCGCTAGTCGGTCCGACATCTTCAGCTACGAGCGCGACCTGTCGATCACCAGCATCAACCCCTCCAACGGCAGCATCGCTGGCGGCGAGAGGGTCGTCATCCGGGGAACGGGCTTCACGAACAGCACCCGCGTCTTCATGGGCGGCATCGAGGTCGACGCCGACCGCGACAACTCGACGACCCTCGAGGTGGTCACGGGGGGAGGGGCGCCAGGTGCTGTTGACGTCAAGGTCGTCGATGAAGACCGCGAGGACGTCCTGCCCCGTGGGTTCGAGTACCGCTCGCCCAACGCCGAGTTCTGGGCGGTGTCGCCCGGCCAAGGCTCGCAAGCTGGCAACCGCGTCGTCCGCATCTTCGGAGAGGGATTCGCAGGCCGCCAGATGAACGTCACGTTCGGTGACCAACCGGCCAGCGAGGTTCGCGTCATCGACGACGGCCAGGCCGTGGTCCGTGCGCCTCGTGGCGAGGTGGGCCACGTCAACGTGAAGGTGGGGAACCTGGGTCTGATCGCGATGCCCTACGCCTACTTTGACCCCAGCGCCCGCTTCGGCGGAACAAGCGGTGGCGGGATCCCGGAGGCGCTCAACGTCACCGTGCTCAACATCGTCGACGGCTCACCGGTGCCCGACGCGTTCGTCATCTTGTGGGACGACCTGGACACGCCCTACCAAGCCCTCACCGACGACCGTGGCCAAGTGACCTTCAGCGACTTGGGCTTCGCGGCCCCCCAAATGGTGACGGCGTCGGCCGACAACTTCACCACCGCCAGCATCGTCGAGTTTGATGCGCGTGACGCCACGCTCCTGCTCATTCCGTTGGTCTCGGCGCCGCCGGCCCCTGGCGGGCCCGGGCCTGGTCCTCAGCCGCTTCCCAACAGCGACCTCGCCGGCAAAGTCAGCGGCCTCGACAAGTACATCGTCATCCCGCCGGGCAACTGCGACAGCAAAGAGGTCGTGGCCGGCAGCACCATGTGTCAGCCCTGCCTTGAGACGACCGACTGCGACGGCGCCGGCTCGTTCTGTACGCCGCTGGGCGACCAGGGCAGCCGCTGCACCGTGGCCTGCACCGATAGCGGGCAGTGTCCTGACGGCTACGTCTGTGCGGGCGTTGGGGCTCCTCAGTCTCAGTGTCTGCCGCAGCCAGGCGAGCGCACTGCGCGCTGCGAGCTGACCCAGCAGGACATCTTCTCGGGCATCAACGGCCCGCAGCTGCCTGTCTTCACCAACGATGAGGGCGTCTTCGACATCAACTCGGCCCCGGGCGAGTACGCCATTGTCTGCATGGGCGGCTACAGGGACATCGACACCGACGAGTTCGTGCCGCTGATGATGGGGGTCCGTCGCCATGTCTTCGCGCAAGCCGGCGCGCTCATCGGTCAGCAAGACGTGCGGCTCGACATCCCGCTCAACCGAAACCTTCCGATCCGGCTTGACGACGCGCCGCTCAACGACGAGGCGACCGAGCTTCACACCGTCGACGTGTTCCTGGATCTCGGCGCTGACGGCGTCTACTTGATGCCGTCTCGCGGCAGCGCGCTCAACACCAACGACTTCCTGCTCAAGCACTTCCCGGCCCGCTTTGAGGAGAGCCTCTACGACGCCAGCTACACGATCTACGCCCGCGCCGTTCGCAACGTCCCTGACGCCGAGCAGAACGGTGAGGGCTCGTTTGTCGTCATGCGCGACATCACCGAGGTCGACGACGACAGTGTCTTCGAGATCGTCGACGGCGGCGTGCAGTTTAACTCGACCGGCATTGTCCACGACGTCTTCGCGATGCATGGACCTGGTAACAACCGTGTCTGGGCGGTGGGTGCCAAGGGGCAGATCATCGCCTGGGACGGCACCTGGTGGGGGCTTCAGCAGGCGCCGACCCAGCAGAACCTACGCGGGGTGTGGGCCGGCAACATCAACGGCGGCGATGTCGTCTGGGCCGTTGGCGACAACGGCGCGGTCGTGACCTGGGACGGACTGCGCTGGGCCGAGGTGGAGCCACTGACCAACTCACCGCTCGTGGGCACCGTCAACTGGCGGGACGTGACCGGCGTCGGCAACGACGTCTGGCTCATCAGCGACGATGGCGTCTTTCGCTGGGACGGGACCGACGTGACGCAGGTCATCCTCGACGTCACGGGCGGGCGCATCCAAGACATTCACTCCGACGGACCTGGCAGCGCGTGGATCGTTGGGACCAATGGGCTCATCCGCCACTGGACCGACTCAGGCCCCATCGAGGTCCACGACGTCCCAGGCGGGGACTTCTACAGCATTCATGGCGTCGCTGGCGACGACCTCTGGGCCGTCGGACAGGCAGGGCGAATCGCTCACTACAACGGCAGCACCTGGTTCGACTATCGGCCGATCGCGCTACGCGACCTGCGGTCGGTCCATGCCGCCGATGACGACACGGTCTGGGCCGTGGGCGAGTCGGGCGCGGTCATGGGCTGGGACGGCATCGCCTGGAGCCTGCATGCCGAGGTTCCCCACGCCGACCTTCGCGGCGTCTGGACCACCGCGGACGGTCGGGCACTGACGGCCGGTCAGCACACCGTTGTCGTCGGGCCCTTCATGCAGCTCGCTCGGCCGAGCAACCCAACGGTCACCGGCGCTCTGCTAGAGGCGGCGCCCGGCGTGCCAGACCTTGAGCTCAGCTGGACCACCGATCCTGGCGAGGACGCAAGCTTCACCTACATTGAGCTCCAGGCGCTCTCAGACGGCGGCGGGGCCTTCCCGTTCTGGAACCTCATGGTCGAAGGCAAGCGCAACTCGGTGCCGCTGCCGGACATGATGGCCGCCTGGGGTCTTCAGAGCATCTGGACCGGCCCAGGCGCCATGCAGTACATCCGCGTCTACAAGCCCGACTTCAGCATCAACCGCTACGACCGCACGGTCCTGACCGAGTATGTGTGGCAGTCGTGGTCGGTGCGCGGACTCGCGGTCGAGTGGCCGTGAGCCGTCAGCATCAGCTTCGCGCGCGGCCAGGCGTCACGAGGGTCGCGCTGAGCACGCTGCTTGGCGTCGCCCTGTTCGGCGTCATGGCGTGTGGAGACGTGGTCTACGAGTACATCGACCCGCCGTTCACCATCGAGGGCGAAGACACGGGCGGCACCAGCGGGCCTGCGGAAGTCGACATGGGCTTTGAGGCCAACGGCGCGTTCACGAGTCTCGCCGAAGACGACCGGCTGCAGGTCATTCATGGGCTGCAGGGCGGCACGTGGACGATGCCGACGATTCGTACAAAGGGGCTGGACTCGTTTGCTGAGATCAGCTGCACGGTCACGACCGAGGCAGCGTCTGAGGAGGTCGGGCGCGTCGTCGTCAAGAGCAAGTTCTTCCCCTCTCTTGACGGCCCGCTGGAGCTCCGCGGATTTCCGATTCCGATCAACCATGCGCCTCCGAACGAGGGCGCCGACATCGATGACCTCTATGGGCAGGACGCCACGTTCGAGTGCACCATCACCGATGACGCGGGCCGGTCTCAGACCGAGAGTCTCGCCGTCGTGCTCACCGAGAGCTGAGGTGGTGGCACGCACCGTCACGCGCCTCGCCACCATCGCACTGGCCGGCCTCGTTGCGTCCGCCTGTGGGACCCGCGTCGAGCAGCGGATCCTGCATCGGTCGGGCTGTGAGGTCTGTCACCAGCCGCTCGACGAGAACAGTGAGCCCCACGGCATCGCCGACGCGCACCCCGCGTTTCCGCTCGAGTGCACCGACTGCCACGGCGGCAACGCCTACGTCTGCGACGGAAAGCTCGACCTGACGGGTGAGGACCCCAGCTGCGACGGCGACTGGGTCTACGACCAGAGCCGCGCGCACCCGAGCCAAGCAGGTGCCCCCAAAGACCTCGTCGGCCTCACGCCTGAGCAGCTCGACGAGGTCGACCGCGACTACCTGCGCTTCGTCAACCCCGGCGACCTGCGGGTGCTCCAAGACAGCTGCGGCCGCTGCCACACCCGCGAGTCGGGCGTCGTGAAACGCTCGGCCCATGCACACGCAGCCGGTGAGCTGAACGTCGCGCGCTTCCGCGCCGGTAGCCAGCCGACGCCAACCCCGCGCTTTGGCACTGGACCGGTCGTCGACCCAGCACCGCTCGGCAACGAGCCGTGCGCAGCCATCAGCGTCGCGCGCTTTTCGCCGCTGGCGGTTCAGGTGGGCGGTGACGACCCGCTGACCGACCCGACGGTCGCCAACGTGCAGGACCAGTACCTCGCCAAGGAGTGCGTTGGCTGCCACATCTCGGACTTCGGCCCCAACGATGCCCCCGGCAACTACCGCTCCTCAGGCTGCTCATCGTGCCACATGGAGTATGCGACCGACGGTCTGTCCCAGGGCACCGATCCTTGGGTCGACAAGACCACCGCGCCCCACCCGAAGACCCACGCGATGGTCACGATTCCGCCCGACGCCACATGCGTGAGCTGCCACCATCAGGGTGCGCGCATCGGACTGAGCTACCAAGGCATGCGCGAGCGGCAGGGGGAGGCACACGAGGACCCAGGCACCGACACCCTGGGCAAGGCGCTCTACGGCTTTGACCGCGACCACTTCATCACCGACGAAGACCCCAGCAACGGCTTCGATGAGACCCCGCCCGACGTCCACTTCGAGGCCGGCATGGGCTGCATGGACTGCCACACCAAGGGCGAGCTCCACGGCGACGGCCACATCTACGCGGACGCGTCCTGCACGGTGACAACGCGCTGCGAGGACTGCCACGGGACGGTGCGTGAAGCCGCAAACCCCAGTCCATCGCGCAAGAACCTCTTCCGCAAAGATGACGGCACCCTCTGGCTGCGGACGAAGCTTGGCGGCAAAGAGCTTAAGGTGACCCAGGTCATCGACAGCGTCACGCCTGGGCACCCCGGCTTCAACGAGCTCGCGGCATCGATGAAGGCGCTGGTTCCCAAGCCGGGCGACCCTGACGACCCCGATGCGCTGACCGACTGGACTCACGGCGACGACCTCGAGTGCACGACGTGTCACTCCAGCTGGCTGCCGAGCTGCTACGGCTGTCACGTGGACGTCGACCTCGACAAGAGCTCGCCGTATCAGACGACCGGCCTCATCACGCCCGGCCTGGCCGCAGCGCATCCCGGCGGCTTTCAGCTCAATGACATGGTCCTCATGGTCAACAACCGCGGGAAGTTTTCCCACTCGATGCCGGCAAGCCGCGTGATGTACTCGCTGTCGCGCGGTGGCGAGCCGGTGTTCGAGAACAAGCCGCGGGCCCGCATGGTCCCGCCCGGCCGCATGAGCGTCGGCTTCGGCCAGCGCGCCGTGGACCCGCACACCACACGCAAGCGCAGTCAGTTTATGGCGTGTGACCGCTGCCACACTCAGGGCGACCTCGCCGATCCTGACAACAAGGTCCTGCTCGACCTCACCCACGGCTACGGCACTGAGCGCTTCGTCGAGACGGGCTGCGACCCAACCAACGACGACGAGAGCTGCGGTCCAGAAGATCAGCGAGACTACCGCCTCGACGCGGTGCACGACCTCAACCACGAGGCCCAAGTCATCGTTGGTCACCGCTACCCGAGCGAGTCGCGCCCGCTGACCGCCGACGAGATCAACGCCATGCGCGCCATCGTCGTTCCCGACGACGCTCCGTTGTCGACGGAGATCCCCGACGCCGCCGCCACGAATCCCCGCTGGCCAGCCTTCAAGGCACTTGAGTAGGACCGCGCTGCGGAGTGCTGTTAGACTCCGCGGCATGAAGTTCTACAGCGCCGCGGTTGCGGTCATTGCAGTGTCCCTTGGCGCGTCGGGCTGCCGCAGCACCTCGCCCGAGGCCCAGTTTGACGAAGCCCCCTGGCTTGAGCGTGGAAAGACCGAGCTGATGCCGTTCAAGAAGGGGCTGATGGGTGCGCTCAAGGAGGGCCTTGCGACCGGAACGGACGAAGCGATTGCTGCTTGTCAGCTCCAAGCCCCAAAGATCGCCGCTGACGCGAGCTCTGAGGCCGTCGCGGTCGGCCGCACCAGCCACAAGCTGCGCAACCCGGGCAACGCACCTAAAGACTGGATGGTGCCGCTGTTGAAGGCGTACGCCGGCAACCACTCGGTCGCTGGACCACGCGCCGTCCCGCTCGGCGACCACAAGGTCGGCTACGTCGAGCCTATCTACCTCAAGCCGATGTGTCTGACGTGTCATGGCGAGACCATCGCGCCAAGCGTGGCGTCACGACTGGCCAAGAGCTACCCGGCAGACCGCGCGACCGGCTTCAAGGACGGCGAGTTTCGCGGGATGTTCTGGATGACGCTGCCCAACCCCTGAGCGCTAGCAGGACGCTCCAAAGCGGGGATCGGACGAAGTCAGCCGGGCAGACGTGGCGGGCCAACTCAAGCCCGAGCAAGCTCGTTGGACGCCGGTGCACCGGCGACT
>CALHXW010000261.1 GCA_938040325.1 uncultured bacterium | reverse complement strand
GACGCGAAGCTTGGCGCTGGCACCAGAAAGAGCGCGATAGCAACCACGCACGTGAGCTGCGACATCCACATGGCATTCCCCAATTTTTGAATCCAGGGCGCCATGAAAGCCGAGGCATCTCAAGAATACAAGGGGTGCAGGCGCGATGACGCGTCGCTGGAAGTGCCCGCTTGCCACAAGCGAGCGAGGTCGTATTCGACGTTGATCCCGACCACGACAGGCACGGCGCATTCGCCCTGAATCCCCTACGTATCAGGATGCGCGTTGAGGCGAATCGCGAAATGAACACGGCGTCTGTCTTGGACGTCGCTAAGTGTCATATTCGCCAACAATTGAGATGGCGAAATGTTGCGGTGCCCGATGCGACGCGGGCCACGTTGTCACCACGCTCCGTGGGCTCTCAGTCCGCCGCAAGCCAGTCGATCCGACGAGCGTTTGCTGCGACGAACAGCTCGTTCGGGGTGTGTCGTCGCCACTTCTCGGAAAGCGGGCTGCCAACGTCCTCCCGTCGTCGAGGGAGCCTTCTGAGCTCCGGTCAGCAGTCCACGAGAGCGAGCGGCGGGACCCCGCTACAGGAACTGCGTGACGATCTCTCCGAACGCGTCACAGGCGGCGTCGCCTGGGCAGCAGAGCTTGGGCCCGATGATGTCGCGGACCGTGCCCGCGGTGTTCACGCAGATCCGGTAGCCGTCTGACGGGTAGTAGTAGGCCCACACGAAGCACATCTCGCTGTTGGCGCTCTCGCCGAAGCCGATCGTGTCGTCGGTGGGGTTGTGCCACGTGCAGCGATACCGCAGCCCCTCTCCGGCCTCGAACGACAGCGGCGGGTCGTAACGCGTGACCGGCGGCTCGTCCCAGACGTAGTCGCTGTCGGGGTAGATCACGTCTCGGTCGCCGTCGAGGCCAGTGGCGTGTTCGACCTCGACGTTGGTGCCGAACTGATGCGTGTGGCCCGTCATGGCGAAGACCTTCTTGCCTTCCGGGACTTCGAGGAACGCCCAGTCACTGCTGTGCGTGGTGTTGGGCGGCAGCGCGACGTTGGCGTTGCCATAGAAGAGCAGGTTGGCTTCATGGACGACCCGATCATCAGGGACGACGTCGAAGGCGACGGTGCCGGCGGCCTCGATCGGCTCAGGCGTGTAGTTGAGGTAGTGGGCCTCAAGCCGGATCATCTGCCCGGCGTCAAAGCGCATCGCGACGCCTTCTGGCAGCGTGAGGACTTCCTCTGCCAGCTGACTGATCATGAGCGGGTAGGTCGTGCCGGTGAGGGTCTCGAGGAACGGTCGACACTCAAAGGGCTCGCGCTGCTCTTGCGCTGCGTCGGAGCGGTAGACCACCAGGTGGTGGCTGCCGCGGGCAAGGGTGGTTCGGATCTGCGAGACCCAGACGGGATCGGCGTTGTCGAGCCGCATCACCACGCAGCGCGTTGTCTCCTCGCCTGGCTGCATCGACCAGCCGCTGATCGCGAGCTCTAGGCTTGCGCTGACCGACGGCCAGTCATCGCCTGCAGCGGCAAGCCCCTGGTCGACCCCAGCTTCGGCGTCGACATCCTGCTCGCACCCAGATGCGGCGAGACTGAGGGCGATCAACCAGCCGAGCGCTCGTCGTGTTGCAACGCGTGTCATCTTCTTCCTCCTCGGCTAATACCGAACGTGCGTTATGCAACGGTTGTCGAACGAACGTTTTATAACGTCAAGATGTTTCGACGCGGTTCTGCTATGACGAGGTGCGCAGGAGGAACCCGTGCCCAAGATCGTTGACCACGACGCCATGCGAAGCGACCTCGTGACGCGCTCGGCCGCTCTCTTTGGGGCCCACGGCTTTCGCCGGCTGACGATGCGTGCGATCGCCAAAGAGCTCGGCGTGTCCACCGGTACCCTCTATCACTACTACCCAGGCAAAGACGCGCTCTTTCAAGCGGTCTTTGAGAGCGTGCTCAAGCTCGATCTTGCTGCCGCGGCCGACGCCCTCAGCGGGGCTCAAGACGATGCCCAGGGCAGGGTGAATCGCCTCTTCGCGTTCGCCGCGTCCCGCCAGGAAGCGATGGAGCTCTATGCGCTCATCACCATCGACTACCTGCGCTCTCTGGGCGACGAGAAGGAGCGGCTCTTCCAGCTGACGCTGGCCACTCGTCAACGCTACATCGCGGGCGTCACCGCGTACTTACAGCTCCACGATCCCGCGTACGCCGACCTGGTGATTCTCGCCATCAACGGTGCGATCCACCGACGGCTCATCGGCGGCATCGCGATGGAGGCGAACCCAGGACTGGAGCTACTCGGTGGGCTCATCGTCGACGCTATCGACAGCCGCGCGGACTGAGCGTTCGCGGTCGCTGCTAGCAGCCGAGCAGGCCCTTGGCGGTCAAAAGATCGACGCCATCGATGACGACCGTCTTGCGCCGTCCGCTCATCCCGCTCGTGATGCGGATCGCGTCGCGCGGGACGCCGAGGCGCTTCGACAAAAACTTCAGCAAGGCGACGTTGGCCTTTCCGTCCGCAGGCGGCGCGGCGACCGTCAGCTTGAGTCGATCGCCATGACGGCCGGTCAGTGCCGTGCGGCGTGCGCTCGGGGTGATGTGGAGGCGCAGCCGGACGGCTTGCGCCCCTCCGCGACCTACCGCGGTGATCGGAGCGCTATCGACGGGCTCAGCCATTAGCCTCGACTATAGCCATTTCGAGAATCGCAGGCTTCGCTGTCTCCAAGTGCACTCTCTTTTTGGCCGAGACGTGGGTCATGAACGGGTCGACGAGAATGGATTGCTCGTCCGATGCCGGTACCGCGGGGGGATGCGCTGATTGTTGTGATGCTGAGCAAAAACGGCATCGCAATCGACTTGGGCTTGATCACGAACGTCAGGGGACCGCTGGCGACACTGCAGAGGATTCTGGTGTAAGTCCGGAGTCTTTTGGCTTTCGCCCACCAAAATCCGTCAAGCGAAAACGTACAAAATCAAGCGTCTGTGGAGATGCCGGGCTGGCGCCGTCCGTGCACAGCTTGGTGAGACGAAGATGTTGCTGCGAATTCGCCTCTCGCGGCCTCACCAACCTGCACACCGCCGGCTTGGACAACCGAGCGGATGCCTCAAGGAACGCCGAAAGCACGGGGTTGTCCACAAGCCCTTGGAAGTCGGTACGGACGGAGTCCGACACGGCTCCCACATCCCCACAAGACGCGGCGGCGGCGACTATGATCCCCGGGAATCATCAGGTGATCTGCAGCAGTCGTCGTTGTCCGTGTGGGCAACGTGAGTCTTGCGAACGTTGTCCAAGCCGCTCGTGGACAACGTGAGGTTTGCGAACGTTATCCAGTCGGCGGTGTGGAGGTGGGTGAGGCCACAGCGGTTTTAGAGGGCCGCAACGTGTTTGCCTCACCCAGCGGTGCACGGACGACGTCAGCGGCGGCACGTTCAAAAATGGCTAAAGTCGAGGCTAGAGCGGGTGCGATCAACCTGTTCGCTGCTAGAGCACAAACGGCGACGGCCGCCGGCGCAGCTGCGACGACGGCCGTCCGTAGACACTGGTCAGCGCGCTGCGGCCTTTCGGATGCACTCGCTTTGGCGCGAGCCCTTGCAGGCTTTCACGATGCCAGGGCCGCTGCGGCCGAGCTTTGACGACGCAACCAGGCACTTCTTGAACTTGGAGGCGAAGTCGTTGGTCGACGTGCACGCCTGGATCAACGGAACCGGGTCGCTTCGGAACGTCGCGGTCAGCTTCACGCACTCGTCGAGGTC
>CALHXW010000260.1 GCA_938040325.1 uncultured bacterium | reverse complement strand
TCGTCGCCGCGCGCGGCCTCAGCCCTTGGGCTTGAGCGACTTACAGGCCGCTTCCATCGTCGCGATATGCGCTGCGGTGTAGCTGTTCGCCCCGCGGCCGCTGTAGCAGTGGACCGTCTTGTCGCCGACCTTGACGGCGGTATCGAGCCAGAAGCTCTGCTTGCGCATGAACTTGGTCTCGTAGACGAACGTGTCGGCCGACTCGGTGTGGAACTTCACCAGCTTCTGCACGTCGTTTTTCTTCACGCTGGCCTTCACCTTAGCCATGTCGGGCGCGTCGGTGTCGATCTGGACGAAGAAGTCTTTGCCGTCGCCGAGCTTCACCTCGAGCGTGCCATAGCTCTCCTTGAACGTGGCCCCCTTCGGCGCGTCGATCGTGGCTTTGAAGTCCTCATAGACCACGTCCACGGGTGCCATCACGAGCTTCGGAGCCGCCTTCTCGGACGCCTTGTCACCGGCGGGCGCGGCTGCGCGGCCGTCAGCAGACTTGTCACACGCGCCTAGGGCAAGAGCAGCAGCAGCAATCAGCATGAAGCGCATAGAGTTCTCCGTCGGGTCTGTGGTTCGGACCGCAAGTTGGAGGGAATCTACAGAGCTGTCAACGAGGCTCCAGCGCGTGCTTTGGCGAGACGCCACGCACCGACGCGCTAGCGCGCAGGGCGCAGCGTCGCTCGCCAGATTGCGCCGTCGCTGTCGAAGGCGATGTGGCGACCGTCGGGGCTAAAGCATGGCCGACGCGCACGCTCGGGCAGACCTTGAAGCTGCGTTGTCTCAACGCCCTTCGCGGTCATTCGCGCTAGGACGATGGCGGATGCCAGCACGACCTCGTGGGCATCATCGATGGTTCGCTCGAAGATGACGCTCTTTGAGTCCGGCGAGAAGCGCGGGTGGGTGCCGAGGCCCAAGCTTGTCGCCTTCGATGTCTGCAGGTCGATCAGCACGATGCCGGTGTAGAGCCCGGCCAGCACCACGTGTTGACCGTCAGGCGAGAGCCGAGCGTCATAGAAGCGGTCGCTCGGCGGTGAGATCTGGCGCTCTTGATCGCCCTCACGAAGCCAGACGGTGTCGTCCCGGACCAGCAGCCAACGACCCGCGTGCGGGTTGGCAATCGGTGCCGCGGGCCGCGCAAGGAAGTCGACGGCTAGACCCGGAATCGCGGGGCCGCGCTGCTCGGGCGTGAGGTAGGCGATACGGCTCGAGTCCGCCGACCACGCCAAGCGCACGCCAGCGCGACGCTCCTGAGCCAGAACGGTCGGCTCGTTTCGGTCGGTCACCGACGCGGCTGGGGTGACCATGACCTTCGTCAAGCCAAGGTCCGTCAGCGCGATGTGTGCGCCGTCAGGAGACCACAGCGGGCTGACGTAGCCGCCGACCTGGGTCAGCCGCTTAACGTCGGTGACATGGGAGGTCACGCCTGGCGTCGTGGCGTGAGTCGGTGGCGACACCAACGCCGACACCAGCACGGCGATGCCTGCGCCGACGAGGGCAGACGACCGTCGCTTGCGACGTCGCGACAGCGCAAATCCAGTGAGCATCAGGGCCGCCAGGATCCAGCTCGCGCCGCTGGAGCCGCTGCCTGCGCAGCTGGTCTCGACCCGCCGCTTATTCAAGTCGATGAGCCGATGCGGCGTGATGACCACAAGCTGGCCTGGCGCCCCGGTGTCGATGCCGGGTGTCGTGTCGAGCGTCACGTTGGTGTCCTGGCCTGGAGGGTTCGTGTCGACGGGCGGGGTGGTGTCGGTGGGCGGCGGCGTCGTGTCCGGCGCTGGCGTCGTGTCCGGCGCTGGCGTCGTGTCCGGCGCTGGCGTCGTGTCCGGCGCTGGCGTCGTGTCTGGCGGCGTGGTTGTGTCCGGCGGGTCGGGATCGGGATCCGGTTGAGGGTCGGGATCGGCGACCACCGGCTCTTCGAAGAGCCCGAGCGAGCACCAGGCTGTCTGGTTGGCGACGACGTCGCAGGTCCGCGATGCGGTCACGTAGCCAGGCGCAGACGCCGTGACGTTCCAGGTCCCCGGCGCCAGCGAGAAGCTCCACGCGGCATCACTGCTCGCGACCGCCATGGTCTGGGCGGTGCTCGGGCCGGTCACCGTCACGCTTGCGGTGGGGATGCGCACCGACAGGTCCGCCGTCCCGACACCTTGGTCGGCGAAGACGACGCCGCGCGCGGTGCCGTCTTGGTTTGGGTTGACCACACCGCCGTCGAGCCCAAGCGACTCGCGAATGGCCGCGTGGTGCGCCTCGGCCGCGCCCTGACGCTCGGCTGGCATCTGCAACAAGACCGAGTCCACGCTGCAGTTGTCGATGAACGCAAGCTCCGACAGCGTTGCCGGCATCGATGTCTGGGTGACAACCGTCCATGGCCCGGTCTTCACGCCGCGGTCGGGTAGCTGCGGCCACAGCGCCGTCATGGCGTCCTGGATCGCATTGGCCTGGCTAACGGAGCTGGCGGAAGCGACGGTCGCGTGGAACGTCTCGATGCCCGACGCGGCGCCGTTGAAGGCGTTGGCGTGGATCGACACGAAGCGGTCAGCGCCGTTGCTGTTGGCATACGCCACGCGTCCAGAGAGGCTCACGAACACGTCGGTGTCGCGCGTCATGATGACGTCGAGATCCGGGTCCGCCTGGATAAGCGTCCGGAGGCGCAAGATGACATCCAAGACGGTGTCAGCTTCCTCCACCCCGCAGCCGACGGCCCCAGGGTCGGTCCCCCCATGGCCGGCGTCCAGGCAAATGGTCCATTGAGCGTTCGCGCTGGAGACCGTGGCGAGCACGGTCAACGCGGTAAGTAGTCGTTGTAGTGGTCTCATCACGCCGCGCACGATAACAGGTCTTCCCGCCCAGGAGAACTGAGGACCGACGAAACGCCAACCAAGCGGTCAGGCGTGCCGGAGGACGTCGGAGGTTCAAGCGCCGACGGCCGCTTCCGACGACCTACAACCTGACGTGGCCGCCACGCGCACTCGCTGTCGCCAAAGCTGGACGAGCTGGAATAGAGCGCGCCGCACGTGTGTCGTTTGACGGCGTCGGGCGTAGGCTCGTATGACGACGGGGCGCCGCCTTTTGCGCGACGCGGGAGCCGCCGGACAACTGAAGGAGTCTGCAATGGCCTCAGCAATCGGACGCGCAGTGGCGGTCATCGCACTCGCAGCCGTCGGGGTCGGCTGGCCCGAGGCTCCGGCGCGCGCCTGTGGCGACGTGTTCGAGATCCACGACAAAGCCCTCGGGTTTTCGACCGTCTTCGCCGGTGGCCGCATCCGCCCCCAGCCCAAGGGGGCGCGGCCGGCATCGTGGGGCAAGCGCTCTTTCCCCTTCATGTTCTCCGGTCGCCCCGGAGCACGCTACATTCATCAGCCCGGCGTCCGCGGCCGGCTTGTGCACGTGTACCGCGGCAAGGTCAGGGTGCGCGGCAAGGTCGTCGGCGACGTCATTCCCGGCGGGCTCACCGTCGGCGGAGCGACGTACCTTGTGGACGTCGCGGTTCGAGGGATGCATGCCGAGCGCATCGAGCTGAAGCTCCGAGTGACACGCAATGGCGAGCCTGTTGTCTCCGACGTCATCACCATCCACGGCTGCAAGCAGACCCGCATGCAACCCGACACCATGCGCAACTTCCTGCGGCACTATGCCGCCTGGCGCGAGGTCGTGTGGCCAAAGCACCAAGCGCGGCTGGAGCGCCAGCGGAGACGGTCACGCGGCACGCGCTGACGCGACCCGTGTCGCTGTGAATCCGGTTCAACGACGCTGCGGATCCGCACCACGACGACTTCTTACATCTTATTACGAGGCAGTTGCGGCACTGGAGAACCTGCCCGTGGTCCGCTATCGTGCCCGCAATCAAGCAGCTGAACACTCGTCCTCTGGGGGAACTGTGACCGTCGCGCGCATGGGCCGCCTTCCGAGACCGCCCGCGGTCTTCGTTGGCCGCCAAGATCTCTTGGCCGAGTTCGCCAGGGCCGTTGCTCAAGCGCCGCTGGTCGTTGTGGTTGGGGCAAGCGGCGTCGGCAAGACCGCGCTGGTCCGTCACCACTTCAACCTCACCGCTGAGCGGAGCCATATTGCCTGCGTTGCGTGTCAACCCGACGGGACACTCGATGCGCTCGCCCGGCAGCTGGCGAGCCATCTCGCAGATGCGAGTGCGGAGGTCACGACCTGGCAGAGCGTGTTTGAGTTAGTCGATGCTAAGGCGCTGACGGTGGTGATCGACAACGCCGAGCACCTCCAACCCAAAGAGCTTGCCAGGCTCTTCCGCGATACGGCGGGCTACGCCGAGGGCAGTCGCTGGATCGTGACATCGCGAGTGGCTCCCACGCAGTCCGAGCTCGCAGAGCATGTCGTGGTGGTTCGCGCGCTATCTGACGAGGAGTCGCACGAGCTCGCCGGATGTTTGGTCGACGACGACAGCACCGCGCTAAAGGGCCTCGTGGCCGACAGTGGCGGCAACCCGCTGCGGATCCGCGAGCTCGTCCTCAAGCACAAGACGACGCACCAGCCGCCGACACCTCCGAAGCCTGTCGCTCACGAGCTCATCGACCGCGCGCGAGCCGCGCTGAGGCCCGCATCAGCCGACGGCCAGTCGGTCGTCGCCTCCAGGCGACTCTTTGATGAGCTCTCAGCATCGGATGACGGAACACTCACGGAGCTCCGCATCGAGATCGCGGTTGCGTCAGGCGACGAGCGGGCCCTGGTCTGGGCCAACCAGCAGCCCGCGCCGAGCACCCGCGAGGGCGTCCGTGCGTGGCTTCGCTCGATGCTCCTGCTCGGTCGAATCACGCTCGCGGACAGTCACGCTCAAGCCGTCATCGACAACGCTGACAGCCAAGCAGGCGCACGCTTCGAAGCACGCTTGGTGCGCTCGCGGTGTGCGGCTCTGGCGGCCAACGGCGAGGTGGCGGAAGCCTTCGCGCGCGCAGCCGAGCCAGCGGACGAGACCGACGCCGTCTCGCGCGACGCGGCAATCGCCCGCGCGCTCTTTCTGCAGTCGCGCTTCGAAGCGGCGCGACACTTGGCGCAAGACGTCGGCGAGCGACTTGAAAAGCTGCCCGACGAGCCGAGCTCGCGCGCCGACCTTGAGGTCGGTATGACAGCGCTACAGCTTGGGCTCCCGCCGACGAAGGCACTGCCGACCCAGAGCTTCGAAGGCGCACTGCTCATCGCCGTCGGCTTGTTGATCCAGGGCGGTCTCCGCGCTGCCGCAGACATGGTGCGTGACGTCGAGCCCCCCACGCTGTCGAGCAACTGGAAGCTTGGCGCCATCCGGTGGGCCATCGCTGGTTTCCGAGGCGACTGGGCGGAAGCGGAGCGTCGCTGTGACGAGCTCGATCGGGTCGCGGTGGACACGGGAAACCCCGAAGCGCTGCGCTGGTCGCGGGTGATCGCCCGGGTGATGGCGCACGTGGTTGGCGACACCACCCCGTGGCCCGACACCGACACCGCATCTTGGCCTCAGGACGTGCGCGCCGTTGACGAAGTCCTCGAGCGCTGTCGTCTCTTGCGCCTTGGCCACGACGTCGAGTCACCGCCGACGGAGGTCGCTCCTCAAGCGAAAGACGTGCTCTTTGGGGTCGACGAGTGCCTGCTCCGCGGCCGACCGGAGCAAGGCGTCACCCTCGCCGAGCGAGGCATCGAGATGCTCTCAAAGGCACGCTGGTACGGATTCGAAGCGGAGGTCTCGATGCGCCTGGTCTGGGCGCGCCTTGCCAGCGGCGACTTTGGTGCTGCGCTGCAAGCGATCGAGCGCGCCGGGAGGTTCATCTCGATGCTACCGGACACGACGTTCCGGTCTCGTTTGATGTTCTATCACTCGCTCCTGCACGACCAGCCACCTATCGACATGCTGCGGGTGGTCGCCGATGACCCTGCACGACCGGAGGCTCGGCTGGTGGCGCGCTACCTCTTGGGGCGCGACCGCAGACCGGACCGCCTGGCGATGGCCATTGGTGGCCCTGCGCGGCAGCGGTGGCACGAGTGGGAGATCGGCGAGGCCCTCGGGCACGAGCTGAGCGACGGCTGGTGCATCGTGTTGGGCGATGAGCCCATGGCGATCATCGATGGCGCCCAGTACACGCTCCGGAGCGGCTCGCTGGCGGTTCGGCTCCTCCAGGCACTCGTGGAGGGAGGCGGCACACGCAGCGCCAACGACTTGGCGCTCGCTGCGTGGGACATTGCTGACTATCACCCGCTACGCGACCGCACGCGCCTGCACGTCGCAATGAAGCGACTCCGTGACGCCCTGGGCCCGATGGGCCGCAAGCTGATTCGGACCGTTGAAGGCGGGTATGCGCTGGCGCGCCCCGTTGCGTGGTGCGCGCCAGCCATAGACGCAGTCTCAGCGGCCCATGCGCTCGCACGCGATACCCTCTGGGAGAACTGACGAGCGTCTCACACCGCCGCCCGGCTCCGAGGCCTCACGCGAAGTCACGTCGCTTGATCTTGGCGCGACGGCCGTCAGGGTTGTGAAAGACGATGCCCTCGGCCAAGTGACCAGGCGCGTAGCGGCTCTCCAGTGAGCGCAG
>CALHXW010000259.1 GCA_938040325.1 uncultured bacterium | reverse complement strand
CGGACCCTCCCCTACTCTCCGGGCGCGCGCCCTCACTCCGCTGTCGAAGCGGCCGAGTGCACTCGGAGCAACCCGGCGCGCTCGGAGGGTACTATGGCGATCGAGCACCGCTGCGACCCCAAGGCTGCCGAGGCCTTCGGTAAAGAGCGACTAAGAACCGCGCTGCAGGAGATGCAGCTGATCCGACGCTTTGAGGAGCGCGCCGCGCGCGAGTACGCGTCGGGCCGCATCTCGGGCTTCTGCCACCTCTACATCGGCCAAGAAGCCGTGGTGACCGGGGCGCTGTCCGCGCTCGAAGACAAAGACCACGTCATCACGGCCTACCGCGACCACGGCCACGCGCTGCTCAGGGGCTGCACACCGCGCAACACCATGGCGGAGCTCTTCGGCAAGGTGACCGGCTGTGTCTCCGGCCGCGGCGGCTCGATGCACATGTTCGCCGCCGACAAAGGCTTCCACGGCGGCCACGGCATCGTCGGAGCACACATCCCGCTCGCGGCAGGACTCGCGTTCGCCTCGAAGTATGAGGAGCGCGAGGAGGTGACGATCTGCTTTTTCGGCGAGGGCGCACTCAACCAGGGCGCTTTCTACGAGTCGCTCAACCTTGCCAGCCTCTGGGATCTCCCGGTGGTCTTCATCGTCGAGAACAACCGCTACGCCATGGGCACCGCGCTCGAGCGCGCCAGCGCCGTCGTCGACCTCTACAAAAAGGCCGACGGCTTCAACATGCCGGGCGAAGCCTTTGACGGCATGGATGTCGCGACGACCTGGCAGACCGTTCAACGCGCGGTGGACCGTGCCCGGGAGACCAACCGCCCGACCTTCCTCGAAGCGCGCTGCTACCGCTTCCGAGGCCACTCCATGAGTGACCCGGCGAAGTACCGCACCAAAGATGAGCTGGCTGAGCAGAAGCAGGACGACCCGATCCTGCGCGCGGTCACGACGCTGACCGAAAACAAGTGGGCCACCGCCGACGAGATCAAAGCGTGGGACAAGGTCGCTAAGGATGCGGCCATCGACGCGGCCGAGTTTGCGCTCGAGTCGCCCCAACCACGGCTCGAGACGGTCGGTGACTTCGTCTACGCCAACCCGCAGCAGTGGACGCCGGACGGCGCGACCACCCCGCACCGGAGGGACTGAGCATGCAGAAGATCTCATTTCGCGAGGCGCTCAACCAAGCGCTGAAAGAAGAGATGGCGCGCGATGCCGCCGTCTTCCTCATGGGCGAAGAAGTCGGCGAGTACAACGGCGCCTACAAGGTCTCGGAGGGGTTGCTCGACCAGTTCGGGCCCAAGCGCGTCATCGACACGCCGATCACCGAGCTGTCCTTCGCTGGCGTCGGCATTGGCGCAGCGATGAACGGACTGCGACCGGTCATCGAGATGATGACGTTTAACTTCTGCATCCTCGCCCTCGACCAAATCTTTAACGGCGCAGCCAAGATGCGGCTGATGAGCGGCGGGCAGTACACGGTCCCCATCGTCTTTCGCGGACCGAACGGCGCCGCGCACATGCTCAGCGCCCAGCACTCCACAGCCACCGAGAACTGGTTTGTGAACGTGCCCGGCCTCAAGGTCGTGTCGCCGTCGACCCCCAACGACGCCAAGGGGCTCCTTAAGGCGTCGATTCGCGATGACGACCCGGTGATCTTTCTCGAGTCCGAGCTGATGTACAACATGGTCGGCGAGGTCAGCGACGAGGCCGACTACGTGTTGCCGCTGGGCAAGTGCCACATCAAGCGTGCCGGCACCGACGTCACGATCATCAGCTACTCTAAGGGCATTCACCATGCGCTTGGCGCGGCCGAAGCGCTCGCCAAGGATGGCATCAGCGCGGAGGTGGTCGACCTACGCACGCTGCGTCCCCTCGACATGGACACGATCGCCAAGAGCGTGCGCAAGACGCACCGAGTGGTGACCGTTGAAGAAGGCACGCCGATGGCCGGCATGGGCGCGGAGCTCGCCTACCGCATCCAGCATGCGCTCTTCGATCAGCTCGATGCCCCGGTGACGCGTGTGACGTCGCTCGACGTACCGATGCCTTATGCCGAAAACCTCGAGGAGCTGGTCCAGCCCTCCCCCAGAGATGTGGTCGCGGCCTGCAACGCCGTGCTCTACCGCAGCTAACGACGGAGCTCAGTTATGGCGACGCTAGTGGAGATGCCGCGCTTGTCCGACACCATGGTGGAAGGCACGGTCGCGGAGTGGCTCAAGAATCTCGGCGACATGGTCAACCCCGGCGACGGACTGGCCGACATCGAGACCGACAAGGCCATCATGACCTTCGAGAGCTTTGACGAGGGCGTGCTGCTGCACATCTTCGTGGAGCCGGGCGGCACGGTGCCGCTGGGCACGCCGATCGCGGCCCTCGGCGAGCCCGGAGAAGACATCGCTGCGGTCATCGCCGAGTGGGCACCAAAGGTTGAAGCTGCCCTCGCCGGCGACGCGCCAGCTGAAGCCGCGGGTGGCCACGCGGCGCCTGCAGCTCCGGCGACGCCCGCTCCGGCTTCCGCTCCAGCGCCAGCTCCGGCTCCTGCGGTTGCTCCGAGCGCACCGGTTGTCACCCAGTCCACCGGCGCGCTCAACGCGCCCCACGATGACGACGGCCGCCGCATCAAGGCCAGCCCACTGGCACGTCGCATCGCCATCGACCGCGGGATCGACCTGCGTGGCGTTGCCGGCACTGGCCCCGGTGGACGCATCATCAAGCGCGATGTGGAAGGCCTTGAGCCTGGCCGTCAGCTCCGCCGCAGCTCAGCTGCCAGGACCGACGAGGTCGTCCGCGTCACGCAGATGCGGAAAACCATCGCCCGACGACTGCTGGCCAGCAAGCAGGGCGCTCCGCACTACTACCTCACCATCACGATCAACGCTGGACCGTTGATGGCGCTTCGCAAGCAGATCAACGCCGCTCAAGAGCGACAGAAGATCAGCTACAACGACCTCGTCATGAAGGCGTGCGCGGTCGCACTCCAGGACCACCCTGAGGTGAACGTGGCCTGGGAAGGCGACACCATCCGTCGCTTCGCTGGGGTCCACCTCGGCTTCGCGGTTGCCCTTCCCGAGGGCCTCATCACGCCGGTCGTCCGCGACGCCGACCAGCTGCCCTTGGTCGGGATGGCTCAGGAGATTCGTCGGCTGGCGGGTCTGGCCAAAGACATGAAGCTCGAGAGCGCCGACTACACGGGCAACAGCTTCTGCGTGTCCAACCTCGGCATGTACGGCATCGAAGAGTTCACTGCCATCATCAACCCGCCCGCCGCCTGTATCCTTGCGGTCGGCGGCTTGCGCCCGGACGCGGTTGTTGTCGACGGTGAGGTCCTCGCGGGCCACAAGATGAGCATGACGCTCTCGCTCGACCACCGAGCCGTGGACGGCGCTACGGGTGCAGCGTTCCTCAAGGACCTCAAGATGGTCTTGGAGCAGCCGCTGTCGATGTTGCTGGACTGACAGACTCTGGCCCTCAGCGGCCACCACCCCCAGCGCGCAGGGAGCGACGCGGCTCCCCGCCCTGGCCCCCCTGGCGAGGAGAGAGCACACGTGGCTGAAGACAACACCTTCGACGTGGTCGTGATTGGCAGCGGACCCGGCGGCTACGTCGCGGCGATTCGCGCGTCACAGCTAGGACTGAAGACCGCTTGTGTCGAGCGCGCCGAGCTCGGTGGCGTCTGCCTCAACTGGGGTTGTATCCCTACTAAAGCCTTGCTTCACAACGCCAAGCTCTACAGCGAGCTGTCGCACGGAAAGACCTGGGGCTTTTCCATCGACGGCGAGATCACCGTCGACTGGCCGAAGGTTATCAAGCGCAGCCGCCAGGTCAGCAAGCGCCTCAACCGCGGCGTCGCCGGCCTCTTTAAGAAGTACGGCGTGACCGCCATTGAAGGCGAGGCCACCATCGAACGGCCGGGCCGTGTCGCTGTCGGCGACCGGATGCTCGAGGCCAAGCACATCATCGTAGCGACGGGTGCGCGACCGCGGGCGCTCCCTGGGCTCGCGTTTGACGGCGAGACCGTCATGAGCAGCAAAGAGGCGATGGTCGTCGACCCCATGCCTGAGCGGCTCTTGGTGATCGGTGCCGGCGCCATCGGCTGCGAGTTCGCTTACTTCTTCAACGCGTTCGGCTCGAAGGTCACGCTCGTCGAGATGGCTCCAGGGCTCTTGCCGGTCGAGGACGACGAGGTCAGCGACGCCCTCCAGCGGAGCTTCGCCAAGCAGGGCATCACGATTCACACCGAGACCATCGCCAAGGACGTGACCGTCAGCAAGGACGGCGTACGAGCGACGCTTGCCCCCACCGGCGACGGCGAGTCGACGCCGATCGAGGCCGACCGGGTGCTCGTGGCGATTGGGGTCGTTGGCAACGTTGAGGGACTCGGGCTCGAGGCCTGCGGCGTGACGCTTGAGCGTGGCTGCATCGTCATCGACGACGAGATGCGCACCAGCTGCCCCGGCATCTACGCCATCGGCGACGTCACCGGCCCGCCGGCGCTCGCGCACAAGGCAAGCGCGGAGGCTATCCACTGTGTGGAGCGGATTGCCGGACACGTTGGCAAGCCCGTGGACTACGGCAACATCCCCGGCTGCACCTACTGCGAACCACAAGTGGCGAGCGTCGGGCTGACGGAGCAAGCCTGCAAGGCTCAAGGCCTGCCGACCAAGATCGGCAAGTTCCCCTACGCAGCCAGCGGTAAGGCCCTGGCCATTGAAGAGAAAGAAGGCTTCGTGAAGATGATCTTCCACGCGGAGACGGGCGAGCTCCTCGGCTCGCACATCATCGGCTACAACGCCACTGAGCTCATCGCCGAGCCCACCCTGGCACGCTCGCTGGAAGCGACCGAGGCAGAGATCCTCGGCACCATCCACGCCCACCCGACGCTCGCCGAAGCGCTGCACGAAGCGGTCGCGGCGGCCTACGGCGAGGGCGTGAACTACTAGGACTGGGCCGGCTGGGCGTGGCTGTGGCTTGGCGTAGGCGTGGGGCTGGGCGTGGGCGTGGGCGCGTGGCTGGGCGTGGGGCTGGGCGTGGGCGCGTGACTGGGCGTGGGCGCGTGGCTGGGCGTGGGCGCATGGCTGGGCGTGGGCGCGTGGCAGGGCGTGAGCGCGTGGCTGGGCGTGAGCGCGTGGGGCTGGGCGCGTGGCTGGGCGTGGGCGGGGGCGTGGGGCTGGGCGTGGGCGCGTGGCTGGGCGTGAGCGCGTGGGGCTGGGCGCGTGGCTGGGCGTGGGCGTGGGCGTGGGGCTGGGCGTGGGCGTGGGGCTGGGCGCGTGGCTGGGCGTGGGCGTGGGCGCATGGCTGGGCGTGGGGCTGGGCGTGGGCGCATGGCTGAGCGTGGGCGCGTGGCTGAGCGTGGGCGCGTGGCTGGGCGTGCGCGTGGGGCTGGAACGGGCGTGCCGGGGTTGGCTTCAGCGCAGGTCGATGCGGGCGTTTGTGGTGCCGCCAGCTTCGACGGTGACCTTGTAGGTGCGGTCGAGGCCGTGCTCCTTCGACACGAGGCGCACCTCGTGCACCCCGGCGGGAACCTCGTAGCTGTAGACCGGCGTCGTCAGCTTTGTATCGATGCCGGCGACAAAGAGCTGGGCCGAGGGCACCGACTGGACGTTGAGCCAGCCGCGTTGCTTGGGCGAAAAGAACACATTTCGGAAGGGCAGCGGCCCGGTGAGGTGAGTGACCTGGCGCCGGATCCCGTCGATGAGGCGCTGATAGCGACGGTCGACGTGGTTTTCCGGATCGGCGATCCGGAAGGTGTGGGAACGACCATCCACTAGGAGCTCAACCCGCCAAACGAGCGTTCCCTTCTGGAGTTTCTTCGGCACGTCATCCCGCAGCGTCATCGCGTTCGACGCGACAATGAGCTGGTCGATCGTGGCGCTCTCTTCCTTGGTCATCAGCGCCAGGGCATGCAGTGACTCAGGGTAGCCCGGGAGTAGGCGCCGATGAACCGCGGTTGTTGCAGGAGCACGCTTGGTGATCTCGTACTTCACCATCGAAAAGGGCGTTGGCCCTCGACGCTCAAGGACCACCCGCACAAAGTCGTCGTCGCCCGCATGGCTTGGCGACACGCCCAGCACGACAGCCACCCACGAGATGACAACAACGAGGAACGGTCGAAATGTCTTCATCATCGCGTCTACCTTCTGCGGCTTCATCGGTCGTCAACACGACCTTTTGTGTGATTATGTCACCCGAGCCCCGTCTTTGGGCAACGCGGCTCGTGTCTACGACCACATTCCTCGCCAGATGTTCCCTAACTCGCCCTCGGTGCTGCTCATGATGCTCAAGACCTTTGCCGTCCTTGCCACGATTGCGATCGCTGGTCTCACCGCTCCGCCGAGTGCGGCAGCCACGGGCGATCTGCTCGAGGGTCGCGACATCTGTGAGCTCTTCGACGGCGTGCCCAACAGCACCTCACCGCTGCGCAAAGCCAAGAGCGTGCGACGTGCCTACAAGACGCTCGCACGCGCTAAGAAACCAGCTGACTTTGCACGGGCGCAGACCCAGCTTGAGCGTGCCGTCGACGGCGTCTTCCAAGCCGCGACGCGCGCGTTTCATCCCAAGGGCCGAGACGTCAATCGACGCGCCGCCTCAGCGTTTCTCAAGCGTCACGTCTACACGCGTGATGCGCTCGTCATCATTGGTGTCGACCGGCTAGAGCCGCGCCCAGAGATCGCCGCCAGCTTGGTCTATGCCGCGTGCCGCGCCGGCAACACAACGCAAGCCATCGCCTGGGCACGACGGTCCAGCGGCGACATCCGAGGTGTGGCGGCAGCCCTGCTGATTGCCGACGGACGCGCCAAAGAAGCGAGCGAGCAGCTGCCGGACCTCGGCGACGGCTTCATCTCGCATGTGGCGCGCGCCGCTCTCACGGCCGACGCCACGAAACGCCGCGCCCACCTGCTCGCCGCTCGTCGACAGGCCGTCACCCCAGCGCAGCTCACCGCCATCGGGGAGCTCCTAAGCCCATGAAGTCAGCACACGCCGACAGCAAGAGCATCGCCACAGCCAACGCGGAGTTTGCAGAGCAAGCGGAGCAATTCAACCTCAGCTTTCGCTGTGGCGACTGCCTCCACGTCGTTGCCTCCGAAGTCAGCTGCTCACTGGGCTATCCCAACGCCATGCTGAAGGGAGCAGTCCGAGCCATCGACGAGCGCGGCTACTACACGTTCTGCAAGTACTTCGAGCTCTGACGCTTTGCGTGCCGCCTGCTCGAACCAGCCAACGCTAGCAAGGCACCTTCAGTCGAGCGCGAGAGTCCGTCGGATCGCCGGCACGCCGCCGTCGACCGCGAGGTCGAGCACCGCAGCGTAGGCGTTGATGACTTCGTCGAGTGCTGGCCGCCACCGATCGTCGGAGGCTGCCTGCCGAGGCGTCATCGAATCGAGCGCGTTGTGAGGCGCATCCATCCAGCGCTCTACCCAGTCGCCGAACCAGCCACGCAGCGCGGAAACGACCTCGCGGTCGAACTCAAGCCAGGAGCTGGGGTCGTGACGGTCGAGCCAGCGCTCGGCCGCCGATGTGGCGTCTTCGATGCTCATGAGCCGCGGCCCGGAGACGCCGAACTGCTGTTCGATGGCCGTCACCAGCGCCCGGTGACGCCGAACGCTGTTGGCGACGACCGTGACCTCACCGGCCACGCGGAGGTCGATGAATCCGAGTCGGGCGCCCTCAGGCTCCCATGCCCAGACATTGGGCGCGAGAGGCGTAAACTCATGACCGTTGATCGCGCTCAGGCCAGCGGCGATCTCGGCCACCGACGATGCATCGATGTCGCCATGCTCAGCAACGAGGCGTGCCCGACAGAGCGACAAGGTGTCGCCGTCGCCATTGGTGAAGGTTGGGGGCCGACCGACAAGCTCGACCAGACGCTCGGCGAAGTCGATGAGCTCCGGCGCGCTGCCCTCGAGGGCGAGCTGCAGTGGCGTGTCGTCGATCACCGCGCGAAGCTCGGCGGTCACGGACTCGAGCGTCGACGCCGGCAGCGTGGCGTACATGGCGTCAACGAGGCCGATGGGGCCGTTCGCTGTGTCGATCGTGACCACGCGTCCCTGGAAGAGACGCCCGACCCGCAGCTCGGTCGCCAGAGACTCGTCGTAGACCGTCAGGCGCTTGTCGGTGACCAGCTCACGAACGGCAACAAAGGGCGGAGCGATCTCGATCACTTCGTAGAACGCCACTCGCGACCGGTGAAGGCCCTCAGCCAGTCGCTGCTCGAAGTCCGATAGCTTGTGCTCACGAATGAAGCGCTCGCCGATGGTGGCCTCGGCATCAAGCCGGCGCCAGTCCCAGAGCAGCCAGGGAAAGAAGCGGACGCGCTCGTCGTCGTCGGCGAGGATCTCGGCCTCGGCCGTGGCGACGTCGACCTCTAGCCCGTAAAAGCGGAAGACCGCGCTGACCAAGAGGTCGTCGAACTGATTGAGCGCTGAGTAAGCCATGCAGCGGCTGACGAGACTTGGCAGCAGCTGCTTCATCCGTGCGAGCTCGAAGCTCCGGATGTTGGAGCGACGGTCGAATAGGGCCGCGGTGTCAGCGGGGGACTCGCCCCGTCCAGCATCGCTGCCGCCTGTGTTGGACGACGTCATTGCGAGTCTTCTACTGTGCCCAGATCTTCGTTGTCAACGACCGGATCGGGCGGCTTCCAGCGACACGAGCGACCCGCGTGGCAGGAGCCGAAACGGTACTAGTCCTAAAATAAGCGCTACTTCCGGCTGCGGCATCCGATCTACGCACCACAGCGGCGTCGGGGCGCTCGCTGCGCTCGCCTGAACTCGACGATGCACGCTAGGAGTCGAGCCGCAAGCGTCGCGCAATCGCCTCATCGATGAGCGCACGCGGCGAGGCGGGTCAGCGGCCAGCCACGAGCAACGTCACGGTCTCAAGCCCGCCCTCTGCCCAGCGTGTCTTGTACGGCATGTCGCTGCCCAGATCGTAGTCGCTCACCTCGCCGCTGGAGCAGAGCGCCTCGATCATCGTGGCCTGTAAGACGTTTCCGAGCTGCAGCGACCGGTAGTCGTCGTCGAAGCTGCACTGGAGGCCACGAAACGTGTCGCCGAGCACGCCACCGAAGAGAAACCCAACGTCACGCCCATCGAGGACCGCGAACACCGCGCGCAGCGACCCAGAGGCGACCAGGAGGCGAACGGCGTGCTCGTAGAACACGTACATCCCGCCGCTCGAGATGCCGCTGTCGGCCTTGCCCTTCCAGCTCCGAGCTTCGATCGCTTGGATGCGGGCATAGATCGCGTCGGCATCCTCGGCGTTGCCCGCATGGTCAAAGCTGAGTCCCGCCTCTTGGACCCGGCGGCCGGCACGGCGGAGGTTCTTGCGAAACGTCCGCTTTCGACGGCCGAGGAAACCATCGAACCCGCCATCTAGGCTGGCGCTATGCCGCCGTGTGAGGGGACCGCGGCGCAACCGAAAGGACGGGCCGAAGCGCCGAATGAGCGTGTCCAGCCAGAGGCCGTCGACTTCCAGTCCGCCAAGCCACAGCGCATCCCAGCTGCCTCGGTCTGCCACGACCGCCTCGTAGAAGCCGTCGACAACGCCTCTCGTGTCTTCACCGAGCAGTGGCGACGCAAGCCCCCACATTGCTTCGAGCGGGCTTAGGTAGCGACCGATGCTGGGTGCGTGGCCACCGCAAAGCAACGCAAGACCGCCGTGCGTGCGGACCAGCCAGGGTGCCTGCTGGGGATGAAACGCGGCATGCGCAGGCAACGTCCACGCAGCCGACGAGCAGTAGCGATCGATCCCGTTCGTGACGACGGCCGCGCGATCGACAAGGGATGGATCCCGCCACAGCTCGTCAAGTGACACCCGCTCAAACAACGCAAGCGCCTGGTTCAAAGACGGAAACTCTCTCTAATGGATACGGAACAACCCAGTTCTGCGGCTCGTCGGGTTGACCGGCAGCTAGGGACAAGCGACCAATAGGCTTAACCTTCATTGTAGTAGTACCTGCGACCACCGGAATCCTCCGCCGTGCCTTTGGTCGTTGTTCGCTAGCGTCGTCGATGTCGTTGGCGACGGCAATGGTCTCATCCGCGCTTTGTCTGCATCAAATCTCGTAGGCCCCACGAAGTCCAGACGCGAAACGGCAACCATCCTCACGGGAACACACCATGGCTCAGCAAGTCCGCGACCGGTCCACCCCACGCCTCGTGCCGCTCTTGGAGACGCGTCGCGTCGCCGATCTCATCGTGGACACGCTTGTAGAGCTTGGCGTCGACACGTTCTATGGCATTCCAGGAGGCGCGATCGCACCGCTGTACGACGCGCTGGAAGGCCGTGGGTTGCGGGTGATCAACACGCGTCACGAAACCGGTGCTGTCTTCATGGCGGCAGGGCACTCCCGCGCCGGGGGGAGTCTCCCGTGCGTCCTGATGACCTCCGGCCCTGGCGTGACAAACGCCATCACCGGGCTCACATCGGCGTTCGCGGACGGTATTCCGCTGCTTGCGATCGCGGGCGAAGTACCCCAGCGCAACTTTGGCAGGGGAGCACTTCAGGAGGGCTCGAAGTACGAGTTAGACATCATCGCAATGGTCCGTTCGGTGACGAAGTACGCGAACGCCGTCGTCAATCCCCGAGCAGCAGCCAACGTGGTCCGGCGCGCGGTTGCGACCGC
>CALHXW010000258.1 GCA_938040325.1 uncultured bacterium | reverse complement strand
CGCTCACCCGAACTCGACGATGCTCGCAGGGCCTTCATTCGGCCGACGCCGCTGGCAAGCACCGGAGCGTTCGTCTCGCTCGAAAATAGCGCTTGTTTTGGGACTAGCTCCGACTCCGTTTGGGGCCGCGGGTGTGAGTGGCCTTCGGCGACAGGGGTGGTATGCTCGGGGCATGAACATTCAGATCACCTACTGCAAGCGCTGAAACTACCTCCCTCAGGCGACCGGTCTGGTTGCCGAGCTCCGTCAGAGATTTGGCGACAGCCTTGAGCCCGAGCTCATCGTTGGCGACCGCGGGATCTTTGACGTCGTGGTGGACGGTCAGCTCATCTTCTCCAAGCACGCTACCGGCAGGTTTCCCCGCTATCGCGAGGTGCCGATGGCGATGACGATGGCGGGCCTCGAGCCGTAGCTGCGCTCGCGCTCGACGGGGCGCAGGCCCTCCGACGTCGCGCGTGCGCTGCCTCTCACCAGGCCACGGACCGCGCGGCTCAGTGTCGGGGGGCGTTCGTCTCGGCCTGGACGCGGAAGCCGGCGCCTCGCAGGTGCTCAAGGTACTCGTCGACCGACGTGCTTTTGAGCAGCAGCTCCCTCAGCTCATGCTCGGCGGTGGGAAGCTCTGCAGTCGCCGACAGGAACGGGTGCTGGACCAAGGGGCCACCTCCTGGCGGCGGCGGCGCTGTGCTGATGAGCGGACCTGGCTCACCGACGATGGTGAGGACGCGGAAGTTGCCTTGCCAGACCGTCCACTTTAGCGGGGGCGCGGCTGGCGCGGTCTGCTCAGCCTTTGGGGCGGCTGTCTCGCGGTCGTTTGACATCGTGTCGGTCCTTGCGGAGGTGCAGTTCGTCATGGTGGCCATCGTGAGGTAGCCGAGCGCCGCGGCGATCACCGCTGCCAGCGTTGGGCGGCGGGGCGTCAGCGCTCAACCAGCACGCCAACGGTGGTTGGCGTTGCCTGCGCCTCGGGCGGCGCGACCTGGCCAATCGTTGTTGGCGCTGGCGGGGGAGGGGCTCCACCGCGGGCGCCCGCCGCTGCTTCGGTCGCCGGGGCCGCGGCCGGCGCTGCGGCCCCGGCAGCAGCGCGCGCGTCTCGTGGATTGACGTTGGTGAGCTCCGTGCTGCTGCAGATCTTGGAGAGCAAGGGCCCGAGCGTCGCTTCGTTGGCAAGCACCCACGCGCGGCCATTGTTGCGAGGGCGCTGGGTGTAGGGATCGACGCCCGTGTTGGTGCCCTGGAACGCACAGCCGGTCTGCGCGAAGTACTCGTACACTGTCGATGACGCGTAGTTCTCGGACGCTGTGCCGTCCAAGCGCCGTCGTATGCCATCGGCCCACTCGGTGTCGTTCGCGGTCAGAGGCGCTGGCGCGGGCGCGCCTTCGACCGCGGGTGGAGCGGCGGGCACCTCGGTCTTCTTTGCGTCATAGGCCGTCTGGATCGTCTGACTGTCGGCGCTCGACAGACCGTACTGATGGATGGTGTGGAAGAACTCATGGTTGGTGGTCGAGTAGCCGCTGCAGTACACGCCCGGGTTGAAGCGCTGGACGCCAGCGCCCCCCTCGGCGGGCATCGCGTTGGGGTCGGTGGCGCGCGCTGCCTCCATCGAGGTCTGGCCGTCCCAGCCGAGCCGTGCGGTTGAGCCGGAGACCGAGCTGAGTCCGAGCAGGTTCTCTTCCGCGATGGCGGTCTCTCTGCCCCCAAGTCCTCGCGTGATGTCCCAGGGCCGCCCATCGAACGTGAACCTACCGCGCTGGCTCGCGAACTCCGGGAGATCGGTCATGAGCTTGTCGCGCGGCACGATCACGACAGAGACGCGGTTTTCGATGAGCCGCATCATGATGTCTTTGTCCTGCAGCTGGCTCGCAAGGATACGAAACGCTTCGGTTCGAGCTGCTGGCCCGTCGACGACGGTGTCCGGTGTCCGAATGAGGATGGTGAGCGTCAGCTGGGTCAGCTCGGCGGTGCTGAAGCTACGAAGGCGTGTTCGGAACGCGCCCTCAGCGCGCAGCGTGGTGACGTGGTCCCGCGGTCGCGTCTTGAGGTAGTTGAGAAGAGCTGCGTAGTCGAGCTTGATGATCTCGGCCACGGGCAGAAGAGGGTCAGCGGCAGCAGGCGCGGGCACGACGGTGCCTCCGCCTCCATGTTGCTCGGCGCCTGCTTGGCGCTGGACCGGAGTCGGCGGCGCGGGCGACAAGAGCTGCTCGCCAGCGTCATAAGACATTCCACGCAGCTGTCCGCGTAGGGCAGATGCCTGGTCTGCTTGCTCTGGCTCCACGTGACGCGGTTGGCTAGGCCCTGCAGCACGCTGTTGCTCAACTCGGTTTCCCAACCTACACCCCCTTGCCCACCTGTCTCCGACTCTACGAACGTTGGCGGCAGATTCAAAGCGACGGCGGCTACGACCGACATCGGTCAGACCGGATATGGAGCAGCTTCCGGGAGTTGGCTTCGCGTGTTCCTGTATCCGATCACGATCCGACGCCCGCCGCGCCCGGCCGCAGTTGTCGGATCGCCGTCTAGCAGCGTTGCCGGGAAGTGCGGATTCTGGGACCGCGTGAGGTGTGCCGCTTCGTGACGAACGAGAGGAAACCTCAGCGCGGGTGCGATGAACCTGTTCGGTGCTTTAGCTCTAGCCTCGACTTTAGCCAGAACGTGCCGCCGCTGACGTCGTCCGTGCACAGCTGGGTGAGGCAAACACGTTGCGGCCGTCTAAGGTCGCTCCGGCCTCACCCACCTCTACACCGACGACTGGATAACGTTCGCAAACCTCACGTTTTCCACGAGCGGCTTGGACAACGTTCGCAAGACTCACGTTGCCCACACGAACAACGACGACTGCTGCGGGTCACCTGATGATTCCCGGGGATCATAGTCGCCGCCGCCGCGGCTTGTGGGGATGTGGGAGCGGTGTCGGACTCCGTCCGTACCGACTTCCAAGGGCTTGTGGACAACCCCATGCTTTCAGCGATTCTTGAGTATCCGCTCGGTTGTCCAAGCCGGCGGTGTGCAGGTTGGTGAGGCCGCGAGAGGCGAATTGGC
>CALHXW010000257.1 GCA_938040325.1 uncultured bacterium | reverse complement strand
CCCAAAACAAGCGCTCTTTCCGGCTGCGGCTTTGGCGATGCCCTCGCCAGCGACGTCCGTGCGTTCGCTTCGCTCACCTGAACTCGACGATGCACGCATCGCCTTCGTCCAGCGGACGCCGCTGGCGAGCAGCCTTCGCCTCGCGCAAAAACAGCGCTTGATTTGGGACTAGAGCACCGATCAGACGGGTACCATGCGCCTCCACGCGGCCGGCTCTGAGGACTCCAGCGAAACGACTCCCGGGCGTCCCAGAGACCTGGCGTGTGGGCAACGCTCCGTATGCCTTGTGAGTCAACGCGGCTGACGGCTTGCTTGGCGATCAGCGCCTGTCGTGGGAGCGGCGCGACCGTCGCTTCTTAGTTGCCTTCGACGGTGCGCTCGGTGGCGGAACTCGGATGTAGCGACGCTTGCGCTTCTTGGCGCGCTTCGCCCGGCGGTGCTGGACGATCGGTGCCCGCTGAAAGCGCGTCCCTTTATCGCGGCCGACACGATAGCGGCGGGGGGCCCACTGGCGTCTGCCGCTGCGGACACGGTAGCGGCCGCTCTTCTTCAGCGGCAGCTCGCTGAGCTGATAGCGACGGCCGTGCCACGTGCCTGCGTTGATCCGCTCAGGCCCACGGACGTAGCGGCGGCCGTCACGGGCGTGGACCCACCGGTGCGCCGTTGAGCTCGCTGAGACCAGCGACTCGATCTGTTGAGGCGCGACGTAGTGGCGATGCAGGCGTCGGTCGTAGATCCGGCGCACCGGCACAAACCGCCACGCGTCGTAGGGGATGTCGGTGGTGTGCGACGACAGGCCAAGCGGAGCCCATCCAAGCCAGGTGTCGGCACGGCGCCACTCGACCCAGGCTGGACCCCAGCGTGTGTCGGGGATCCACAGCCACTCGCCGTCGTGGACCCACCGTCCATAATGGGAGACAGCCCAGTCGATCGGGTGGTCGCTGATCCACGTGGGGCCGAACTCGGTCGCGGCCCACCGCCCGTCTGTGTACGGCGTGTAGTCGCGATCGCTCGGCGCGAACACAAAGCCAAAGCGGTCGTCGTGTAGCCAGGCTCCCCACGGCTCCAGCTCGTCGTAGAACACCTCGACGCTGGGCACGTCCGAGCCGGGCAAGGTGTCGTACCCGTACGCGTACACCGGGCGCTCAATCCGGGCGTCGTGGCGATGGTAGCCACAGGAACTTGCGACCGCCACGAGCAAGAGCAGAGCGGGGATCGTCATCACGGACGCGATCGCGGGGCGACGTCGCGACGGCTGTGCCGTCGTTAGCAAGTCGCCGCTCAGGCGTGATCGTGTGTTCCGCTTCACCATCCCGTACCGACGGTGCCACGTCCGACGTTATTCACCGAGTGTGCAAAAAATTTTGCGTTTCTAGCGCGGCGGTGGCGTTTTCGAGCCTGACCCCCGGTCACGTATGTTCACACTTTGCTGAAGTTTTCGGGCGGACCCGCCGTTATTGCTCATACGGAGGTTGTGACGAGAGACGTGTTCGAGATGGTTCCGATAGAGACGCGTGATGGCTACGCCCTCTCGCTGTACCGCCTGCGAGGCAGCGGGGCGCCTGTCCTGTTGATTCCCGGTCTGTCGGCGAATCGCTTTTCGTTCGGCGTCGAGCCAGGAGCGAAGCTTTGGGACGCGTTGCGCGCGTCCGGTCGCGACGTCTGGATCATTGAGCTCCGCGGCTCGCGGTCGTCACGACGCCTGCCGGGCAGCCGTGCACCCGTGGACGTCGCCACCAAGCTTGCGCACGACCTACCAGCCGCGATTCAAGCCATCAAGCAGGCCACAGGCGTCGAGCAGGTGGACGTGATCGGCCATAGCCTCGGCGGCTTTCTCGCGTGCCAGTATGCCGGCGGCCCCTCCGCGCGCGACATTCGGCGCATCGTGAGCGTGTCGTCGCCGGTCGATTTCCGAGCGATCGTTGGACCCGCAACACGCGGCCTAGCGGCTCTCCGTGGCCCCCTGCGGCGCCTCGGTGGTTTTGGGATTCCTAAGCTCGCGTCGCTGCGAGGGCCGGTCGCTCACGCGGTCGTCTTGGCCCAGCACTTCCGCCTCAGCGCGACCACTGCTGCGCTCCGTCGGGCATGGCTAACCCATGCGGTCGAGGACCTCCATGGCAGCGAGCTGGCGCAGATCATCGAGTGGGCAAACTCGCGACCCGAGCGGGCCCGTCAGAGCCGCAAGATCCAAAAGATCGCCTGTCCGGTCTTGGTGATCGCGTCGCGCGGGGACTCGATTGTCCCGCCAGCCGCTGCGCGAGCGGCGTTCGACGTGATGACAACCGCCGACAAGCGCTGGCTGGAGGTTGGCAGGCGCCGCGGCGCGCGCTTCGACTACGGACATGCCGGTATCTTGGTCGCGCCCGCTGCGGCATCGGATGTTCATGACGTCATCGTCGGCTTCCTCGCTGAGCAGCTGCCGGCAGAGACGGACGTTCACGCGATCCCTGCGACTGCCAGAACGGGCAAGGGGTAGCTCGTGCAAACACCCTTGACCACGCGTGCGTCTGGGCCGCAGAACCGAGCCGAAACTGTGCTACTGTTGACGAAAATAAACGTCGGGCCTAAGTCGCAGCGAGAGCGGGAACGCGCTCCGTGGAGACCGAGGGTTCGTCAAGCTCTCCGCCGTCCTTTGAACCACCGATGACCGTGACTGACACAACCACCCGCGTCTCGCTGCGCGCCGAAATCGACCTGCCTGAGCATCATGGCCAAGAGTGCCTTGTGCTGCTCTACGGTGGTTCGATCGGCAAGAAGTTCGACCTCGGCCCGGGGGTGGCGACGATCGGACGCGATCCTTACGCGACGGTGGTGCTCGACGCCGACTCCGTCAGCCGGACCCACGCTCGGATCGAGGTCGGCCCGTCCGGGACCTGGATCGTCGACCTCGAGTCGACCAACGGCACATTCGTCAACGACGAGACCATCTCCAAGGCCCAGCTGAGCTCTGGCGACCTGGTGAAGGTTGGCGACGTCATCTTCAAGTTCCTCGCCGGCCAGAACATCGAGGCGGCGTATCACGAAGAGATCTACCGGATGACGATCAGCGATGGTCTGACGTCGGTGGCGAACGTGCGCTACCTCAACCAGTTCCTCGAGCGTGAGTTTGCGCGCTCTCGGCGTCACGGTCGCGACTTGGCGGTCCTGATGATCGACATCGACCGCTTCAAGTTGGTCAACGACAAGCTCGGTCACCTCACCGGCGACTACGTGTTGCGCGAGATGGCACAGCTCATCGAGGCGCGCGTCAGGCGCGAGGAGCTCTTTGCGCGCTACGGTGGCGAAGAGTTCGTCGTGGTGCTTCCGGAGACCACCCGAGATGGCGCCATTCAATACGGTGAGCAGCTGCGAGAGCTGATCGCAGGCCACGCGTTCCGCTTTGACGACGCCGACATCCCGGTGACGGTCAGTATCGGCGTCGGCGTGTTCGACCCGAACATGGGCCGGCCGGCGGATATCCTTCGGCAAGCCGATGAGAACCTCTATGGCGCCAAGCGTGCCGGTCGAAACCGCGTCCAGGGCTAAGGCCTTAACCCAGCGCCGTTTTCGAGCGATTCGAACGTGATGTGCTTGCCACCCGCGTCGGCTGAACGAAGGCAATGCGTGCATCGTTGAGCTTCAAGCCGGTGCCGAGGGCATCGCGAAAGCCGCAGCAGAAAGACACCGCTGGATGAAGGGCTAGCAGGCGTATTGGCAGCGCGTCCGCGCCGGACCACGCGCGGCGCACCCTTTGACGGCTGCCGGTACACTCCGTCTTCGGCCTTCCACGACGTCAACGCGCGCCAAACGCCCCCAAACCCGCGACACGGACCACTCGCGCGGGTCGCGATTGCGTCTAGGGCCGCCGCTAGCCCATGATGCGCGCCATGGGAACCACCACTCGCCGTCACGCTCTGCTCGTTGCGCTTGCGCTCGTGCTGGGCTGCGGCGGCTCCGGCGATGGCGGTGGCTGTGCCCGCATCCATCAGGGCGACTACACGATGCCGGTCAAGCGCATCATCAAGAGCGCCGTGAAACTGCGGCTGACGCAGACCGGAGCGGACTTCCTCACGACTCGCGTCCGCTCACTCATCGCGTCGTTCTTTCAGACCGACGCTCAGGGCCGCGCTGTGATCGCGCTTGAGAGCCTTGGCCTCGGCGAGCTGGGAACGAGCCTCGGACCGCTCGACGCCGAGGTTCGCGACCTTGTCGTGACGCTTGATCTCTCCGCGCTGAACGTTCGATTCGTGCCCAACACAAGCCCCGCAAGGCTCGAGATCACGATCAACGGTGGTGAGCTCGGGCTCGTGGACGGGGTCGTGGCCGGCGCCGTGAGCGGCTTCTTGTTCTCGGGCGACGTGGGCTGTGGACTCGCCAATGGCCCGGCAGGACGCATCGCGCTGGTTGATCTCGCCCTTGTCCTTGAGCTGGATACTGATCCCAACGGCGGCCTCGACGTGAAGGTGCTGCCCTCTCAGTTCGACCTGCGCGAGGTTGCGCTCGACGTGGTCGTGGACTGCACGATCGCCGAGTGCCTCGATGGCCAGTCGCCGCCGAGCACGGCCGAGTGTGCAGAGTGCGAGTCGCTATGTCCCGCAGCCGGGTTCGTCGGCGACATCGTGACGTCTCTCCAACAGCTCCTTGATGGCCTGTTCGACCAGCTGCTCAACCTCCTCGCCGATGACGTAGCCAACCTGCTGCTCGACGGCGTTCTCAACGGTCAGCCGCTCGCGGTTGAGGGCACGCTTGATCTGGGCGCTCAGCTTGGCCCCATCATTCGCTACGTACGCTCGGCGCGCCCCCTCGGCGTGCTCGCGCGGCCAGCGTCGGATGCGTTCGCCGTCACCGGTGGCTTTGGGTCCGTCGGTCTCGACACGGTGCTCGACGCCGGCGTTGACGCGTCGCCAACGCATCCGTGCGTCGGGTCGATCGGCGCCGACCTGGTCTTTGTCGCGGGTCCCCCGCCTGACTACTCGGGTGTGGCGACCCTCCAGGACGGCGCCATCATCAACTACGACCTGGGGCTTGGTGTCTCGCAGGCGCTCATCAACGAGGCGGTGTGGGCCGCGTATAAGTCGGGGCTGCTCTGCATCGATCTTACCTCGACGGACCTGGCGCGGCTGTCGTCGGGCAACCTCGTCATCACCAGTGAGGTGATCGACCTGCTGCTGCCAGGTGCGACAGCACTCACGGGGCCCAATGCGCCCATTCGGGTCCGGCTCCAGCCGCGGCTCGATCCGCAGGTTCCGTCGCCGACGCGCTTTGCGACGAGTCCCGATGAACCGACGATGACGCTGTCCCTGGTCGACGCCACGGTTGCGATCGACGTGCTCTTGGGCGACGGCTTCGTCACGGCGGTTGCCTTCGAGGTGGATCTTGACCTCGGGATCGCCGTTGAAGCGCTGCCCGATGCACAGCTTGGTGCGACCGTCGCCGGCGTGTCGCTGTCGAACCTGCGGCTCCTTCAGAACGAGCTCTTCGCTGAGGCGCGCCTCGACGTGATCGCGCCGTTCGTTGTCGACCTTGCGCTCGGTCTTCTCACCGAGCGACCGATCGGCTTTGAGCTGCCCTTGGGCGGGATCGGCGACGCCCTAGGCTTGCCGCTCACGCCGGTGGTCGTGGCGATCGAGCCGGATGGTCCGAACCGGGACTGGCTGTCGATCTTTGTCGCCTTGCAAGACCCTGCAAGCCTGCCGAACGCCCAGGTTGTCCTGGCGCCGATCGCACTCCACCAGCCAGAGCGCGGGGTGATCGAGCTGACCGTCGACCAGGCGCCCGGGCAGCAGACGCAGCTGAGGCCGCTCGGCGGACTCTGGTCGCCGTGGTTCGACGGTCCCGGCCCTCATCGGTGGGAGTCACCGCGCCTGCTTGTCGAGCATCCGGAGCTCTTTCGCGCCCGCTCCCGGGCCGCCACGGGCGAGCTCGGCGTCGTCGAGCACGTGGTAGCAGCTCCGGAGAGCGGATCGTCGGTCGCTTCGACGCCTCAGGGCTGTGAGGGCGCACCGGGAGGCGATCAGGACTCAGCGCTTCCTCTGAGCCTTGCCCTGGGCCTCTGCACCTGGTGGCTTCTCGGTCGGCGACGGCAGCGCTGCGAGCTGGCGGCGAGGTTGACGTTGATGATGACGCTGACGGGCTTGGCAGCGTGCGGCTCAGAGGCCGAGGTTCCGGCGACATCGTGTACCTCCCACAGCCAGTGCATCAACGGCTACCTGTGCTACGAGCAGCGCTGTCAGCTGGCAACAACCTGCGGCTCGGACAGTGAATGTTGTCCGGGCGCTGTCTGCACGCAGGGGTGGTGCCGCCCGACCAGCTCGTGTGGGCCAGACCTCGGGTGCGCCGGCATCGACGAGGTCTGTGAGGCGGGCAGCTGTGTCCGCCGCGGCTGCCTCAGCGACGGCGAATGCCATGACAGCCGGCGGTGCATCGCTGGCCGCTGTGTCGAGGGCGAAGCATGCGTTGGAGGCTGCCCGGTCGGGGCTTGCCATGTCCCTAGCGGACGCTGCCTCGCCACGGCCCAGTGTTCGGCGCCGTGCCCGCCAGGCACTCAGGCTGTTGTGCCCGATGGGACCCCGGCACCCGCACACGCGTGCGGCGACTTCGGCTACCTCTGCGAGTGCGCCCCGGTCCGCTCGGTCGAGCCGCCGACACCAGGTGTCGACGGGGTCGGCACGGTGCTGCCTACCGGCGAGCTGATCGTGGTGAGCTATGACCCTCGCTACGGCGACCTAGTCCACTCGCGCTTTGATCCAACCCTGACCACCAGGCTCGACACGGCCCTCGATGGCTTCGAAGGGCTCCCCGGCGTGTCGGGGTATCGCGCCGGTGACTCCCGCAGCGGACTCGACCATGGGCGCCGTCCCGCGATCGCTGAGCGGGCCGACGGGACGCTTAGCGTCGTCTACCAAGTTGAGACAGGCCTTGGCCACATGCTGATCGACCCAGCCGGACCCGTGCTCCTCGGTCACTCGGTGCTCCCTCTGCCAGCGTCGACGGGCCGCTTTCAGTGCGCGGTCACCCGGCGCCGGCCCGATGGCGTTGAGATCACCGCTGGCTACGCATTCGTTGCCGACGATGGCGTGCCGGCGTCGACCCGCGTCGTCACCTTCGAGTCGCTCACAACCAACCCGACTGGCGCCGGCGAGTGGGCGGTACAGACCGCTGAAGACCGACCGCTTCCCCAGCGGAGTCCAGAGCCATGCGCCGGCGCTTGCGGGCTCTCGGAGGTGTGCGTTTCCGGGGGCGTGTGCGGCTCAGCGATTCAGCTCTCAGGCTGCCCGAGTGTGTGTGGCGTACACCAAGTCTGCGCGAGCGTCGGCGATGGACCCGCGGCGTGCCGCGATCGCATCTATCCTGAGACGCGTCTCCGCGACGCGGTCTTTGGGGCGGGACACCACGTCGCCTGCGTCTCAGCGCCCGATGGCGTGCGGTGGCTTGGCGCCTGGCAGGACCGGGACGCAGGCTCTCTTCGACTGCAGCTTGGCGCAGGGGCGCCGATCGTGACGGTTGACGGCCAGACGGCGACCGACGGCCCGGTCGCCTCGGTTGGGGCGCATGTAGCGGCCGCCTGGACGGTGGCCGGTATCTTTGTTGCCTACCAAGACGAGACCGCCGGGACGCTGAAGCTTGCCCACGCGGTCGATGCGCAGGCAGCCGAGGCCGGAATCTGGACCATCAGCACCGTGCACGCGGCGACTCGACCCGGGCAACGCTTCGGTCTATGGACGTCGCTCTCAGCGGGCTCGGCAGGGGAGCTGACCGTCGTCTACGGCGAAGGCGAGGGGGCAGATATCTGGCTTGCTCACCGAGACGCCGCGGGCTGCTGGGGGCGGACACCGGTTCTCACTGCGGGCGCCTACGCGTTTCCGAGCGTGACGGTCGACCACATCGCTCAGCAGGCGATCGTGTCCGCACTGGCCTATCGGTTTGAGCCGGACTTAGACGCTCGCCACGCACCGGTGGCGCTGCGGGTCGGCCTACCGGGCTGTGGGACAGGCATGACTCCCTGAACGCACATGGTGTTGAGGGGTTAGCGATTGTGGTTCGTCGAATTGACACGGGCGGTGCAGGCGTCAATGCTGTCAGCGACGTGGTGGACTCAAGCAACAGTGATGTGACCTCAGCAGCGATGGCGTCTGCCTCCACGGGCCACGCGCCGCTGGCGACCACACCGCGCGAGCGGCTCATCCTTCGAGAGGTCGTCGAGTGTCACGCGGACTCGGGCAGGCCGGTTGGCTCAAAGTGCCTCGCCGGACGCCTGAACGGGCGCCTGTCGTCCGCCTCGATTCGCGCGGTCATGGGGACGCTCGCCAAGCGAGGGTTGTTGGCGCAGCCGCACACATCCTCGGGGCGTGTTCCGACCGACCTTGGCTACCGGGTCTACGTCAACCAGGTCCTCCCTGAGCGCCTCAAACAAGGCGCGTCGCGTGACGGGCAGGGCGTGGAGTGGACCGATGGAAGCTCTCTGACCGATCTGATGCGCGACGCCGCCACCGCGGTCTCGCGGAAGCTTGGGCTCGCGGGGCTCATCGTTGGGCCGCGCTTGGAAGCGGCGATCTTGCAGCGCTTGAGCCTCGTCTACCTCGCGGCTGGACGCGTCTTGGCGGTCGCCGTCACGCGCACTGGCGCGGTCCATGAGCGGCTGCTGCATGTCGTCCAGAGCGTCACAGCACACGACCTTGAGGGCTTCAACAACTACCTCAACACCATCTTGCCGGGACGGTCTCTGGCCGAGCTGCGCGTGTTTCTAAGCGATGACCTGGCGACGGTGCGCGGCTCGCTAGAGCGACGCGCTCTAGAGCTGGGGCGGCGTGCGCTCACCACCGTCGAAGGCGACGCCGACGTCGTGGTGGACGGGACGGCCCGCATCCTCGAGGTGCGAGAGTTCCAGCAGGCACCCGTTCAGACCGCGAGCTTGATGCGTTCGCTGCAGGAGCGTGAGCTCTGGCTGACGCTGCTCGACGAGCTGGAGGGCGCCGACGACTGTGTGGTGCGCTTGGGCGGCGAGACTGGGGTCCCATCTCTGAAGCTGTGCGGGTTGGTCCTGGCGAGCTATCAGACGCCCGCTGGTCGCGGCCTCGTCGCTCTCATCGGTCCGAAGCGTCTCGACTACCGTCAGGCGATACCGGTCGTCGGTGGGGTCGCTGCAGAGATGAGTAAGGCGCTCACCGCCGTCGGCTAATGATGTCGGTCTCTGGGCGGACGGCCCTCGTTGACACGGCTATCTGCCGGCTGCTACGAACACGCGCCCCTGGCAAGAGGTTGGAATGCAGCGCTGCGTCAGAGTGAGCCTTGGACAAACCAAGCGAGCGGTCAGCCTACTCGCTAGTCTTTGTGCCGTGCTGGTCCTGCCATCCCTTACGGGATCAGGCTGCGCCGCGCAGAACAAGTCACTGAGCACCGCCGAGATGGACGACACCGCGCGTCGCATCTACTACGAGGGCGTCGAGGAGCTCATCGACGGCAACTTCGTTCAGGCGACCAAGCTCTTCAATCAGGTGGCCCGCAGCCCGCGCTACGTCAGCTATGCGGCGCTCGCCAAGCTACGAATTGGCGATGCGCTCTACATCCAAGATCGCTATGCGGAAGCGACCGAGGTGTATCGCGCGTACATGAGCCAGTTCAAGAGCGACCCGAACGCACCGTACGGGCGCTTCCGAATCGCTGCCTCGTACTACAAGCGGATTCCGTCAGAGTGGTTCGCGTCCCCTGCGGCCTACGAGATGGACCAGACCCTGACGCGGCAGGCCGAGGCCGAGCTGAAGGGATTCTTGAGCATGTTTCCGACGAGTCGCTTCGCCACCGAGGCGCGTCAGATGCTCAACGACGTGCGTCGAATGCTCTTTGAGAGCGAGCTCTTTGCGGCCGACTTTTACGAGAACAAGAAGCGCTGGCGAGCGGTTGCCTGGCGGCTCGACAAGGCCGTCGATACGTACCCCGAGTTTGGCCTCAACGACGCCCTTGTGTGGCGTATGGCGAAGGCCTACGCGGCGGCTGACGAGCAGGCGGATGCGGCGCGCGCGTACGGTCTCTACCTCAAGAACTTCCCCGACGGAGAGCATCAGGCGGAGGCAAAGGCTGGCCTCGACGCGATCCGTGACGCTCTCGACAAGAGCACCAAGGACAGCGATAGCTGAGCCCCCAACGGCTTTCCCATGCGAGCCCGGTTCGTGGCTCTGATCTGCGTCATTGGTCAGAACGCAGGCGCTCGACCGAGGTGACCTGGCTTTACGATCGGTGGGGACTAGTCCCAAACCAAGCGCTCTTTCCGGCTGCGGCTTTGGCGATGCCCTCGCCAGCGACGTCCGTGCGTTCGCTTCGCTCACCTGAGCTCGACGATGCACGCATCGCCCTCGTCCAGCGGACCCCGCTGGCAAGCGCATCGCCTTCGCCTCGCTCGAAAACAGCGCTTGATTTGGGACTAGACATGGCCAGCGCGCTCGCACCCGGTGGGGGAGACGTTCGAATTAGGACTGGCGTTGTCGCCGGGGTCCATGTATGTACGCCCGCCTCGCGTCGCGATACGAAGG
>CALHXW010000256.1 GCA_938040325.1 uncultured bacterium | reverse complement strand
TCTCCTTGATTTTCGCAGTGTGAACCGCATTCTTGCAGTCGTGAACACTGCAGAAAAAGACACGCTGAGCCTCTCTGACCCCCTCACCAAGAGGATCTTGAGCGTCGCCGATGCGATCGGCGAGTTCATTGAGTGGTGGGGCTTCAAACACATCCACGGTCGCATCTGGGCGCTCCTCGCGCTGAGCAAGGAGCCGCTGTCGCAAGCGGACGTCACCCGCATCCTCGGCATCTCGCGTGCCCTCGCCTCGACCGCGATGCGGGAGCTGCAAGACCACGGGCTGGTGACGCCCACCGACTCCGGTCGTGGCGCGCCGTGGGTTGCCGTGGTCGACATCTGGCCGACGATCGCCAATGTCTTACGCGAGCGGGAGTGGATGCTCATCGAGCGTGTTCGCACGGCCCTCGAGGGGGCGCTCGACGAAGCGTCGCTTGCCGACAGTGACGGCGGCTGGGACGTCGATCGCCTAGCGCTCTTGCTGCAGCTGACCGAGACCGCTCAGCGCTTCCTCAAGATGCTGATGCGCATCCGCTTTCCCAAGGCCCTCAACGGCCTCAAAGAGTGGATGGGCGTGGCATCCGGGCTGCTGGGCAGCCTCAAGCGGCGCACGCGCTAAGCACCGGCGCTTGCTGGGTGTCGGGTGAGGCGTGCTGGGTGTTGGGTGAGGCGTGCTGGGTGTTGGGTGACGCGTGCTGGGTAGGCGCCCAGGCCCGCGCCCGCGCTCAGGCCCGCGCTGGCGCCCAGGCCCGCGCCCACGCCCACGCCCAGGCTCGCGCCGACGCCCACGCCCGCGCTGGCGCCCAGGCCCACGCCCAGGCCCACGCTGGCGCCCAGGCCCACGCTGGCGCCGACGCCCGCGCCGACGCCCGCGCTGACGCCCACCGCGGCCACGCAGGATGCGCGGCGGCGAGGGCCAGCCGCCTACCGCACCAGCGTCACGAGGGTGCCGATGACGCGGTTCATATCCGCGCTCGTGCTTTCGTTGACGGGCGGCATGTACCTAAGGGCGACCGCGACATCGAAGCAGGCCTGGACCTCTCGAGCGGAGCCAAGGGCGGTGCGGTAACGCTGTCGTCGGTTGCCGCCGCCAACGCCTGAGCCTTCGGCGATGTTGAGTGGCACGGACGCAGCCGCGCGCCGCAGCTGCCGCGCCAAGTCGCGGTCGTGAGCGGAGATAGCGGTCGCAGCCTTCGCAGCGTCGCAGACAATGGAGATAGCGGTTGGATAAATACGCAGCATCAGACAGCTCCAAGTGAGTGAGAAAGGCGTCGCCCCCGACGTCCGGAGAGACGCCCACCCCACCGCATTGCGGTGCGGCGGCCTGCAAGGCTCGCCGAAGGCGACCGCGCGCAACCACGCGGAGCGAAGTGAGCATGGTGAGCACGGCCCCGGCCTTGCAGGCCGCCGCGCCCCAATGCGACCGTCCAGGGCAGTCGCAGGACGAGCCACTGACGGCTAAGGCCATCGTCGACTCCGTCGGCGACGGCCTTCAGGCGTCACTCGGCCACAGCTAACCAGAAGACTTACGCAACGCCCGACGCCCGACGCCCGCGCCCACACACACACGCCCGCGCCCACGCCCACGCCCACACCCACGCCCACGCCCACGCCCACGCCCGGCGCCCGGCGCCCACGCCCACGCCCGGCGCCCGGCGCCCGGCGCTCACGCCCACGCTCACGCCACAACTTCACGGCTCGATCCGCCGCCACGCGGCACGCGCCGATGCGCGGCGTTCGCAAACGCGGACCCGAGGTAACTGTGCGCCATCGTCATGCCGTACCGCCTGCATGCAAACTACACCGTCGTCCGTCATCGACCTGCGCCACGGGTTGTCCACCGTTGGGTTCATAACCATTGTGCTCGCCTCCGCGCTCGCAGGCTGCGATTCCAACGCGCCGGACAGCGCCATGCCCGGCGAGGCGCTCTTTGCCGAGCCACACCCCGACGGCAACACCTTTGCCTGCGCAACCTGTCATGCGCTTGAGGAGCCCGCGAGCGACGGCTTGACGCGACCTGGCCACGAGCTCGGCACGGCGGCGTCGCGGCCCACGTTCAAGAACGGCCAGCTGACCGAGCTACGAGACGCGGTCAACGTCTGCCGCACCGAGTGGATGGCTGCCGTCCCCTTTGAGGAGACCGACGAGCGCTGGCTGGCGCTCAATGCGTTCCTCGAAGACCAAGCGCCGCCGACGGCGGACCCCATCGTCATCGAGGTCGTCGAGCCGGTCGACGACTTCAGCGATGGCGACCCCATGAACGGGCGCGAGATCTTCAACCGCACGTGCGTCGTCTGCCACGGCACCGATGGCACCGGGACGCAGCGCGCGCCCAAGATCACCGGGCGTGACCTGCCGACAGACCTCATCGCCGGACGGGTGAGGCTCTCCGGCAGGCCGGACAGCGCGGTCTACGACGGCCTGGCAGGGGGGCGCATGCCGTTCTGGGGGGCCGACCGTCTGTCGGATGCAGAGCTCGTCGACCTCGCGACCTACGTCAACGTGAGCGCGGACGGTGCGGTGGACCCCGTCGCGCCAGAGCCCGTGGTGGACCCGAACCTCCGGACCTGCGACTCGACCAGCCCTCGCATCGGTGAGACCGCGATCCTCGACGGTTTCTCCCACGACGTCGCCGGCACTGCGACCATTGTCGACGACTGCACCATTGAGATCGAAGACTTTGTGTTCGATGGCGGCGGCATCAACATCCAGATCTACGGTGCGCTCGGCGGGGAGTTCGATCCCGCGCCGGCCGGCAGCGGCTTCTCGATGTCAGGGAACCTGCTCGGCCAAGCGTTTGACGGTGAGACGCTGACCGTACAGCTGCCGGCAGACCGGACCCTCGACGACATCGACAGCATCAGCGTCTGGTGCGTGCCTGTCGGTGCTGACTTCGGAAGTGGGGACTTTCGCTGAGCGCCGCACTCACTCGGCGTACATCGCGTCCCGCTGGAGGGCGACGAGCCGCCGGTTGACGGCGTCCTCGTGGTGCACAAGCTCGGCGGCCGTCTGCTCGCCGGTGAGCTCGGCGTCGAGTCGACCAACGCGAGGCCCGTGGTGCTCGATGTACACGATACGGTCAGCTGTCGGCGGGTGGGTGTCGTCGATCGAGGGGGTCTCGGCGAGCGCTGTCGCCACGCGCTCGGCAAGCTCGTCGGGCGATAGAGCCGCATGAAGTGCACGGAAGCGCTCCAGCGGGGGCGGCCCGCCTCGCTGTAGCGTTGACTGTTGCACGCTTGTGGCAAAGAGCGGCGCGAGGCCGGCCAAACGCTCAAGCATGGTGATCATCGCTGGTCGTCCTGCGATGGTCGAGCCGATGTAGTCGGCATAGAGCTCCGCGCGTCGGTGGTCAGCCATGGTCATGCGGTAGACCCAGGCGACAAGGGCGGTCACGGGAACGCTCAGCACCCACCGCAGACCATTGGCGAGCATGGGCACGATCGCTGACTCCGTGACCACCGGCCTCAGCGCCATGCGGATCTCGTCGAGCGTGTGTAGGCCCGACGACACGACAACGCCGCGCAGTGGATCGCCGTTGACGCGGTGCCCGAGCTCATGGCCCAAGAGCGCGAGACGCTCGGCAGGACTTAGCGTCAGCCATAGGGGGAGACCGAGGGTGAGCGCGTAGTGTTGACCCCGCCATCCGTAGCTGTGTACGGAGGCGTTGAAGGCGTGGTCGATAACCAGTGCGTCCGGCGCTGGCGTGTCGAGCTTGTCGGCGACAGCGACGACCGCAGCCCACAGCTCGGGGTGTGTGGCCGTGTCGACGGCCCCGTCGGGCGTCGCGGTCAGGCGAGGGCGCGAGATAAAGGCGAGACCAGCGACCAGAAGCGCTAGGAGGACCGTCAGAGCCGAGGGGGAGGCGATCGCGACGCCAACCGCCGTGATGGCCGCCACCCAGATGAGCACAAACGCCAGCGCCGTGATGGTGGTCGCCACGCTCCGACGCCAGCCAAATGCAGGCTTTGATGGTGAGCGCTCTATTGTGGCACGCGACGAGTTTGAGCCGCCGGCACACGGGCGTTGAATCTCAGCGGACGTTGGCGCCCCGACAAATCAACCTGACCGAGCGCCGTCATCGTTCACGCCGAGAGGCTGAGGAGTGGAGCATGGGTTTGGCCCTTTGGCTGGCGGCGAGTGGCTCGTGGTACACGCACTCTGGCACCACGGCCCGTGCGGGTCAACTGGACGCGGAGCGGGGCGATCGCTGGCTCTTCGTGAGCTCGGCAACGAGCATGGTGCCCGTCAGCAGACCCAGGCAGCCGCTGGTGCCGGCGCAATGGTCACCCGCGCTGCTTTTTGACCCAAGCTCGCCAGGCTGCCTCGAGCTCGCCGAGCGACTTGCCCGTCACCGAGGTGAGCGTTGTGATGCCGTGGCGGTCGGCGCCTTTGCCGTCGCGCATGGCTTTGTAGAACGCCCGGAAGTGCCCCTGTCGCCGCAACCAGACCAGGAAGTGGCGTGCCGCCGCATAGTTGAGGCCAGCCGAGTCGCCATAGAACTCCGACGTTGTCGTGGTCATCAGCGCCTTGAGGCTCACAGCGTCGAGGTTTGGACGCAGGCCGCGCATGCGCCAGTTCACGCGCGGCGCGAGTCGGCCGTCACGATAGGTCTTGCGCTCAAGCAGCGACGCGAACCCTTCGTTGAGCCATGTCGGGCAGTCGGGATAGTCGGTGGCGAGCAGCGGGTGGACGAGCTCGTGGGCAAGGGTGCCGGGTCCGGGGCCGTGGTTCATGACGAGCCAGCGTCGCGCTGGGTCGTAGAAGCCGAGGTTGTCACCGGTGAAGCTGCCCTTGCCGTAGTGTGACTCGACGAAGCGCCGGTAGTGCCAGCCATTCTTGAGCACGAAGGCAACGACAGGTTCGGTCATGGTGTGCCGGTCGAAGAACTCGGCGTTGAGTGCCTTCGCGGCGTGGGCGATGACCGAGCGGGCGCGCCGGTGGACCTTATTGCCACCGTTGCTAGCGACGACAAAGACGTCAGCAACCACGCTGACCTTGAGCTTTGGGTGGGCGCTTCGCGTCTCGCTGACCTTCGCCGACACCACGGGCGAGACCGCAGCGCTGGCGGATGCCGTCCAGAGCACGGCGGCAAGCGCTGTGATGGCACCGAGCAAGAGAGACTGCGGACGCTGGGCGGACTTCATAAGCGCTCCGTGTGTGAGGTCACATCAGAGTCATTGACGGCCGCGGGCGCAAAAAGTTCTGCGCGCGCGGCGATCGATCATAATGGCACACCGAGAGCCCGCCCCCGCGGGGACGTGACTCAGCGTCTCATTGCGTTGGGTCCTCCGACCGCGGGATCTCGATGCCGCGGGCCGTCGCCACCACGGTGCCGTCGATCGCCAACGCCTCGATGTCGACCACGGCGTCGAGGTGCGGCGGGTAGGTAGCGCCGAAGCAGTTCACGTGGCCCAGCTCCAGCATGGGTCGTGCGGAAGTCCTCCGCCAGAAGCCGGCCATGTTGGCCGGAAAGATCTGAACAAGGTCACCCTGGGAGCGGCTGAACGTCACGCGGTAGACGGGGGTTGGCACCGCGAGAGCGACGCGCTGAACGCTCGTGTGCGAGCACGTCCAGCGATCGCGTTGCTGACTCGGGGCGCTGACCCAGCTGTCGCCGGTGACCGCTCGCTGTGGTCTCCAGCCGTCCACAAGCTTGACGCTCGTGCGGACGGTTCGCCCCCACGACTCAGCCGGCTTGACCACGAGCCGAAGCTTGCCCGGCTTGAGCCCGGACCAGGCGACGCGCGTGACGTTGTAGGCTGGACCTCCCTGAGCGCTTGCGACCTCGACGCGAACGCGGGCGCCGTTGAGCGTGGCGCGGACGTTCGCAGGCTCATGCTTGCGGCTGGCAGGCGTGAAGAGATAGAGCTCGCCGCTGGTGGGCGCGATGCCGCTCTGTGGCGCCGAAAAGAACGCGCGCGGACCAGCGCATCTCGCGTGGGCAACAGTGCCGAGGGCCGCAAGGGTCGCGAGCATGAGCACTAGTCCTTAAACAAGCGCTCTTTCCGGCTGCGACTTCCGCGATGCACTCGCCAGCAGCGTCGGTGCGCTCGCTACGCTCACCCAAACTCGACGATGCTCGCAGGGCCTTCATTCGGCCGACACCGCTGGCAAGCACATCGCGTTCGTCTCGCTCGAAAATAGCGCTTGTTTTGGGACTAGTTCGGCGTCAGCGAGTGGTCGTAGGGGCCGTGGGCTGACGTCCCTTGGGCTACGGTCCCGCCTGTTTGGCCGCACGGTATGTGTGCTGCCGCTTTCGCGGCGAGGCCGTCCCAAAAAACAGCAGCCGCGCACCTTTTGTGCGCGGCTGCATCGTCGAACCGACCGAATCTGGCACCTAACGCTCGGTCAGACCGATTCGGCGGCGGCGCGCGACCATGATGAGCCCGGTCATGATGAGTGCCAACAGTCCCGGCCATGCTGGGCCCGACGCGCCGCTGCACGCGCCGCCCTTGACCACGAGGTCATCGCCACCGACGCCGTCGCATGCGTCACCGACACCGTCACCATCCGAGTCGGCTTGGTCAGGGTTGGAGACGCTTGGGCAGTTATCGACGGCGTCGGCGATGCCATCGGCATCCTCGTCCGGTTCGCCGTTACACGCTGGCGCGTCGGCATCGGGGTCGCAGGGGTCGAGTGGGTCGGACTCGCCGTCATCGATGGCGCCGTTGTTGTTGGTGTCCTCACCAGCGTCGCACGTGCCGTCAACCGCCGCGCCACCATCGCACAGTCCGTCGCCGTCGGTGTCAGCGTTGTTGGGGTCGGTCTCGCCCTCGTCTACAACGCCGTCTCCGTTGGCGTCCTCGACGCTGTCGGGGATACCGTCATTGTCGCTGTCCACGTCCTCGCTACAGCTTGCATCCGACGCGTCAGGGTCGCAGGGGTCGAGTGGGTCGGACTCGCCGTCATCGATGGCGCCGTTGTTGTTGGCGTCCTCACCAGCGTCGCACGTGCCGTCGACGGACGCGCTACCATCGCACAGGCCGTCGCCGTCGGTGTCGGCGTCGTTGGGGTCGGTCTCGCCATTGTCCACGACGCCGTTTCCGTTGGCGTCTTCGACGCTGTCTGGGATGCCGTCCATGTCGCTGTCGCCCTGGCACGCCGCGGCGGCGCTGTCCGGGTCGCACGGGTTGAGCGGGTCGCTGCCCGCGCCGAGCTCAGCGCCGTCGCTCATACCATCGTCGTCGGTGTCTGCCATGTCGGGTAGGGTACCAACGAGCGGCTCCCATCCGTTGGGGATGCCGTCGCCGTCGCTGTCACAAGCAAGCGCCGTGTCGTTGGGGTCGCATGGATCGAGCGGGTCTGAGCCCAGTCCTTGCTCTCCGCCATCGCTGATGCCGTCGCCGTCGGTGTCGAAGACCTCAGGGTCGGTGCCGTCGGAGACTTCTTCGCCGTCGGACACACCGTCGCCATCGCTGTCGCATGCTGGTGCCCAGGCGCTGGGCACGCAGGGGTCCATCGGCGCAGGATCCTCCGAGTCGATGACGCCGTCGCCATCGGTGTCGGCGAGGCAGCCGGGTGCCACCGTGTTGGGGCTGCACGGGTCGCCCGGGTCGGTCTCGCCGGGGTCGACGACGCCGTCGCCATTGCTGTCCTCGAAGCCGTCCGGGATGCCGTCGTTGTCGGTGTCGCACTCCGGAACGGTCGCATTCGGGTCGCACGGGTCGAGTGGGTCGCTGCCGCCGGCCGACTCGGCGCCGTCGGAGAGGCCGTCGCCATCGCTGTCGGGGTCGTTCGGGTTGGTGCCGTTTGTGGCCTCATCGCCGTTGGAGACACCGTCACCGTCGCTGTCGCAGCTCGGTCCGCTGGTGTCGGGATCGCACGGGTCGAGCGGGTCGCTGCCGTCGGCGATCTCGTCGGCGTTGGAGATTCCGTCACCGTCGGCGTCACCGTCGCAGGCCGCAATGCTGTCATCGGGGTCGCATGGATCGTTGGGGTCACTCTCGCCGTCGTCGACAACGCCGTTGCCGTTCGGATCCTCGGTGCCGTCAGGGATGCCGTCGTTGTCGGCGTCACACTGCGGGTCGGTGGAGACCGGGTCGCAGGGATCGGTCGGGTCGCTGCCGCCCAGAACCTCGTCGCCGTCGGTAACACCGTCGCCGTCGCTGTCGGGGTTACCGGGGTCGGTCGGTCCGTTCTGCTCGTCGCCGTTGGTGATGCCGTCACCGTCGGTGTCGCAGGTCGGGCCGCTGGTGTCGGGGTCGCAGGGATCGAGCGGGTTGTTGCCGCTCGCCAACTCGGCGCCGTCGTTGATACCGTCACCGTCGCTGTCGGGGTTGGTCGGATCGGTTCCGCCTGCCGGCTCATCGCCGTCGGGGATGCCGTCGTTGTCGCCGTCGCAGACAGCTACGGTGTTGTCGGGGACGCAGGGATCGGCTGTCGCGGTGTCGACGTCGTCGGGCACGCCGTCGCCGTCGCTGTCACCGACGCAGGACGGGGCGCTGTCGTCGGGGTCACACGCGTCGGTCGGGTCCGAGCCGTTGGCTGTTTCCTGACCGTCGGGCACGCCGTCACCGTCGGTGTCGCAGATCGGATCGGTGTCGTCGGGGTCACACGGGTCGAGCGGGTTGGACCCGTCTGTTGCTTCTTGGCCGTCCGCGATACCGTCGCCATCGGTGTCGGGATCGTTCGGGTCGGTGCCGGCGGTCGCCTCGTCGCCGTTGGAGACCCCGTCGCCGTCGCTGTCGCACGCTGGACCGGAGTCGTCGGGGTCGCAGGGGTCAAGCGGGTCGGTGCCAGCGGCGATCTCGTCAGGGTCGCTGATGCCGTCACCGTCACTGTCGCCGATGCACAGGGGATCGCTGTTGTCAGGGTCGCAGGCGTCAGCTGGGTTGCTGCCGCCGGCAAGCTCGTCGCCGTCGCTGATACCGTCACCGTCCGCATCGCAGTCGGCTGCGGTATCGTCGGGGTCGCAGGGGTCGAGCGGGTTGGAGCCGTCCGCGACCTCTTGGCCGTCGGGGATGCCGTCGCCATCGGTGTCGGGATCGATCGGGTCGGTTCCGTTAGCGAGCTCGTCGCCGTTGGAGATGCCGTCACCGTCCATGTCGCACTCGGGCGCGGTGTTGTCGGGAATGCACGGATCGAACGGCGCAGGGTCGGCACCGGGCACGCAGGTGGCGTTACCGTCAGCCGGTCCGTCGCAGATGCCGTCACCGTCGGTGTCGGGCTCGTTCGGGTCGGTGCCGTCGAGAAGCTCCTGTGCATCGGGCGTTCCGTCCATGTCAGTGTCGGCTGCGGGCAGGACGTCGACCTCGACGGTGACGACGTCGCATGCCTGGGGTGTCGCATCGTCGCAGACCTCGACGTCGAAGCTGTCGGTGCCGGTGAAGCCAGGGTCAGGCGTGTAGGTGTACGTGCCGTCAGGATTGACGGTGACCATGCCGTTGCTAGGCGCGCTGTCGAGGGCGGCGGTCAAGGTATCGTCCACGTCGGGGTCGGTGCTGCTGACCGCGCCGTCGACGGGTGTGCCTTCGGGCGTGGTCGGTGCGTCGGGTACAGCGACAGGCGAATCGTTGACCGGATCGACGTTGACCTCGACGGTCACAACGTCGCAGAGCTGGGGCGTGCCGTCGTCGCAGACCTCGACGTCGAAGCTGTCGCTCCCGTTGAAGCCAGGGTCCGGGGTGTAGGTGTAGGTGCCGTCAGGGTTGACGGTGACTTGCCCGTTGCTCGGCCCGCTATCGAGCGAGGCGGTTAGGGTATCGCCAGTGTCCGGATCGGTGCTGCTGACCGCGCCATTGACGGGCGTGTCCTCAGGTGTGGTGGGCGCGTCGGGGGTCGCGACCGGCGCGTCGTTGACCGGGGTGACAGTCACTTCGACGGTCACGGTGTCGCAGAGTTGAGGGGTGCCGTCATCGCAGACCTCGACGTCGAAGCTGTCGGTGCCGCTGAAGCCCGGATCAGGGGTGTAGGTGTAGGTGCCGTCAGCGTTGACGGTGACCATGCCGTTGGTCGGCCCGCTGTCGAGTGTCGCCGTTAGCGTGTCGCCGGTGTCGGGGTCAGTGCTCGCGACGGCGCCATCGACGGGCGTGTCTTCGGGAGTGGTCGGTGCATCGGGAGTCGCGACCGGTGCGTCGTTTTCGGACGTGACGGTGACGTTGACGGTCACGGTGTCACAGAGCGCCGGGGTGGCGTCGTCGCAGACTTCAACGTCGAAGCTGTCGGTACCGCTGTAGCCTGGTTCGGGGGTGTAGGTGTAGGTACCATCAGGGTTGACGGTGACCATACCGTTGCTTGGCCCACTGTCGAGGGTGGCCGTCAGCGTGTCGCCATCGTCGGGGTCGGTGCTAGTGACTGCGCCGTCGACGGGCGTGTCTTCTGGCGTTGCCGGAGTGTCCGGGGTGGCGACGGGGGCGTCGTTGACCGGGTCTACGGTCACGGTGACCGTCTCGGTGACGCACTGCGGGGTCGGAACCTCGTTGTCGCAGACCGTGTAGCTGAACGTGTCGGTGCCGCTGAAGTTGGCGGCCGGCTCGTAGTTGATCGTGCCGTCTGCATTCACGCTGACCGTCCCGCCGTTGGTGCTTGTCGCAGGCGCTGTGACCGTTAGGTCGGTGTTCGGGTCGTCAGCGTCGCTGTCGTTGCCAAGCACATCAACGGTGACGGCGCCACCATCCTCGGTGGCGGTGGCGCTGTCGGGCATGGCGACTGGCGGTACCGGCAGCGTGCAGTCGGCGTTGCAGCCGTCATTGTCGTTGGTGTTGCCATCGTCGCAGGCCTCATTGGCGCCCAGGAAGTGGTCGCCACAGACCTCGGTGACGCACGGGTCGATCTGGAAGATGTCGTAGTTGGTGCTGTAGTCAACGAAGACCTGGCGGACATAGACGATGCCGTCGCCTGGCACGGTGAAGGAGAGCATCACCGTCTCAAATCGCGGCGCCGCGGGCGGCCAGACGTTGCGCTCGTCGGTGGTCGCGAGCAGCACTCCGCTGGCGTCGACGATCTGGACGATCGACCACTCGGCGCTGCCTCCGTTGGTTAGGCTGAGGGTGACGCTTTGATTTGGCGTTGCGTCGAGCCGCCACGTCGCGATGCCGAACTCTTCAAGGGTTGCCCCAGCGTCGCTCTCTGGCGGCTGGTCGCCGGCTGCGAGACCGGTGCCGATCGTGTCGGGTGTCGCGGAGACCTGACTGGCGTCGATATGGTAGATGCCGTCGCCGTCGACCATGGCCTCGGGCGTGTAGAGCAACAGGCCGCCGCCAACCGTGTTGTCACGCTGGCCCCGCAGCGCACCGCCGTCCCACGCGATGGCCTCGCCTGTGCAGGTGGATGCTGGTAGCGGAGCAACAACGAGGTTGTTGCTGCAGGTGCTCATCGTGAAGGACGTGCATGGGGGCACGCTCACGCTGTCTGCCTCGCCGATGCACACGGCCGAGCAGGCCCAGCCGTCCTCGATGACACAGCCGCCGGTCGGCGTATCGTCACAGCCGTCGGAGTCTGCACCGTTGCCGTCGTCACAGGCCTCGCCAGCATCGATGACACCGTCGCCACAGATGGCTGGCTTCGGGTTGACGGTGACGGTGACCGTCTCGGTTGCGCACTGCGGGTCAGGTGACTCGTCGTCGCAGACCTCGTAGGTGAACGTATCGGTGCCGGTGAAGTTCGGTGGGGGGGTGTAGTTGATGGTGCCGTCCGCGTTGACCGACACCGCACCGCCGTTGGCGCTTGCTGCCGGCGCCGTCACGGACAAGTCGGCCTCGACGTCATCGCCATCGCTGTCATTGTCGAGCACGTCGATGACTACCGCGGCGCCATTCTCATCGGCGCTAGCGGTGTCGGACATGGCCACTGGAGCTTGGGGCAGGGTGCAGTCGGCGTTACAGCCGTCGTTGTCGAGGGTGTTGGCGTCATCGCACGCCTCGCTGGGTGCACGGATACCGTCGCCACACACGGCGTCAGCAGCCTCGCACGAGTCGATCGTCTGAGTGTTTGCCGCAGCTGCATGGTCTGCGATGAACTCGTAGAGGAAAATGTAGCCTTCGGAAGGACCAGTGAAAGGTCCCAAGGTGGCTGTTGAGTTTGGAGCGTTCACGTCGCTGGTCGAGATGACGAGCGCGCCGTTCGCATCGATGACCTGTGTGACACGGCGACTGACGCCGCCGCCGGTCGTAATCGTGAGGGTAATGGGCGCACCAGGGGCCACTTCAAGCCGCGTCACGACCAGCATGTACTCGGGAAGAGGATCACCGTTGGCGTCTTTCTGACCCGGGTACGGCGCATTCTCGGCAAGCATGACCGCTTCGTCGGCAGGTCCCGCGGCGTTCAGGATGTAGAAGCGGCCGTCCGCGGCTGCGGCAATGTTGGGGTGCCAGGTCTGGAGCCTGGTCGTCACCTCGTTGTCTCGTGTGCCCTCTCCCGCCGGGTAGTTGTAGCCGTTCCACGAGTACGCTTGGCCAGCGCAGATCGATGCTGGCTCAGTCGGCATGAACGTGTCCGTCGCGATGGGTTCACACACCGACGGGCCGAACGCGGCGCAGACCTTAGGGCCTGCAATGTCCTGGTCGCTACACTGCCGCGTGCAGGCGAAGCCAGGCTCAATGACACAGCCGCCGCCGGTGGTGTCGTCACAACCGTCTCCGTTGGTTCCGTTGCCGTCGTCGCAGGCTTCGGACGGGGCGATGACTCCGTCGCCGCACACGAGGTCGTTGGAGTCATCGCGGAAGTCGACGTCCGCGCCGAGCGTTCCTCCGGCAGCGTCCAGGTCGCTGTCGGGAAGCACCGGAGCAGCCATCGGGTCGTCGATGGTGCCGCCGGGGTCGCCATAGTCGGGCATGCCGGCGCTTCCGGTCGTGTCCACGGCGTCGTCGAGTCCGTCGTCGTCTGCATCCGCGCCGGCGAGCGTAATGCCCGCTTCAGCGGTGTCGTTGCCACCTTCGTTGTCAGAGTCGTCGTCGAGGTAGTCGGGGACGGCATCGCCGTCTTGATTGTGCGGGGGCAGGCCGCCGGTGTAAGCGGTGTCGAGACCGCCGTTGGTTGCCGCATCTCCGTTTGGCGGCGCGTAGGTGTTGGTCGGCTGAGCCTCAACGTTGTCCGGGATTCCGTCATCGTCGCTGTCGAGGTCTCTTGAGTCGGGCTTGCCGTCGCCGTCGCTGTCGCGTTCGTACAGCGGCGTCAGGTAAATCAGGACGTTTGATGTCGCAGACGCGAACCAGCCGAAGTTGGCAGAGTTGGTGACCCACTCGAACGCTTGGTCGGTGTCGTTGGCAGGGTAGCTGCCCCCGGTGGGGAGCTCGACCTGGTGTCGATTGCCGACAACGTTGTGCACCAAGTCCGGGTCGATGTTGCCGGTGAATGTGGCCGTTGCACCGTCAAAGATTTCGATTCCTTCATACCCGCCCACCGGCAGGGACCGCCCGTGAACCACGCGCACCTGAACAGGCACCGTTCCGGTCAGGATGAGCTTGCCCACGCCGTTGTTCGGGTCTGCCTCGTTTTGGGCTTGGATCGAGTTGAACGTGGCACCAACGATCGTGGCGTCCTGCAGCTCGGCGATGACCGAGCCCATCGGCAGGTTCCACATAGACGAGATATCGACCGGGCCGACATCGATGAAGTCGCCGGCCATCATGGCACCCATGTCGGTTCCGGGTGCGAGGCGCTCCTCGGAGACGGGTGGGTTCTCGATCACGTCGAGGATACCGTCGTTGTCGTCGTCAGGATCGACGTCATCGAAGATACCGTCGCCGTCCGTGTCGACGGCTGCGCCCTGGGCGAGCGCCAGTGGCGAAATCAGCAGCAGCCCCCACAGGGCCACGAGGCGCAGCCAACCGGTTCGTCGCATTGATGTGTTCATGGTGCTCGGTTCCTTCGGAAGAGTAGACGGTCGTGACGGCGGCGAGGTCGAACCTGTTCATCCGCGCTGGGCGCATTGGGCGCCGCCTGTTGTCACCGACTGGTTAAACTGTCGTCGGACCTTCGAAACGACGACTTTAGGAAAAATTCCGTCGGGCCGATTCGCAGAAACTTGGTGTCCCTGCGTGCCACGATCCACAGACAAAAAAAACGCATGGACCGATCTTCGTTGGGCGCCACAGGCTGGCAGTGGAGATCGAGAGTCGGTCGTCTCCCAGCTGGCGTCCGCGGGGGCCACCGGCAGGCGCTTTGCTGAGTATCCAACTCGGTATTGCGCACGAGTTGCGAAGGGTTCGGCTCGTGGGGCACCGTTCACTAGAGCTCGTCGGCTCGGCGCGTGGCGCGCGACTCAGAGGCCTAGGTCGGAAGCGCTCAGCACGAGGCTGTAGAGGACCTGGCCGCTGTCGCTGACGAGACGGAAGTGGGCGGTGGGGCTTGCGCCGCTGTCGTCGAGGTCGAAGCGGCCGAAGACGCGGTGACTGTCGCTGGCGTGCAGAACGTCCGGCGCGGTTGTGATCCCGGCCGGAAGGGCGCGGTTTCCGATCGCGGCGGGCGTGGGCATGAACTCGTGCAGCGTCGTGCTGCCCGCCGTGTGCTGAAAGACGCCGCTCCAGTGCTGGTCCCCGCTCACCAGCAAGACCCCCGAGATGTCGTTGGTGTCGATGTGGTTGAAGATGAGCGCGCGCTCGCTGGAGAAGTTCTTGCCGGCGTTATCGAACCCGTTCCAGCTGTCGCTTTTCGTTGTCGACCAGTCCGAAAAGGGCACCGAGCTGACGATGACCTTGAAGGTCGCCGTTGAGGTGTCGAGCCAGCTCAGCAGTGCTTGGCGCTGGGTGAGACCGAGCATCGTCTTGGTCGGGCCGTCAGGCTCTGTGTTGGCGTCGCGATGGGTCCGCGTGTCGAGCACAAAGAAGTCCGCAGGTCCGGCCTGGAACGCATAGTAGAGCTCGCCAGCGACGGCCGGCGCTGGGTTATGGACGGCTTGGTACGCGTCGAATCCAGCACGCGCAGACGGGTAGCGGGGGCTCTTTGTTGGGTAGAAGTCGTTGATGATCTCGTGGTCGTCCCAGGTCATGAACACCGGCGTGGATGCCAGGGCGTCGCTGAGACGGCCATCGCCGAAGGTGGCCCGGTAGCGGCCGAAGTAGCCCTCGGGGGTGTCGGGGACGGTGTTGGGCGAGTCGGCGTAGATGTTGTCGCCGCCCATGATGATGAAGTCGGGCGCGAGCCCCGCCATCGTCTCGAAGATGCTGAATGGCTTGAGGTTCACGTGGAAGTCAGCCGCGAAGAGGAACCGGATCTGGCTCGCCGAGCCAGCTGCGGGCAGCGTCCGAAACGATGTGGTCGCACCGACATCGCCGTCGAAGACCACGCGGTAGCTGTAGGCTGTGTCAGGCGTGAGGCCGCTCGCGACGACCCGCCCCGTGAAGTCTGACGCCTGCGCCAGGGCAGGGCCCGTCTGCGTTTGAACCTGCGACGGGGCGGCCGATGGCCAGAGCTCGACGCGCCACGGCGCCGGCTGGCTGCCGCGGATCCAGACGTGGACGGACGTGTCGGAGATCCCGCCCAGGAAGGGACCGTGGCTGACGTGGGGCAGCGAGAGTGCGCCTGCAACGACAGTGACCAGCCCGCTTGTGGGCGAGGCAAACGGGGCTTCGCCGGGCGCGCCAATCGCGAGGTCCGCGGCGCCGTCACCGTCAAAGTCTCCGGCGGCAAGTGACGCACCGAGCAGGTCACCCGCTTCGTTGCCGCCCACAAGCGCGCTCTGGTTGACGCTCTGACCAGCTTGGAGCCCGGTGGGGTGTCCTTGAAAGACCGTGACTCGGCCAGCGCCCTGGGACGCACCCGGCGCGCCTGCAGCGAGGTCGAGCCAGCCGTCACCGTTGAGGTCGCCCAGGGCGAGCGAGGCGCCGAACCGGTCGCCAGTGTCGAACGCGCCGAGAGGGTCGGCGACCGGTGCCAGAGATGTGCCGCTCACCTCAGCCGGGGTGACGGTCTCAAAGGCAATGACGTTGCCGCTCTGATTGGAGCCAACGGTCTCGTCGGGAGCGCTCGCGGCCAGTCGAAACAGGTTGTCGCCGCCGACCGACGCCAGTGCGCTTCCGTAGCGGTCACCAGGCTCTTCCGCAGCGCCCGCATCGGTCTGATCGACACGAACGCCGGCGCTGAACGCATCGGTCGCGTCCGCACCGGCCTTGCCAAACCAAACCGTCACCAGTCCAGCGTCTGACCCGATGCCGACGAGGTCTTCGCCAGGTGCCCCTGCGGCCAGATCGGCAAGCCCATCGCCGTCCACATCGGCCAGGGCAAGTGCATGGCCGAAGCGGTCGCCAGCCTCTTGAGCCGCACTCACGTACCCGTGGCTGTCCTGGAAGTAGACGCCGCCAGAGGCGACGAGCCCTGTCGCGCTGCCAAAGGCGAGACAGACCACGCCGGCCGCGCTGTTCTCACCTGGCGCGGCCGCGACGACATCGGCGAACCCATCGCCGTTGACATCACCCACGGCACGGCCTCGCCAAACGCATCCCCCGCCTCGGCGTTGCCGCATGACAGGTCGGGCTGCTGGAGTCGCGTGCCGGGCCCCAAGCTGCCGTTGCTGAGCGCGAGGCTCACAACGACCGCACCGGCGCCGCCGCCAGCTCCTGGCGCTCCGGCGACCACATCATCGCGGCCGTCCCCGTTGATGTCCCCAGCAGCGAGCGCCGTTCCGAAGCGAGCGCCCGGCTCATCGGTGAGGCCAAGCGTCGAGGCGAGGTAGACGGCTCCGTCCGTTAGGCCGCCGGCCGCGCCGCGAAACACGAACACGACGCCCGCGTCGCCGTTCTCGCCAGGCCCGCCAATGACCAGGTCAGCCAAGCCATCGGCGTCCAGGTCGGCGGTCGCCAGCGCCGCACCGAAGTCGTCGTTGAGCTCCTCAGCTGCGCCGGCAGCGGTCTGGCGAAGCAGGTAGGCGCCGTCGCGGTCGAGCAGCTCACAGGTGGTGCCGCATGCTGGTCCGGTGTCGACCGTCGGCGAGGTGTCGGCGTCGAGTCCTGACGTCGTGTCGGCCGTGTCGACGGCGGGCGAGGCGTCAGCGTCGAGCCCTGGTGCGGTGTCGGTCCCCGTGGCCGCGGCGTCGGAGCTTGAATCCGCAGCGGTGTCGCTTGGCCCTGCATCAGCCACACCCGCGTCGGCGGCGTCCGTCGAGTCGCTCTGCGCGCCGTCAGCCGTGTCGCCAGCGGAGCTGTCGCCGAGGTCGGCGTCGACGAGCTCGGCGTCGACGACGTCGGGCGAGGACACGAGGTCGCTCGCTGCGTCACTGGCGGAGTCGGACGGCGCCTGCGTGTCCGCGTCGTCGCCGTCCGCTTCCGTGGCCGCGGGGTCGCCACAGGCAGCCACGGCGAAGACAACACATAGGGCTCGCCAACTCCTGAACATCTCGCGGCTCCGTCGCGCAGGTCGCGCCCACCGTACCAAAGCGCCCGGTTCAGCTACAGCGGAGGGCCGTGCCCTTGTAGCCCGGCCCGTCATGGGGACACGACCCCGATCCATGCGTGCCGCGCCTGTTCCCATGGCGTCGCTCGCGTTCTTTCGACAAGGCCAAGCTAAACCCTAGGGCTTGGCGCGACGATAGAGGTCAGGAGATGGACAAGGAAGACTTCCTCTACTCGGGTCGAGACCCGGACGCGATGAGCGGCGAGCTGCGCCGACGCTATCACTACATCAACGTAGCGATGGTCTTCGTCGCGGTTGCGGCTCTTCCCTATGTGCCGCTCTATCTTTCCTTTGGGCTCGTCTACGCGCCATGGTTTATCGGCGCCGCGATCGTCCTCCTGCTGTGTACGATCGTCGCGCTGCGCCGAGGCCTCAGCACGATGGTCGCGGCCCACATCTGCGTGGCGGCCATCTGGGGGGCCGTCGTGTCGTCCGGCACCGAGGTCGGCGGCCTGCGTTCTGCTGGTAAGGGCTGGTTCTTGGTGATTCCTAGCGTCGCGCTCCTGCTCGCGGGCGCGAAGGCAGGACTCATCTGGGGCGCCGTCTGCGTCGCGACGCTGATCGTCTACTACGTCGCTCACCGCTACGACGTCCTCTTGCCGGGACTCCAGGGGCAAGACCATCTGTCGGGAAACCTCGCGGGGACGCTCGGCGCCATGGCGGCCCTTGCCGGCGTGATCACCACCCTCTTTATGGAAGCGAAACACCAGCGAGCGCGGACGCGTGCCACGCTCTCTGAGCTCCAAACCGAAAACGAAAACCGGCGTCTTGCCGAGGAAGAAGCACGTCGGGCACTGGCCGCGCGCTCCCGCTTCTTGGCGATCATGAGCCACGAGGTCCGCACGCCACTCCACGGCGTGTCGGGCGTTAATCAGCTGCTTGAGCAGACCGAGTTGACACAGCACCAACGCGAGCTGGTGACCTCGTCGATCGGCGCGACAACGTCGCTACAGCGCGTGCTCGACGACGTCTTGGACTTCTCGAAGCTCGCGACACGTGGGCTGGAGGTCGAGCTCGAGCCCATTCAGCCAGCCGATGTCGTGCAGGATGTGGTCGCGCTCTTTCAGCCAAAGGCGCATGCCAAGCGGCTCACGCTGGTCGGCGACGTCTCGGCCTATGCTGGTGAGACCGTCATGAGCGACCCTGGGCGCCTCCGGCAGGTGCTGCTCAACCTCGTCTCCAACGCCATCAAGTTTACCCACGAAGGTGGCGTCACGCTCACGCTCAGCGGCTCAGCCGGAGCGCTTTCATTCGCCGTCGCGGACACCGGCGTCGGCATCGCTGGTGAGCACTTAGCGCGACTCTTCGAGCCCTTTGAGCAAGCCAGCGCCGACACCAACAGACGCTTTGGCGGCTCTGGCCTTGGGCTCGCGATCAGCCGCGAGCTCGCGATGCTGCTAGGCGGAACGCTGACCGTCAGCACGACGGTGGGCGATGGCAGCTGCTTCACGTTCGTGCTTGATGCCGAGGTGGTCGGCGCCGGTGACGCCCTGTCGAACGCGCCCGCGTCCGAGGCGAGTGCGGGCCGCAGCCTGCGCGTCTTGGTTGTCGACGACGTGCCGCTCAACCGTCGGGTAGCCGAGCTGATGCTCGAGAAGGACGGCCACGTCGTGATGCTCGCTTGCGACGGGGACGAGGCGGTGGCGGCGCTTCGCGAGATGGACTTCGACATCGTGTTGATGGACGTGGTGATGCCCATCAAGGACGGCATGACCGCCACCCGCGAGATCCGAGCGCTGAGTGACCGGGGCGCGGCGGTGCCGATCGTGGCCGTGACGGCCAATGCATCGACGGCAGACCGACAGAGCTACCTCGACTGCGGCATGGATGGATTTTTGGCCAAGCCGCTCAAGTTCGACACGATTCGGCGTGAGCTCACCCGGCTCTCCAACGGACGTCCGCAGCCAGGCTAGCAGCGTTCGGGGAAATGCAATTCCCGATGACTTCGTGATGCGCACCACTGGACCAACGATCTCGAGATCACTCAGGAGCTGCGCCCCTGCAACCCGCGTTGTGGTTTCCTCTCGTTCATCACCCCAGCGGCACACCTCGCTGCGTCCCAGAATCCGCATTTCCCGGCAACGCTGCTAGAGCAGCCGCCGCGTGCGACAAACCCAGCTGACGCCGCCGACGAAACCCCGTACCGTGCAGGCACTCTGGAGGCTGAGTGTCGGAAGTTGAGGTCGAGGTTGAGACGGCAACCCAAACGACAGACGTCGTCGACGTCTCGATGTGGGCGAGCGGAACGCCGCAGGCAGCGGTGCTTGCGTCGCTTGGAGGACGCTACGAGATCCTACGCGAGCTCGGGCGTGGTGCGTTTGGCGTGACCTACCTTGGCGTCCGCCACAGCGACGGCCTTGAGGTCGCGATCAAGTCGATGGACTTGAGCGATGTCGCGGATTGGAAGTCCGTTGAGCTCTTCGAGCGTGAAGCGCGGGTGCTCGCAGGGCTCAGTCATCGTGGCGTGCCGAGCTACATCGAGCACGTGGCGCCGAGCTCGGCAGCGGCTGCACCCGGTGCCGACGCGCGCTTCGTCTTGGTGCAAGAGCGCGCGCCTGGCATGTCGTTGCGTGACAAGCTCGCGGCCGGTTGGCGCCCCACGGAGGCTGAAGCGTCCGCGATTGGAGAGCAGCTCGTTGGCATCTGCGGGCACCTTCACAAGCTCACGCCGCCGGTCGTTCACCGAGACATCAAGCCGGCCAATGTCATTGTTGACGCCGAGCTCAACGTCAGCCTTGTCGACTTCGGTGCCGTCAAGGAGCGCATTGCGAGCGAGACGACCGTTGAGAGCACGGTGGTGGGAACTTACGGCTACATGGCACCCGAGCAGTTTCAGGGCCGGTCGCAAGCAGCCAGCGATCTCTATGGCATCGGCGCGACGTTGGTGCGGCTTGTGACCGGTGTCGCCCCAGCCGACCTGCCACAGAAGCGACTGAAGCTCGACTGGCGCGGACGGGCAAACGTCAGCGATGACTTCGCGGCGTGGATCGATGGGCTGATCGCACCGGCGCCCGAAGACCGCAGCTCGGCACCTCCGAAGCCCGCCGCGCCGCCGCCGCCAGCCGCGATGCAGGGACCCAAGGTCGAACCCCTGCGAGGGCGCGTTCGCGCCACACGCCAGGGCGATGAGCTGCGCATCTCGCTGCCGCTCCCATTCGCCTCGGTGGCGATCACTGGCGCGATGGGCCTCATCGCCGTCACGACCGCAGCCCCCATCCTCTTTCCGCTCGCCTTCTTTGCGCTCCTCTTTGGCTCTGCCACAGGCGGTCGCTGGGTCAACCGAGTCTGGCGTAGCCTTGCGCGTCGATTCGGCCGCGAGACCATCGTGCTGACGCCGACCGAGTTCCGCATCACGCGTCGGGGCTGGTTTGGCAACAAGACCATCTATGGTGGACTGCATCGGCTCACGGTCGACGACCGCAAGCGCAAGCGCGAGGGCATGACGACGTACGTGGTCACCACCAAAAAACGGAAACGTCAGAAGTTCGTGGCCGAGCTCAGTCCGCAAGAGGCCCGCTGGGTCGACCAGCTGATTGCCGACTACAAGACCGAGCAGCTGCGTCTCAACCCACCCAAGTAGCTACCGAGAGCACCCGTACCGCAATGACTTCCACAACCCGACGAGATCGGCGAAGCTGCGGCCTATGACAGTGGATGTCGAAGTCGAGCAAGAAGTTGCTACGGAGGTCGTCGAGGTCTCGCCCGTCGAGGAGCTCCTCGGCGCTCGCTATACCATCGGCGCCGAGCTTGGTCGGGGCGCGTTTGGCGTGACCTACGCCGGCACCCGACGAACCGATGGGATGGCGGTGGCCATCAAGTCGATGGACGTCAGCACGGTCAGCGACTGGAAGACGGTCGAGCTCTTCGAGCGCGAGGCAAAGGTCCTGCGCGCGCTCAACCATCCGGGCATCCCGCGCTACGTCGAGCACTCAGCGCCGACCGAGAAGCGTCCAGACGCTCGCTTTGTGCTGGTGCAAGAGCTTGCAGACGGAGTCTCGCTCGCGCAGAAGCTCGCCGGTGGCTGGCGGCCGACCGAGGCACAGGCTGAGCGAATCGGTCGCCAGCTGCTCGATATCTGCGCTTACCTCCACGACCTGGAGCCACCTGTCGTCCACCGCGACATCAAGCCTGCTAACGTCATCGTCGACACCGGAGCCGACGGTCAGCTGACGGTGCGCCTTGTGGACTTCGGAGCCGTCAAGGAGCGCATTGCCTCGGAGACCCGCATCGAGAGCACGGTCGTTGGCACCTACGGCTACATGGCACCAGAGCAGTTCCAAGGTCGTAGCCAACCCGCCAGCGACCTCTACGGTATCGGCGCGACCTTGGTGCACTTGGTCACGGGGATCGCACCCGCCGACATCCCGCAGAAGCGCCTGAAGCTCGACTGGGAGCCCCGGGCCAACGTCTCCAAGGGCTTTGCGCGCTGGGTCAACGCGCTCATCGAGCCGGCACCAGAAGATCGCTTTGCCTCTGCCCGCAGCGCGTATGAAGCCCCGCTCACGGACGCCGCTCCGGTCTCCGCGAGCGAGCCGCCGGTTCACTCCAAGATCCGCGCGACCCACTACAAGGACACGCTGACGATCCACTTCCCGGCCGGCAGCGGCAAAGCGAGCGTCCCGGCGCTCGCGTTCAGCACGGTCTGGCTTGGCTTCGTCGGCTTCTGGACGGCGTCGGCCATCAGCATGGGGGCGTCGCTGCTCTTTCCGCTCTTCTCGATCCCGTTCTGGATCGTCGGCATCGGGATGTTCCGAAAGGAGCTTGCCAAGATCAACCGCGGCACCCTGCTCAGCATCGGGCCCGAGCACTTCGTCTTCGCGACCAAGCGCGGCCTTGGCACCAAGCGGCGCACAGGGAAGACCAAAGACCTCGTCGCCAACAATGACGTCAGCTACCAGAAGCCGCGTCCCTTCGTGCTCAGCGAAGGCGCACGTGCTCACACCATCAGCGACGACATCTCAGCTGCTGAGCGGACGTGGCTCGACGCGCTCATCAACGAGCACGTCGCCCGCCACAAGTAGGAGCGAGCGACCCGCGCAGCTGGTGCGCGAGACGCTTCGGCGATGCCGAAGGGCGCTATCGGCCCTTCATCAGCTCCATCATCTGGCGCTTCATGTCTTCGGGCATGCTGTCGAACGAGTCGCCTTCAGCGGTCGTAACTTCCTTAGGCTGTTCCCCGATCGACAGTTCTAGGTTGCGACCTGTTGCATAGAGCGTGTCGACGAGCAGCGCCACGCGGGCGTCGTGGTCAAGCGAGCCCTTGATGGCGTCATCGATCGCCTTGAGCGCGTCCTTGCCCTTGGTCTTGGCGATCACGTCCACGTTCTCCGCCGACTGGGCAGGGGTGACCCCACCGTCGCCGTCGACCGACCAGGCCCCCGCCTCGGTGACGTGAGCGTTGCGGTCGCTGAGCTTCTCGCAAGCGAGCTTGACGTAGGCGGCGGCCGACTCAGGACCGTCGATGGCCTTGCTGCTGATCCAGCCGGCGGCCGAACCGCCGAGTGCCTTGGCAATGGTGGCCGCTTGGTCTGCATTGAGGTTCATCGAATCACTCATGGAGCTGCTTCCTTTCCTCGAAGATGGTGGGAGCGCTTGGCGGACACACTGGCGGCCGCTACGCTCGTGGTGTGCGAATCTAAGCGCACAGACTCGCAACGCATAACAAACATGGACAAGGTTTGGAACTGAACCCCAAGTCGCTGCCGGTCTGCCAACCTTCGTGGTTTGCGACCTATGAGTGCCAGCGGACGATGGTGTGTTGTCAGGCGCCGTGGCGTGTCGTTGTGCTGGACGGTGAGCAGCAGGCGATGGACACCCGCTTGGCCACCGTCGACGCACCTCCTGAGCTACGCGCAAGGCTCGCCAGCGGCGTGGTGACGCGGGGTAACTCTCGACTGCTCAAGCAGCCAGGCGGTGCGTGCTCACTGCTAGACCGCTCTGAGCGTGCGTGCTCGCTCCACGCAAGCGGTGGTCTCGCGGCACTCACGCTAGCCTGTCGCAACTTCCCGCGCTCGGTCGTCGAGCTGCCCACGGGCGTTGAGATCGGCTTCACCACGGGGTGTCCGACGGTCACGGCCATGCTCAACGCGGCGAGCGGACCGTTCGAGCTCGTCGCTGCGGCTGCGACGGGCTACCCGCCACGCATCCGAGTTGGCGATGAGCTCGAGCTCGTTCGAGGGCGCTCAATGGCGCTTGCGGACCTTTTTAGCCGCCGCGCATTTTGGTGGCAGTGGCTTGGCGCGGTCGACACCACAGATGCACTTGCGACGGTCCTTGCCACCGCCTATCGCTCGCCGACGACCCGTGTGGTCCCAGACGGCGACGGCGACCGCGGTCTTGCCGCCGCCCGCATTCGCCTGTCGACCGCTCAGCTGGAGCTCGCGACGTCGGTGCTTGCGACCCTGCCAAGCCGCGGCCACTACCGAGCCGAGCTACGTCGGACCTGGCGGGCACTCAAGCCGCGCGAGGCGAGCGATCCTACATGGGACCCATCGCTGGTTCAGGTGGCGGCTCGGCTGATGGCAGTCGGTGTGCAGCTTGCCGCCGTCCACGATGGCCGGACCTTTGCCGCTGGCCTGCGAGCGGCCGCTCAGCGTGTTGTCTTAACCCTCGATCTAGCGCATCGGTTCGCGGCTGAGTTCGACCAGCCGGTGGCGGACACATGGCCGGACGCCGTCATGGTCGGCTCGAACTTGGTGGCGCCCACGTAAGCGCATGTTGCCCGCTCAGAGACCCAGAGACGCCCGCGCTACCACGTCCGCGCGGTGTCGGCTTGAGGCAGCAGCCAGTCGAGCTGGGCTGCCAATAGCCTCAGCGAGTCCGCAGCGTTGTTGTAGCTGCGGTTGGTGCGCTCGTCGCGATCATCGCTCGCCGCAGAGGCCATCGCGAAGAAGTAGTGAACCCGTCCAAAGGGGAAGAGGACCGCGAGGTCATCGGCGCTTGGCACATGACCTCCGCGGGCTCGGTAGCCTGCGACGAGTCCGGCGGCCAGCTCGGGGCGATAGAGCGGGTTGCCGTGGGACACAAGGCGGCTCCAGTCGAACGCCGTGCGGTGGACTGCGTTGAGGAGATCGGCGAGGGGAACATCGACCGCGGCATAGTCGAAGTCGATCATGCCGACGACGGTACCGGCGTCGTCCCACAAGACGTTGTGCCAGCCGAAGTCGCCATGGATGACACCCTTCGTGAGCGTGGCAACGGCGGCCGCTGCTGCACCGATCGTCGGGGCGAGCCGGTCGACGACCGCCGCAACCTCGGCGCGGTGGTCGGCGAGGCCAAAGCGATTGACCAAGAAGTCGACCGGCGCGTCCGCCCGCGCCCAGTCCGTGAGGAGAAGCAGTCCGCTTCCCATGCCGCCGTCGTCGGTTCGCCGCCACTGGGTCAGGCTCGCCGCGGCGCCGTGAAAGGCGGCCAGGGCGTCGCCAATCGACCGCGCATGGGAGGCCGACATTGTGCGTCGCGGGCTCGCGTGGGCGCGCCTCAGCGGCGCGCCGCGCGTCGCGGTCATCAGCAGGGCTGGTCCGCGGCCCCACGAGTGGCTGTAGGTCCCGCTCGGGTCAGCCAGCGGGGTGGGGGTCTCGATCCCGTCCATGGCCGGCAGCAGCGCCATCAGCTGGCCGGTGGAGTGTACGTGCTTGGCGCTACGACGCCCCGGTAGGAAGGCCTTGAGGTAAGCCAGCGCGCCGCTGTCGAGTCGCAACCGCGCCACCATCGCGTTGTGCCCAAAGCGGACCCGCTCGATTCCGTGGAGCGCGACGGGTGATGCGGCCGCCACGATGCCGGCGACCTTGGTGGTGAAGAGGCGCAGGTTCTCGCGCGCCTTGCCCGACTCCCGGTCGATCTCGGGGTCGAACGACACCGCTCTTCGCAGAGCTTGCTCAGCTTCGTCATCGCGGCCCGCGGCAGCTCGTAGACGCGCAAGCTCGATCCAGGCGCCGGCGTGGGTTGGGACGAGCTCGACGGCTCTCTCGACCGCCGAGATAGCGCGCTCGAGGTCATCTTGACGGACGAGCACCTCCGCAAGCCCAAGGTAGACCTCGGGCGGGAAGGTGACGCCAGGCGCCGGCCTCATGATCAGAGGCTCGGCCAGCTCGACGCGGCCAGCGAGGAGGTGGATGCCGGCGAGCATCCGCGCGGTATCCTCGCGGCCCGGCTCTTCCGTCTCAGCGGCCTCGACGAGCTCCAGCGCCCGATCGAGTCGGTGGTGGCAGCGGTGGTGCCTCGCGGCCCGCAAGAGCGCGGGGGCTCGCCCGGCTGTCGCAGTCGTTGTGTGACGCTCCAGCAGGCGGCCGATGAGCTGGTGGCAAGCGAGCGGCACAATCTGCTGCTCTTCCCAGGAAACGGCAGCTTCCAGCGTCTGCTCAAGCACCGCGTCCGGGATGTCCGCGGCCCCCAAAAGGGCGTCGAGTGCGTCGGTTAACGGCTGCTCAAGGCGCGCGCTGACGGCGCTTGTGGCGAGCTGTCCCAAGAGGTGGGCACGCTGAGGAGGGCGCGACTCGGTCGCGAGTGCCTGGTGGAACGCGTCGATCGCGTCGGCTGGACGGTCGGCGACGTTGAGCATGAGGTGTCCAAGGTAGCCTGTGAGCCAAGACGCCAGGCAGCCCAGCTCACGCGCCTTCAGCGCAAGCTCCAGGGCGCGGTCGCCGTCGCCGAGCAGCAGGGCGAGTCGCCCCCACGCGTCCGGGTCGGGGGTGTCAAGGCTGACCGCTCGCTCGAGGTGTCCCCGGGCGTCCGCGTCCCGCCCAAGCGCCAAGCTCAGCTTGCCGGCGAGGGTGTGGGCCTGGGCAGCGTTCGCGGTCGGGTCGACACAGATCTCGCGGGCAACGGTCAGCGCCCGCTCGAGGTCCGAGCTTGCAAGTGCCGCCTCCAACGCCGCCTGGAGCGTGACGCTCATGCAGACCCCACGACCAAGCCGAGCCGCTCGCTGGCCGCGTGAATCGCGCTGGCAAGGTTTAGTCCTAGCCGAGCATCCAGTGCGAGCGCACGCCCAAGGTGGTCGCGCGCACCGTCGACGTCTCCCGCTGCGTGGACGCGAGGCGCTAACGCGAGGTGCGCGATCGCCGCCAGGCGGATGTCTTGAGAGCGTGTGGCGTCAGCAAGCGCCCGCGCCGCTTCACGGTCATCGGCGTCTGCCTCCGGCCACGCGTTGGCGGCAAA
>CALHXW010000255.1 GCA_938040325.1 uncultured bacterium | reverse complement strand
TGGGGGGTTCGCGGAACTGACGGGACTCGGGTATAGATCCCGCTATGCTTGGTTCATCTAGCTCAGCGGCCTCGGCCTACGAACGCAGCGTGATGCGGGGCGTATCGCTCGACGACCTCGACCTCGTCGCGCTCGAGTCCTACCTCGCCGGTCGCAGTCAGCGGATGCTCGATCGGCTCGGGCCCAACGGGTTCGCCGCGCGCCTCGGCCTCGTCGCACCCGTCGGCAAGGAGCTTGCGCCCACCGTTGCCGGCCTCTACCTCTTCGGAGAGCTGCCTCAGCTCTCGCGTCCAGAGTGGGGCATCGCCTGTGTGCGCATCGACGGGCGCGTGATCAGCGCAGCAATTCGCGGCCGCGATGACCTGGAGGGACCCGCCCACGAGCTGCTCGCAGGCGCCCGAGCGTTCGTGGCCGAACAGACCGCGGCGCTTGTGGACCAGGCCAGCGGCACAACCGCGACCGAGTACCCCGCCGATGTCATCAACGAGGCCCTCGTCAACGCGATCGTCCACCGCGACATGCGCGCAAACGGTCGCGTCGGACTCTACATCTTTGACGATCGCATCGAGGTCACCAACCCAGGCGGGCCGGCCGTGGCCGTCCACCTCGGTGACCTTGCGCAGCACGGTGGACAGTCGCTGCCGCGCAACCCTCTGATCGCGTCTGTGGCGCGTGGCAACGGCTGGATGGATCAGGTGGGGCGCGGGCTCGTCGTGATACGTCGCTCCCTCAGCGAGGTCGGAGGCGTCGTTCCAAGCTGGCAGTGCACCAACCACGAAGTCCGCGTGGTGATCCCGTCGCCCCACGTCGCTGGCGGAGAGGCGCTCTGACCCCAAGGCAGTCCCGATGAAGAACCTCCTGACCACCAAGACCGGCAAGCTCGCCGTCGCGGGCGTCGTGCTCTGCGCGCTCGGACCGCTCCTGGCGCTCACCGGTCTCGTCACCGGCTTCCCGGCGTTTGTGGTCTCCGTTGCGGGGCTCTTGCTGTGCCTTATCGCCTTCATCGCGAGCTGCGTCGGCGTCGCTCGAAGACCTCGGGCCCCGTTCGTCTGGCCGGCGCTTGTCAGCGTCGGGCCGGTCATTGCTGGCGCAATCATCTTCGCGTCGATGAGCGGACACCCGCGCATCAACGACATCACAACCGACGCCTCTGCACCGGTGGCTCTCGCCAACGGTGAGTTTCCTGCTGCCAACGGTCCGCTCATCGCGTCTCACTACCCCGAGGTGAAGCCCCTGCTCGTGGCCGCGGAGCTGCCCGCCGTTCGTGCCGCACTCGCTGGCATCATCGCTAACGACGCCACGTTGACGCTCACCCACACGTCTGACGATGGCTTCGTCGCGGTCGCGACCAGCGGTGTCTTCCGCTTCAAGGACGACGTTGCCGTGAGGCTTGACGCGGTTGGTGAGGGCAACCAGACCCTGGTCAACGTGCGGTCGCGCTCCCGCAGCGGTCAGGCCGACTTTGGGGTCAACGCCGCGCGAATTCGCTCGCTCCTCGACCGCCTCCAGAGCGCGGTCGGCGGCGCTGGCTGACCCAGCTCCGTCCCAAGAGTCCACGCGAGGACACGGGACCGCGCGCCAGCGTCCGGCCCGCACGCAAGCGCCGACTACCCGCGGCGATCAGTCCAACGCTAGCCCGGCGCCCGAGCACGCTCGCCGTCCCCGATAAGCGACCGGGTTTTTAGACAGCGCCGGTGACCGGTGATGTAACGGTCGCATGTGTCGTGGGTCTCATCATCAGCGAGGAGCCAGGCTTGGCCACTGGGCCACGAGCCTCTCCGTCGCGCTCTCCGCGGTCGCCGCGCTTGGCTGCGGTGGCGCCGACCTGAACCCGATGTCCGCGCTGGTCCCCACCGAGGAGCCTGACGCACAGCTGGTCGCTGAGCGCCTCTCCCTCGCCACCGACGACTTCTGGCCCGAGCCCTGGCCGGACGGCATTCGGCCCGTCGACTGGGCTGACGACGAAGCGCTCGCCGAGGAGACCGGGCAGCTTGAGCTCGACCCGGTGCACCTAGGCTTCGAGGTCGCGATCATCAACGAACGCGCCGACGCGATCGACTCGGCCGCCCAGGCCGATGGCGCCGTGTTCGTTGCGAGCCGAAAGGCGTCGGTCCGCCCCACCGTCGAGCCGTCGCTCATCCGAGTCCGCCGCCAGCTGCGAGGCTCGAGCGAGACGACCGGCCGCTACGACGCGCTGGTGCTCGACCCAAGCGAGGTGGTCCTGGCCGAGTCTGGGCGCGACCGCGTGCTCGCCGCATGGAGTCAGCGAGACGAAGACACACGCTTTCTCGTCGTCCACGACATGGACGCCGATGGCGATCCGGCCGAAGGGCGCACCAAGCAGGCCCCGCTGGCGCCATGGCGCGACAAGGTCTCCGAGCCCAAGGGCAGCCCGCTGCTCGTGAGCCATCCCGACGGCTGGATGCTGTGCACGAATGTCACCTCGGGGCCCCCTCAGTGCGGCGTCGTCCACCCGGGCGGGTCTGTGTCCTGGCAGCCCATCCCGCGGCTCAAGAGCTACCCGCTTTGGAAGCTTGTGCCCTTTCGCGACGGCTTCCACCTCTTTGCGACAACCTGCCCGCTCGATCGGTGCCGCCAGTCGAAAGTGCTCCTCCAGTCGCTCAACAAGGACGGCACGCCGCGCGGGCGGCTCCGCACCATCACGCGCTTCGATGCGCGCCCGGAGACCGGGGTCTTTGAGGTGGCTCAAGGGACGGTGCTCTTCGGACGCCGCGTCGGTGCCAAGCACGGCACGGCCTTGTTGGTCACCGACCGCGAGGCCAGCGAGCTCGACAAGCGCTGGACGCGCGCACGCGGCGCCGTGCCGACGGCGGACGGCGCGCTCGTGCTAGACAACGCCACCCTCTACATGCGTGACGGGCACCCGGTAGGGGGCTTCCGTCCGCGCCGCTGGACCTTTGGCGACGGCCTGGAGAAAGACCGCGACTGGCCGCTGCCTCTCCACAGCGTCTTGCCGTCCGGCATCGACCAGCAGCTCCTGACCACCAACGGCCTCGTCGTCATCTCGGACCTGCCGGTCGGTGGCGTCGTGCATGGCGTGGTGCTCAAGCCGCTAGCGTCGCTCGTGGCAGCGGACGGCACGTTGCGCGCAGACGGCGGAGAGGTGGCTGGTGGAGACACGGTTGCGCCAGGGTTCGCAACGGGCCGCCCGACGGCGGTCGCGAGCGGCTCCGCCAACGCGGTTCATATCGCCGCGCCCCGCCGCCCGCCCGGTCAAGGCGAGGGCATCCTCTTCAACTGGTCTGACGGCAAGCCCCGCTGACAGGTCGGGCCGGCGTAGCTGCGCTCACGCCCAGCGCCCACGCCCGGCGCTCACGCCCTCGCCCGGCGCTCACGCCCACGCTCGCGCCCACGCCCGGCGCTCACGCCCACGCCCAGCGCCCACGCCCGGCGCCCGGCGCTCACGCCCGGCGCTCACGCTCGCGCCCACGCCCGGCGCTCACGCCCACGCCCGGCTCTCACGCTTACGCCCGGCTCTCACGCTTACGCCCGGCTCTCACGCTCACGCCCCGCGCCCAAGCCCGGCGCCTACGCTCGCGCCCACGCCCCGCGCCCACGCCCGCGCCCCCGCGCCCCCGCGCCCCCGCGCCCGCGCGGGATCCGCGGCCGCGAGCGCGCCCCGGCGCTACCGCACCAACCTCACGAGGGTGCCGATGACGCGGTTCATAGCCGCGCGCGTGCTGTCGCCGACGGGCGGCATGTACCCCAGTGCGACCGCAACGTCGAAGCATGCTTGCACCTCACGCGCAGAGCCCAGCGCCGAAAAGTAGCGCTGCCGTCGATTGCCGCCGCTCACGCCCGAGCCCTCGGCAATGTTGAGCGGCACCGAGGCCGCCGCGCGCCGCAGCTGCCGCGCAAGGTCTCGGTCGTGAGCGGAGATAGCGACCGCAGCTTTCGCAGCGTCGCAGACAATCGAGATAGCGGTTGGATAGATACGCAGCATCAGAAGCTCCAAGTGAGTGAGAGAGGCGTCCACCCCGTCGTCCGGAGAG
>CALHXW010000254.1 GCA_938040325.1 uncultured bacterium | reverse complement strand
AGAGCGGTGACGTCGGCGTCGAGGATCGTTTGGAGCTGGGCCGCGAGGTTGTTCCGAACGGACGCGCCAAGCGCACCGCGGAGCCAGAGTGCGAGCCCAAGAAACACCACCGCCGTCGCGACCAACGCGAGCGTACGGTTGCGGCCGGCCATGCGGAGCACAGCACTGAGCGGTGTCGGTTTTGGGGCGTCCATACCCCCTGAGTATGGCTGTTGGCGCCGGAATGTACAGCCAGTGCGTCAACAAACCGGCCTGCTGGCCGCACGAGCGTAGGGTCAGCTCCCAGGCCGACCGGCGAGTGCCGTGCCTCCGTGCGCTACCAGCGTCGATGGTCCGCATATGACCGTCGCTTGATGCGCCCACGACTGCGACCGGCGTCTGGCGACATAGATGACCTTATGCGGCGTCGAGCGGTGCATGAGCCTGCTGCGCCAGCTCATGTGCATCGCGTCGCTGCGCGGGTCCACGCTTCGTTTGTCCTCCTAACCAGCAGCTCGCGTTTACGCTTCGTAAACGCTGTGGGATACGGATTGGCAATGGCACGACTTCTCATCATCCGTGGCGCTCAGCTAGGCATCGAGTACGTTCTCACCGGCGAGACGCTCATCGGTCGCTCGTCGGACGCGACGGTCCAGCTCCTGGACCCGAGCGTGTCGCGACGCCATGCGCTCATCTACGACGAGGGCGGCCACACCTGGGTGAAGAACCTGTCGACAGGATCGGTCGTGACCCTCAACGGTGTCGCCATTGCCGGTCCGTCGCGCCTGTCACCGGGTGATGATCTCGGCATCGGCGGCTACGGCTTCGTCTTCGAGCCCGAGCTGACCCTGATTCGTGAGAGCTATGGCGACGCCTACGTCGTCATCTCGCCGCATCCTGTCGAGGTGACCGTACCGACGACCGACGGCGGGCTCAGTCCCGCCTCGCTCGAGGTCGCTGCGGCCTGCTTTGAGACCTGCCTGACCCAAGACGACCTCGCCCAAGGGTTCGCGGGCGTGTTGCGAACGCTCGTGCCGCACCTCGGGCTCCGTCGAGGCTTCGTCCTACGCTTCGCCAAGCGCCGCCACCGCGTCTTGGCGAGCTTTGGTGACGCCAACCAGGTCGTGTCCGAGACCATCATCAAGGCGGTCCAGACCCAGCGCCGAGCGTTGCTCTCCACCGATGCGGCGAGTGACGTGCAGCTCGCAGCCGGCCTCAGCGTTGCCGAGGGGCGCCTGCGCACGGTCGTCGCGATCCCGATTCTCGCCGGCGACGTTGTCGTCGGCATGCTGCAGGCTGACAGCAACGCGGCGGACGTGCGGCTTCCACCCGATGCACCCGCACTGCTCGAGAGGCTGGCGGCTCCCCTCGGTCGCTTCATGGTGCGTGCCTCGCGTCGTGCGTCGGGCGCAGCCGCCACCAGCTCCGCGCATCCGACGATGGCACCGCCGCGGCTCATCGCGTCGTCGCCATCGATGAGCGCGCTCCTCGACGACATCAGCGCCGCCGCGGCGACGCCTGCGACCTGCCTCATCACCGGCGAGACCGGCGCCGGCAAAGAGGTTGTTGCTCGCCTCATCCATACCCGCAGCGACCGCGCCCAGGGGCCGTTCATGGCGGTGAACTGCGCCGCTATCCCAGAGTCGCTGATCGAGAGCGAGCTCTTTGGGTTTGAGAAGGGCGCGTTCACGGGGGCGATGAAGACGACGCCGGGCAAGGTCGAGCTGGCCGATGGCGGTACCCTCTTTCTCGATGAGATCGGCGACATGTCGCCCCATGCCCAGGCGAAGCTCCTGCGCTTTCTGCAAGAGCGCGTGTTCTACCGGGTTGGCGCGCAGCGCTACACCCGCGTCGACGTCCGGATCGTCGCTGCCACCAACCGCGACCTGCTCCAGCGCGTCACAGAAGGCGCGTTCCGCCAAGACCTCTACTACCGCCTTGCCGTGGTGCCGCTCACCCTCCCGCCACTGCGCGAGCGGCCCGAGGACATCGAAGCTCTTGCTCAGTACTTCCTCGACCGCTTCTGCCGCGAGCTCAAGCGTCCGCCGATGACCCTCTCAGCCGACACGCTGGCGCGCATGCGGGCCTATCGATGGCCAGGCAACGTCCGCGAGCTGATGAACCTGATGGAGCGCTGTGCGGTGCTAGGTCGTGACGCGGTCGCGTTGGGGCCGGCCGCGGCGTCAGCGGCGGCGACGGGCACCCGAGCCCCCGCAAGCAGCGACGGCCGGGTGGCAGAGATCGTCGAGGCGCTGCGTGTTCATCGCGGCAACAAGACCAAGGCCGCCAAGGCCCTGGGCATCTCGCGGCCGACGCTCAACAAGCTCATCAAGCGGCACGACATCAACATCTATCAGGACTGACACGTCGCAGCGGGTCGGCGATCGACGGACGGGCTACTCGATGCCCTCCGGGGGCGTCTTCTTAGAGCTTGGTGGGACCTTCTTGGGCGGCTGCTTTCTTTTTTTCCGGGCCTCGAGGGATTTCCTGCGTTTGGCAGCCAGCGCGTCGTCCTCAGTCTTCCAGCCTTTGCCCCCCTTCAGCGAGACGCGGGACGTCGTCGTTGCTCCCGCGAGCGAGAACTTCTTCACCTCGCCGCTGGCGACCGTGAGTCTCCGGGCGCGGCCGAGCTTTCCGCTCTCACTGCGTAAGCGCAGGGTGTGCGTGCCCGGGCTGAGCTCAAGCGGCGATGCCTGGCGGATGGGTGTCCGTCGCCCGGTGGCAACATCGTCGACGATGAGCTCGTGGCCGGTCGGCGATGCAACCAAATAGACGAATCCAGGTGCTGTGGCTGCGGCACCTTCAGGCACCGGAGTCGCGGCAGTACCGGCGGCCACTCCGAACTTGCTGAGCGTCCTGCCAGTCGATGCAAGCTCGCTAGGCTCGCCAGCCGCGATGGCAACGATCTCACGAGGGGCTACCGTCGGGGGCGCGACCGTCTTGCTGGGGTCGCTGCCGATCTTGCTCGCCGTTGCCGCATTCGTTGGCGTGTCCGTCTTGGTGACCGCTGCCGCGCCAGTCTTCGTGACCGTCGGCGCGTCCGTCTTGGTGGCCGCTGGCGCGCCCGTCTTGGTGGCCGCTGCCGCGCCAGTCTTCGTGACCGTCGGCGCGCCCGTCTTTGTGACTGCTGGCGTGCCAGTCTTTGTGACCTTCGACACGCCTGTCTTGCTGGCGGCGGTCTCGGGCCCTGGCGGAACCGGTGCTGCGGGCTTCGTCGCGGCCTCGGCTCGGGCCTTCGCTGGCTCTCGCTCGGCGGGTGGAGAGGTGCCGCGTTCGATGTTGGCGCTGGCAATCACCTCGTCGCGG
>CALHXW010000253.1 GCA_938040325.1 uncultured bacterium | reverse complement strand
ACCTTCTTTTGGTAGGTCCGAAGGGCCATCCCGAACATGTCTGCGACGACCTTCTTGCGCAGCCCCTGGGCTTCGAGCTCCTCGACCAGGTCCAAGAACACCTGGTTGGCGACGTGTGACAGCGGGGCACGTCCGCCAGAGCTCGTCGCGAGCTGGGCGAGCAGGACCGTGGTCTGCCGTACGATGGCTTCGATGAGGTGCTTTTCGTTCAAGTGCGAGTCTCCACAAGCGTTGAGAGCATAGTGAAGACCTCGGTCGGCGCCGACTAGCGTCCAATTGTTCACCCCACATTGACCCCGGGTCCAAAGCGGCCCGTCCGCCATGGCATCGGACCCGGCCTTGCACTATAACATCGGCCGCGTTCGGCAGTTCGGCGCATGCACTCTGAGCCGCGTGGGAGTCCCAATGCCTACCTCTGACACCAAGCTCGTCATCCGACTGCTGGGTGTCGACGATGTGCCCGCGTACATCGCCCACTGCGAGGTGCAAAACAGCGAGTCCGGCACTCTCGGAGAGTTGCCCTTCGGGCCTTACAGCAGGAACGCGCCGTGGGATCCTGATGACATGCGGCTCAAAACGATCCGCCGCTGGACGACCCACCTCGACCAGCCTGGGTGGCGAAGGACGTGGGGTCTGCTCGACGGTAGCACCATTGTCGGCGCCGTCAGCCTCTCGGGCGGCGACCTCTTCGCCAGCCTGCACCGAGCGGACGTCGGCATCGGCATCGACCGGGTCGCCCGCGGAAAGGGCTGGGGCCGACGCTTGATGCAGGTCGCCATCGCCTGGGCAAAGGCAGAGCCAACCGTCGCCTGGCTTCACCTCGGTGTCTTCGACGGCAACCGCGCAGAGCACCTCTACCGCGAGCTCGGCTTCATCGAGACAGGCCGCACCGAAGACTGCTACCGCGTAGACGGTCACGTGATCGACAACATCGAAATGGTCTTGCGCGTAGGCGCAACAGACTTCGGCCCCCGTCAGCTCTAGACAGAACGCCACCCAAGCCCAAGCCCCCTCCTACGCGTACCCCTACCCATCACCCATACCCATACCCATACCCATACCTATACCCATACCTATACCCCTACCCATCACCCCTCACCCCTACCCATCACCCATCACCCGAGGCCGGCGAGGTCGACGATCATCCGCTGAAGCATTCATTGCTCGCGCCCGAGAACCGCGACGCTATTGGCTTGTGGTGCGTCCGGGTCGCAACAGCCCGCACGAGGTCAACGAGTTTCACCTCCCCATGAAGAGGCACCCAATGGCCGACGAGAACCACCTGCAACAAGTACGACCTGCTCTACTGACTGGCCTATGGATGGTGCTCATCGCAGTCGGCGGATGCCGAACCCAAGGAGACGACATGCCCGAATCCCGAAGCGCGGTTGCGACGACTGAGCACGTCCTCACGGTCGAGCGGACCCTTGGAGACCATGCCGCCACGGGCAAGGTGACGGTCCTTGACGGTAGCCACGCGCCTGTTGCCGGCGCCGTCGCATGGCATACGCTCGCATTAGCTGCGCTCGCTGACGACCGCCTCGACGATGCTATCGCCTGTGCCGAAGCAGGACTTGACGAGCTTGGAACGAGGTACCGCGCACGGCGCGTCAAAGACTCAAGCAAGATGAAGATTGCGGCCGCAAGGCTCCAGATCGAAGACGGTGCTCGCAAGGACGGGGCCACTGTGCTTACCAACGTTCTCGACGAGCGCATCGACGCCTACTTTCAGGTCCATCGCGACGCGGTCGGTCCCCGGCAGCCCTAGCAGCGTTCAGGTTAATCGCACCCGCCTTGCTGCGGACTTACGGCAGCCACCGTCGTTGCTCCTCGGTCACTTATCCCGCCCGAGCCACCACGTCTCACGAGCCTCCGGCTACGAGCGACGGAACGGTCGGGAGCTACCCGACGCCCACCCGCCCAAACGCAAGAAGCGCCGCACCAGTGACCCTGGCGCGGCGCTCAAAAACGCCCAAGCGGCTTCGGCAACTAGACCCAAAACTGATTTGGGACTAGAACCGAACGGCGACCTTCACGGTGAACGTGCCTGAGCCCGCCACTGCGTCAGCAGCCGAGAGCGCCAAGAGTCCACGGCGCACGCAGCCCGCGGTCGGCCCGCCGATGGGGTCGGAGGCGACCGTCACGCGGACGACCTTGCCGTTACCGTCAAGCTCTAGGTTGAACGTGATGCTGCCGGTCACGCAGCTCCCGCATGCGTTCAGCTGGGTCACGAGACGCTTGAGGCTCGCGAGGAGCTTCGCCTTGTCGATACCGGCGGGAGCCGACACAACGCTGACGTTGGCCTTGCCTGGGATGGCGCAGCCTCCCGATGCCTTGCTCTCTTCTTTCTCGGCTCGCTTCGGCACCTCGGTCTTTGTCGCGGGCCTTGTCGGCTTCGGCGTGGCGGCAACGGCAAGCGCTGGCATCGGCGCAGGGGACGCGGCGACCGACTCGTCGGCCTGCGCCATTGGCGCACCTCGCCCACCACGGCGGTAGCGCCGCTTCGTGCTGCGCGACGCGCTCTTGGTTCGGACGGCACCGCCGACCGCGAGGTTTGAGACGCCGTCGGGCAGCGGCAGGGGCTGCTTGACAGTCTGCGAGTCGCCGCTGGTGTTGCGCTCGAGGCTGTCGACCGCGACGAAGCTGGTGTAGGCCGTCATCAGGCCGTACTTCAAGCCGAGGTCAGTGACCTGCTTGACGCGCTCGTCGGTCTTGCGAAGGCGGTTGAAGTCGGCGAGCTCGGCCACCTTGGTGCGAGCCCAGAGGTACTTGAGCGCCGTGTTGTCGCTGGTCGCCTGGTAGTCCGAGACGTCGAGGGTGTTGGTGTAGCGCCCCTCGCCGCCAATGCCCGAGACCTTGATACGCCCCTTCGCGTCGCCTCGGTACTTGCCGAAGACCATGACGGGGCGTGAAGCGAAGAGGTCGGGCACAGACGCAGGCTCGACGTCGTAGGCGTCGAAGCCATCAAAGTCGACGCTGATGTCGGTCAAGACCGGCGAGTTGAGGTACTTCTCGAGCTTGGCGGCGTGCTCGGCCGCATCGTCTCCATGCATCACGATGAAGGGCTCGCCCATGCCGGCTCGGGCCATGCCCTCGATGAGGTGGCGGTTGACGCTGCTGCCGATACCGAAGGCGAAGAAGTTGGCGGTGCCGAGGTTCTGGCGAATGAGCTCGAAGACCCGCGCCTCGACCGACACGTAGCCGTCGGTCACGGCAACAAAGGTGCGGCTGAAGTCGTTCGGGGTGGGCAAGGCCAAGGCCTTCTCAAGGGCACCTAGGATGCGGGTGCCGCCACCGCCGCGGATGTTGGCCAGCAGCTCCTCGGCCTTGTCGACGTTGACTGCCGTGACGGCTTGGCTCTCCTCGAAGAGAACCTTGGCGCCACCGGAGAACGTCATGATGTTGAAGCGGTCACCGCGGTTCATGCCGGCGAGCAGGCCACGCAGCGTGGTCTTGGCGGTCTCGAGGGGGTAGCCGTGCATCGAACCCGACACGTCGAGGATGAAGATGTACTCGCGCTTGGGCATCGCGCGCTTCTCGACGCGCTCGGGTGGCTGGACCATGGCGAGGAAGAAGTTCTCGTCATCGCCATCCTTGCCGCTGCCCTCGAAGAGCAAGAGCCCCGACTCGACCGCGTCGCCGGTGAGCTTGTACTTGAGCACGAAGTCTTTGGTGCCGGCGGCGCCTGGGTCGTCGAGGCTGATCTCCGCGCGCGTCTTGCCGCGGCTGTAGTCGACGTCGAGGCTGTGGCTGGACGAGCCGACGTTGCGGATCGGCACGCCACCATCGATATTGACGGCCACGTCCCACGTGTAGGGGGCCTTCTGGGCGGCCTTGAGAAAGGCCTGCGAGGTCCAGATGCCAAAGAAGTTCTCTTCGTCATCCTCAGCGAGACCCGGGTCAACGTCCTCGGCAGTGCCCTCACCGGTGAAGCGCGGGCCAACAACAGCCGGGTAGACGAACTCGTAGGTGCCGTCGGTCGGAATGAGGACTTCCGTGTAGTCCATCTCTACCTTGATGACGTCACCGGGCATGATGTTGGCGACGTTCATCTGAAAGACGTTCGGACGCTTCTGCTCGAGCAGCGATGCGCTCTTGCCAGCGGCCTTGGCGGCCTCGTAGATCTTGCGCGCCTCGTCCTTCTTTTGGATCTCGGCGACGATGACGCGGTCATCGATGGTCATCTTCATCCCGAAGACGGCTGCGCGGGTCGAGCCGGGGAAGACGTAGATGGCCTCGATGGTCTTGTCGCCGGTGTTCTCGTACACCTGCGTGACCTTCACGTGCGCAATGGGGCCCGAGACCTTCACGTCGGCCCGCGTGGACTTCAGCGGGAGCCCGTCGGCTACCGACTCGTCGCCGTCGACCAAGAAATAGGGCGAAAGCGAGTTGTCTGGTCCGCCCTGCCCCGGTGCCACTGAGCGCGCGCCTGCTTGGGCAGCGACTAAGACCATAAATAAACTAACAAAAATCGCGACTGCGGCTCTCATGACACCCTCCTGATAAGGTCACGCAGAACATGACGCGGCAGATCGAAAAACGATCTTGGACGCGGAATTTTTTTCGTCGCGGCGGCTGGCGGAGACGGAGCGCTGGCGCCTACGAGTCAGCGGAGCGCGACCCCTGTGTTGACCATAGTCATTGACCATGGTCGTTGCGCTCTCTACATTCTGTTCATGAAAGAGATCTCGATTTCAAGCTTTAAGGCCACCTGCCTCGAGCAACTGCGAAACGTCGCCCGCACGGGTGAACCGCTCACGGTGACCCGACGTGGCGAGCCGATTGCACAGGTTGTTCCCTTACCCCCGAGCCTGCGTGGTCGGGCATGGCTTGGCAGTGGGCGGTCGACCGGCCGCATCCATGGCGACTTGGTCGAACCGCTCGACGCGGAGTGGGAGGCTTTGGCGTGAAGCTGCTGCTCGACACCCATATTTTCCTATGGGCGCTGCTCGAGCCCGAACGGTTGTCACAGCCTGTGGCCGACGCACTCGAAGACGCAGACAACGAGCTTTGGCTGTCCCCGGTATCACTGTGGGAGTCGTTGCTCCTCGCGGAGAAGGGGCGAGTCGTGTTGGAGCCTGACCCGGAGTCATGGCTGCGCACGAAGGTCCGTGCGGTTGGTGTTCGGAGCGCGCCCTTAAATACGGACGTTGCATATGCCAGCCGCCGGCTAGCGCTCGAACACAAAGATCCCGCTGACCGCTTTATCGCGGCTACAGCGCTCGTCTACGATCTGACGCTGGTGACCGCAGACAGTCGCTTGGTCTCGCTGACGTCTCCGCGTGTGCTCCCGAACTGAACTACAGGCAGCGACGCCGGCAGCGAGGGCATTTCAGAAGTCGCCAGCCACGAAGAGCGCGCGTTTCGCCACTATTTCGCAACAGATCGGTGCCGGCACGATCATGCGCCAAGGTTTCCGCTACGCGTAGCCCAGCTCTGCCATCGTGGGACCCGCCCACATGCTGAGGTAGTCGAGGTCGTCCTGGCTGAGGATGCTGGTCGCGGCAGTGGGTGGCTGCCAGTGCTCGGCCGCGGCGCGGAGGGTCGCGGCTGACGGGTCGAGACCGCAGAACTTGGCGATGGCGGCGACGGCGTCAGCTGGCGCGTCAGCGACGGACTCGAGCGAGAGCCAGAGCATGCGGTCTGGCGTGTCGGTGGCGAAGCGCTTTGCCGCCCGGACGTGCTGGGCCCAGCTCAACCCAGGGCCGCTGTGAGGCACGGGACTCGCGGAGGCCGACGACCGCAGCCAGCTGGCGAGGTCGGTGGCGGCCGCCTCGTCGAAGTATGCGGCGAGCGCCTCGCGGGGGTCGCGGCAGACGTAGATCGTCTTGGGTGCCAGTTGGAACGTGGCGCCGGTATCGGCGATGACCCGGCGGTCGTTCGCTGGGGCGCCGCTCTCGTCGAGCAGCGCAGTCACGAGCAGCTTGACGGCGTCGCTGCCTGTTCCGGGAAACCCGGCGATGACGATGTCGCTCGGCTGGAGCTGCTTGAGCCCGGGCACGCCGTGGGTCGGTCCGCATCGTGGCGGCATCGGTGGTGGCTGCGGGAAGGGAGGCGGTCTCAGGTGGCGCTTGATGCGAAGGGCGACGCGACGCGCAAGCTTCAGTGCCGGCGGCGCGTTGCGTCGGGCCTGGTGCTTGCGCCGCGCCTCTGAGCTCCCGCCGAGCTCCCCGCGCTCAAGTCGCTCCGTCAAGGAACCGAGCCGGCGCAACCGGTCGCGATGAGGCAGCGCTCGAAACACGTTGAAGGTCTCTCGCAGGTTGTGGTCACCGTACTCGTCGCGTTCTTCGTGGTTCCACGCGCGCTCGTCGCCCCAGTGAAACGTAACGTTGGCATCGTCGACCCAACGGAAGCGCTGGCTGTGGCAGGCCAGATTGAGCGACAGCGCGCTGCCGACGCCGACGGCCCCCAAGCACGTCAGCCCCACAGCGTAGCGACGCGCGGCATCCGTACGAAAGATGAAGCAGTCGCGACCCGGGTGCTCGACGCCGCCATCAGCCCACGCGCGCGGCAGGTCGGCCACCGAGTGGTAGGCCGCTGGCAGGGTGCGGCGGTTGATGATCAGCGCGTCGTAACCGTGGTCGAGCTGGTCATCGACGTAGCGGTAGAAGCTTGGCTGCAGCGCGATGTCGATGTTGGAGAAGATGATGGTGTCGGCGCCAGCGGCAGTGGCCGCATCGACAGCGCGCTCGAGAATGTCGACGAGGAGCGGAAAGGGCCGTGATGTGGTGAACTTGGCGACATCCGTCACGTCGCGCTCAAGGTCGGCGAGCGGCTCAAAGCCCGGAGGCAGCAAGACGTCCTCGTTGGCAGCCTTCACGGTGGCCAACGTCACCTGAACGTGCGGGGCGGCAAAGCGCTGAGCGTCGCGCATCGACTCAAGGGTTGCGGGCTGCGCGACGACCGCTGACAGGTTCAGCGGGCCGCGGAAGACATTGACGACGTGTAGTAGGTGACGCACGCGGAGACTCCGGGAAGGAGCCTCGTGCTAGCAGCTGATTCTCGCGAGGTCGACGATCAACGAGGATCCTCAGTCGCAACCAGGATCCTCAGTCGACCGGAACCGGCCCGAACGCTGGTTCGCCGACCTCGTCGCCGACCACATCGCTGGTCTGGCTTCCGAGGACGCCGTGTCGGCCGTCACCCCAGCAGTAGACCGAACCGTCGGCGGCCATCGCGCACGTGACAGCTCCGCCGGTGGCAACCTCGGTGACAGGCTGCGGCGTGAGCACTAAACGCGACGCGCCTGCGACCTCGTCGTCACCGATCGTGCCCTGCTCACCGTTGCCGAAGAGGCCCCCGTGCTGCTGCCCCCAGCACCGCACAGCGCCAGGCTCCACAACGACGCAGGTGGTGTGAACCGCAAAGCGACCGGTCGAGACCGCGGTTGCGCGGCCGTGGACGACGAGCGGGCCGGCCTCCGCGGGCGTGTTGTCGCGCCCGACGTGGTAGCGGTGACCGCGACCCAGTGCCCCGCGGTCGTTGCTGCCAAAGCAGTTCACCGAGCCGTCGCGGTGGGTGGTGCATGTTTGATACTGCCCAAGCGACATGCCGACCGGCGGGCTTGGCCCAAGGTCCACGGCGGTGGCCAGGTCCGCGGACTGGACCGCGCTGTTGCCGAGGTTGCCAAGCTTACCGCTGGTCCCGCCGCCCCAGCAGTAGAGCTCACCATCAACGGTGCGGATGCACGTGTGGTCGGCTCCAGCGGCAACATCGACGACCCGTCCAGCCGACGCTGGCAACGGCACAAGCGCCGGTGGCTCGTCGTCGCCGATGTGCGCGGCCGGCGTGACGCCCAGCTGATAGGAGAGACCTCGGCCCCAGCAGGCCACCGCACCGGTGGTCAGCAACGCACAGGCGTGCTCGCGGCCGGCAGCCAGATGCACCGCTTGTCCAGGCAGCGCCAACACGCCGCCGGCATCGGCGAGCTCGTCGTCGCCAATGGTGTCGGTGTGACCAAGTCCGAGCTGTCCGTAGGTGTTGAGTCCCCAGCACTGGACCTCGCCCGTCACGATGAGCGCGCACGTGAAGTAGCGTCCCGCCACGACCTGCATCACGGAGCCCTCGAGGGACACGTCGCCTGCGGCCGACGGCGGCTCGGTGTCGCCAATCGTGTCTACGTGCCCATAGCCGAGCTCGCCAAAGGTGTTTCGCCCCCAACAGCGCAGGCCGCCCCCGCTGCGGACTGCACAGACATGGAAGTCCCCCGCGGCGAGCCGTCCGCGCGTGCGACAGAAGCCGTTGCTGCACCCGCCGACGCAGTCGGCGTCATCGCCGCACGTAAACCCGGACTCGCAAGGCCTGCACTCAGACCCACCGCAGTCCACGTCACTCTCGGTACCGTTTTCGACGCCATCGAGGCAGCTCCCGGCCACGCACAGCCCCGCCGAACAGACGCCGGCTGCACAGTCATTGTCTCCGCCGCAGGTACGGCCGTGTGCACACCCGCTGCAGCTGCCGCCGCAGTCCACGTCGGTCTCGTCCCCGCCTTGGAAACCGTCGGTACAGCTCGTCGTTGAGCAAACGCCCGCACCACAGACGCCGCTGACACAGTCTGCGGCCTCACGGCAGGTGCTGCCAACGCCACAGCCACCGCAGGTGGGACCGCCGCAGTCCACGTCTTGCTCTGTGCCGTCGATCACCCCGTTGTCGCACCTCGGGCCCTCGCACCAACCGGCGTCACACGCGCCTTCGGGGCAGCTTGCAGCGGGCCCACAGATGTCGAGCACAGCGGCAGGCGGCAGGGTGTCGACATCGCCGATCGGAGCTGGACTTCCGCCACCCAGCTCGCCGCGTTGACCAATGCCCCAACAGACCAGCTCGCCGGTCGTGAGCCGCACGCAGTTGTGGGTTGAGCCGACGCCAAGCGCAACAGCGCTCCCCCCGAGGACAGCCGGCAGCGACTGGCTTGCATGCTGAACGGTCGAGGTCGCTCCCGTCGCCAGCTGCGAGGTCACCCCCCAACACCGGACCGTACCGGAGGCATCGCGCACACAGCTGTGACTCCCGCCGGCGGCAACCTGGACCAACGACTCGCCCACGAGAACCGGCGCGACCTGGTCGAGGGTCTCGTCGTCGCCGACCACATCGGTGTGGCCGTAGCCCAGCCGATACGAGCTCGCGCGCCCCCAGCACTGCACGCCGCCGTCGCTATCGAGCAGTGCACACGCGTGGTCGGTGCCGAGCGAGATGTCGATTGCTGGACCCGCCAGGGCCACGGCTGGGATGTTGGCAAGCGGCTCCGTGCGGCCGCGGTGGGTCGTGCTGCCGATCCCCAGCTTGCCGTAGGTGTTGTTACCCCAGCACCGCACAGCGCCAGTGTTGAGCAGCGCGCAGGAAAACCCCGAGCCGCGCTCGATGTCGACAGCCGGCGCGCCGAGGTCGTGCTCGACCACCTCGCTCATGCCCACGTTACCGCTGGTGCTGGTGCCGGACTCGCCGTTGTTGTTGGAGCCCCAGCACGTGACGGTGCCGCCGGCGAGCCGCGCGCAGCTGCCGTTAGACCCAGTGGCGATCTGAACGACACGCCAGGCGCTCGGCAGCGCGAGAGCAGGCACGGAGGTGGGCAGCTCGTCGTCACCGACGACCTCGTTGGCCCCGATCCCCGCGACGGCCGCCCAGCCCCAGCAACGAGCCGTCGCGTCTTCGAAGACTGCGCACGCGCTCTGCGAGCCGATGCTGACCGACACGGCCGGACCGCCGAGCTCGATCCACGGCGCCGACGCCGCCACCTCGTCATCGCCGTAGTGACCGGTGCCGGTGGCTGTCCCTAGCTTGCCGCGGTCGCCCTCTCCCCAGCATCGCACGCGCCCCGTGCCGTCCTCGGCGACCACGCACGTGTTGCCGTCGTTGACGTGCAGCGGCTCAAACACCAGGCAATAGCCGGCAGCGGTGCAGTCGCCGACGTCGCAGTCTGCCTGGACCTCGCAGCGTCCGCCCTCGCCGCAGGGGCCGCAGTCAGGCCCCCCGCAGTCGACGTCGGTCTCACTGCCGTTGAAGACGGCATCATCGCACGTCGGTAGCTGACAGATGCCGCCGGTGCACACGCCGGAGGCACAGTCTCCACCCCCCAGACACGGACAGCCCATGCAGCTCATGCCGCCACAGTCGATCGCCTCCTCACCACCGTTGAGCACCCCATCGTCGCAGGCCGCTGCTGCGCAGATCCCGCCGGGCCCGCACACGCGCTCGGCGCAGTCCGTGCCCGCATCGCAGCCCTGTCCGGTAGCGCAAGGAACGCAGCTCCCGCCGCAGTCCGCGTCGGTCTCGTCGCCGTTGCGGACGCTGTCGTCACAGGTGGCTGGCGCACACACCCCATCGCTGCAGATGGACTCGACGCAGTCCACCCAGACGTCGCAGCCCTCACCGACCGCGCACGGGCCACAGTCGCCGCCGCAGTCCACGTCGCTCTCGGTGCCGTTGGTCAGCCCATCGTCGCAGGCCGCGGGCGCACAGACCCCGCCGCCGCAGACGCCCTCGACACAGTCTTGTGCGTCATCGCAGCCCTCGCCGACGGCGCAGGGACCGCAGCCGCCGCCGCAGTCCACATCGCTCTCCCCGCCGTTGCGCACGCCGTCGCCGCACGTTGGCGCCGCACACACGTCGCCGCTACACACGCTCTCCATGCAGTCGTCGTCTGCACGGCAGCCATCGCCGACGTCGCAGGCCGAGCAGGCACCGCCGCAGTCTACGTCGCTCTCGTCGCCGTTGAGGATGGCGTCGTCACACGCAGGCGGCACGCAGGAATCCCCTGGGCACGAGCGGCTGACGCAGTCGCGTGCGAGCTCGCACGCTGAGCCGTCTGGGCACGGGTCACAGACGGCACCGCCGCAGTCCACGTCGGACTCGCTCCCGTTTTGTTGACCATCGTCGCAGCGGCTTGGGCAGTCTTCATCGACGAGGCCGTCGCAGTCGTTGTCGCGCTGGTCGCAGCGACTCTCGCTGGCTTCGTAGCCCTCAACACCGTCGTAGACGCACTGAGGCTCGTCGATGCCGCGCGGACATCGGAGGCGAATCGACCCAGCGTCAGCCTCCGCGCAGACGCCTGCCGTGCGGCAGAGCGCCTCGATCTGAGAGACGATCGCGCTTGGGACCGAGCCGTCATCAGCATCCAGCTGGTCAACGATGCAGTCGCGGTCGCCATCGGCGGTGGTGCTCTCGACGGCATCGATGAGGCCGTCGCCGTCGGTGTCGGTGGCGTTGGTGATGTCGCCGACCTCGTCCTTGTCGCCGAGGCCGTCGCCGTCGGTGTCGGGCAGAAACGCGCTGGTCTCGACCACCGCCTCAAAGACGTTGGTGAGGCCGTCGCCGTCCTCGTCGCCCTCGGGGTCGAGGCACACACCCTCGAGGCAGAGCCCGGACGTGCAGTCGACGTCGTCCTGACAGCTTGCGTTGATGGGTCGGCGCGCCTCGTCACCGCATGCGCTTGCGAGTGTGCACGCGCAAACAAAGAGCGCGAGCGACGTCGACGCGCCGCGGCAGCGCCACCAGGTTGTGCGCGTCGTTCCCACGCCCACAGCGTAGCAGATATCGGTCGGCGATGAGCAGACGGCGCGCGCGGAACGGAGACCACATAGTGCCGGAGGCCCACGGCTCCCGGTCAGTGCGCCGCCGGCCCGATCACGAACCCGCGATGGCGCTTCCCGCCTGTCAGCTCGACAAGCTCATCACGGGCTGTCTTCCGGGGCGTCTGAGGTGGGTAGTGGTTCAGGCAACGGCGTGAGCAGGTCGCGTGTGCGACGCTGCGGACTGCCACTACGTCGCAATCGGTCCAGTCGATGGGGGTCGCCGATGAGGGTGAGGCGGTCGTGGAGCTCGACGACCTCGCGCTGACGCGGCACGTAGTCGGCGCCGAGGCGCTGGAGGACCGCGACGATGACGCCTGGAGGCAGCGCGAGCGTGTCGATGCGCTGGTCGACCCAGCTTGCGAACGGCCCGTCGGCCTCCACGGTGATCGTCAGGTAGCGACGACGTCCCAAGACGGTCGCCCGGAGCTGCTGGTCGTTGGCATCGTTGCGCCACTCATTCGTGAAGCGCGACTCGGTCGCAGTCGCCGCGAGCTGGGCGTGGAGGTGGAGATCGGTGGCCTCATCGTCGAGGGACGTGAGCAGCACAAGCATGGCGTAGACGGTGTTGGGCTTGCTCTCGGGTAGGTCGAGCAGCACGCCGTCGCCGAGGCGCACGAGGATGAGCTCATCGTGCTCGAGACGGTCGCCGACGCGGATGTGTGGCAGCGCCACGCCTGGCACGTTCGGGATAACGCCGATCGCTGCTTCGTCGCGCAGCCGCTGGGCGAGCCAGGCCCCGTCGAGTCCGTAGGCCTTCGCCGCCTCGGCGCCTACCCGGTCAGAGAGCTCGGAGAACGAGACGGTACCCGGGAGGTCGACGATGCACGCCCGCTCGACCAGGGTCTCATAGGCGTCAAGCTCGACACCGCCACGCTCGGCGACGATCGCGCGGAGCTCGGCGTCGAGACTGTGCTGGGCCCGCTGACCGAGACGGCGGAAGACGTGGTAGATCGCGCCGGCGCGACCGGTCACGCGGTGGCGAACGTACACGACGTACCAGGTCGCGCAGAGGAAGATCGCCGCGAGCGTCAACAGCATCGTCATCGCACCCATCATCGCGATGAGGACGCAGGGGATGATGATCCCCGCGAGCGGCAGCCACGGGTAGAGCGGCAGCTTGAAGCCCGGCCGGTAGTACGCGAGCTGACTCTCGCGCATGACGATGACGGCGAGACCGAGCAGCGCAAAGAGCATCAGCTGAAAGGCGCTGGCGAGCTTGGCAACGGCGGTGATGTCAAAGCCGACGATGAAGATGATCATCAGCGCGCAGGTCGCGACGATCCCGAGGGTCGGCGTGCCGAAGCGCGAGAGCTTGGTGAAGCGGGCGGAGACGAGGCCGTCGCGGGCCATTGCGTACGGGTAGCGGCTCGATGCCATGACGCCGGCATTGGCGGTCGAGGCGAAGGCCGCGAAGGCCGCGACGATGATGAGGGCCAGCGCGGCGCCCTTCGGCATCAGCTGAAACGCCGGCTCGACGGCCGTCGCGAGCGGCGTGAGATCGGTGTGGAAGACAGCGGGCGGGATGAGCGCGTTGAGCAGAAAGATGCCGGCGCCATAGATCACGCCTGCCGTGAGCAGCGAGAGGCTCATGCCGAGCGGGAGGTTGCGGTCAGGGTTTTGCACCTCCTCAGCGACGCTCGCGACCTTGGTGAGGCCGGCGTAGGAGACGAACACCAGGCCGATCGTGGCGATGAACCCCTCGGCGCCAGAGGGCAGGAACGGGCCGAGGTTGCTGTAGGTCGTCGCCGCGTCCTGGACCGCGAGGACGGTGAATGCGGCCTCGGCGATGAAGTAGGCAACGATGCCGATGAGCGCATAGACGAGCATGCGCTGGAGGCCAGCAGATTCCTTGGCCCCGATGATGTTGACGGCGCCGAACACGACCGTGAGCGCGACGGCCAGGGGTTTGATGGGAATGTCGACGACGATGGCAAGGTAGGCGCCCATCCCAAGCAGCGCGAACGCACTCTTGAGGACCAGTGCGAGCCAGGTGCCGAGCCCGCCGACGGTCCCAGCCAGCGGGCCCAGGGCGCGCTCGAGGAAGAAGTACGCGCCGCCGGCCTTGGGCATCGCGGTGGAGAGCTCGGCCACGCAGAGCATGGCTGGGACGGCGAGGATCGCAGCGCACACGTACGCGAGGGCGACACTGCTTCCGGTCTGGGCGGCAGCAAGGCCAGGTAGGAGGAAGAAGCCGGAGCCAAACATCGCCCCCGTGCTCAGCGCGAACACGTCACGGAGCCCGAGCTTCTTGGCGAGAGACGTCGCTTCTGGCGAAGGGTTCTTTAGCTCAACGGAGTCGGCGGGAGTCGTTTGGGTCATGGGGGCAAGGTGGAGTATCGTCAACCCATCGACAAACAGGAAATGTTGAAACGACCATTCGTCAAAAGCGAACAGTGGCTTCGTGAGGTCCGAAATGCAAGAGTGGCTTAATTACCAACACTTACAGTACTTCTGGGTGACCGCACGGGAGGGAAGCATCCGGGCGGCGAGCGCGGAGCTTAGTCTTGCGCCGTCCACCATCAGTGCGCAGCTCAAGCTGCTGTCGCAGCAGCTGGGCCAGGATCTCTTTGAGCGCGTTGGTCGGGGACTGATCCTCACGGCCTTCGGTCGCGAGGTCTTTCACTACGCGGACGCCATCTTCATGACCGGCCGTGAGCTCTTGGACCTGGCGCATGGCCGACGAACGGGCCGACCGCTGCGCATGGAAGTTGGCGTGGCGGGCGTGGTCCCAAAGCTGCTAGCACGTCGCTTCGTGGAGCCCGCCTTCGAGGTCGACGGTGGGGACCTCCACCTCGTCTTGCGAGAGGATCGGCAGGAGCGCCTCTTGTCGCAGCTCGCGTTGCACCACCTGGACGTTGTGATCACCGATGCGCCGGTGGGCCCGGAGTCGCACCTGAAGGTCTTCACCCACGCGCTTGGTGGCACCGACGTCTCGTTCTTCGCCACCGAAGAGCTGGCCTCGCGGCTTGGCACAGACTTTCCCAAAAACCTCAACGGCGCACCGTGCTTGCTGCCGACAAGCGAGACGGCGCTGCGACGCCTGCTCGACCACTGGTTTGATGCGCGGGATCTGCACCCCGTCATCGTCGCGGAGCTCGATGACGCCGCTCTGCTCAAGGCGTTTGCCCAGCATGGCTATGGCTTCTGCGCCGGCCCAACAGTGATCGCCGACGAGATCAAGCGCCAGTACGAGGTCGTCGAGATCGGGCGTGCGGACGGCGTCCGGGAAGAGTTCTTCGCGGTGTCGCTCGACCGCGTGCTGCGGCACCCAGGCGTCGCGCGGATCAAAGCCTCCGCCTATGCGCTGCTCGACCACAGCACCCCGACCTCACGCGATCCGGTCTACGACTCGGAAGCCAGCTGAGGCCGATTGTGGTATGCGCGGGTTCGCTAGCCGCTGGGCACCGAGCCGGCCGCTGCACCCAACACCGCCGCGCTGCGCGCACCCTCTGGAGAACGAGATGAAGGACAACGCGACACTCATGGGCCGCCTAAAGGCCTTCCTCGACAGCGATGACTGGAACTACAACGAGGACGTCGAGCGCGGCGCGCTCTTCTCCGGCGTTCGCCTCGACAGCGCAGACTTTCGCGTCGTCTTCGGCGTCAAGGAAGACCTCGAGATCATCATCTTCTACGTGGTCAGCCCGCAGTACGTTCCGGAGCCGCAGCGGGTCCGCGCGGCCGAGTACCTCACGCGCGCCAACTATGGCCTCAACGTCGGCAACTTCGAGATGGACTTCAACGATGGCGAGGTCCGCTACAAGACCTCGGTGGACGTCGAAGGCGTGGAGTGGGGCGACAAGTGCCTACAGAACCTGATCGGCACCGGCGTTCAGACCATGACCCGCTACTTCAACGGTCTGATGTCGGTCTGCTTCTCCGAGGTCGCACCTGCTGAGGCACTGCGGGTCATCGAGTCCGGCGAGGGCGTGCCCGCTAGCCCTGGGCTCTCGCTGGTGCGCGACGATGTGCTCAACATCACGTCACTCGCCGACGATGAGCCCAACTGACGAGCGCGCAGTGGGAACACATCGCGGAGCGTCCGCAAGCGTCAGTTGACGACAGCGCAGCCGTCGCCGTTCTGAAAGCAGTAGGTCAGCAGGTCTCGGAGGTCACCGTCCAGGAGGAACTCCGTACCGTCAGCGCATCGCACGCCACCTGAGATCTGTTCGAAGGTCTCGCCGCCGCCGACCAGGCCGTCTGCGCTGCTGCGAAGGCAGTTGTCGCCGTTGGAGGCGACGAAGAGGATGCCGTCCTTGCCTGCACCCTGCAGGTAGTGAACCGCACCGTTGTCGAACGTCGCAACCCAGGCCGGCTCGGTGATGACGAGCTCACACTCACCCTCGGGGTCGAAGCATGCGAAGGCTTCGCCGAGCGCCTCGGCACAGGTGCCTCGAGTCGCGACCGCCAGCAAACGACAGGTGGGCATCCCGCTGTAGGCGCCGTTGCCGCAGGCTTCGGGATGCTCATCGGACATGGTGTTGGCGATGCCGTCATAGGCATCATTGACGTCAGGCAGGCAGTCACTGTCGATGTCGCCGTCGTTGTCCTCGAGAGCGTCGATCACGCCGTCGATGTCGCTGTCGGCAGGAGCTTGAAGGTTGTCGCCGACCTCAGTGCGGTCATCGATGCCATCGCCGTCGCTGTCGACGAGCTGAAGATCGGTGCCAATGGCCGCCTCGAGGCCGTTGGTCAGACCATCGCCGTCGTCGTCTTCGGCAGGGTCAACGCAGACGTTGGAGGCGCAGAGCGCCGACGAGCACTCTGACGAGAGATCGCAGGCAGCGCCGTTGATCTTGCGCGGCTCAGGATCGTCATCGCAGGCGGCCAGCGTGAGCATGAGACAGACGGCTGAACCCATGGTCCGGATGAGTGACGAGATGTGATGCATGGGTGAAGGGTCGCATGCTCAAAACGCTCGGTAAACACTAAAGAAACCTAAACGCCAGTCAGCCTGCACCAGAGACTGGGCCAACGGATGAGCAAGGACGCAGGCACCGGCGATCGTGGACCGGTCGTAACCCGGTGGATCGCGGCAGGATCCGGCCGAACGCGATCTGTCGCAGATCACCGGCAGCCGCAGTCAGTGACGTGGTGGGCTGGTGTGGTAAGTCGACGCTGGGCGGTCATGATGGATGGACGGGACCCAACCTCGAACAGCAACGCGCAGAGCGCGGGGAGAGCGTCATGGGCATCATCTTGGACCGAGTGAAGGGATTTCTTGAGGCCGACGGCTGGAGCTACGAGGAAGACGAAGAGCGCGGCGCTCTGTTCTCTGCCGTGAGCTTCGACGACACCGACTTTGCCGTGATCTTCGGTATCCGCGACGAGGTCCAGCTGATCCTGTTCTACGTGATCAATCCCGAGCCTGTGCCGGTCGAGGGACGGCTCGCGGTCGCTGAGTTCATGTCGCGGGCGAACTACCAGATCAACATCGGCAACTTCGAGATGGACTTCGAGGACGGCGAGGTCCGCTACCGCACGTCCGTGGACGTCGAAGGCGTCGAGTGGGGCGAGCAGCTCTTTCAGAACCTGGTTGGCACGGGCGTGAGGACCATGCAGGGCTACCATGAGGCCCTCCAGGCCGTAGCGAGCGGCAGCATGAGCGCCGCCGACGCCCACCAAGCACTCGTCGAAGGTATGGCGGCAGCGGTCGAGTAAGTCGATGGCCACTCTGCAAGATCTCGTGGAGCTGCTCAGGCGAGACCATGAGCGCAGGTGGCGGAGGGGCCGTGGCGGGCTGTGGCGGCCGAGCTGGTCGATGGATGACATCAATCCAGAAACGAAGCTGCAGCTGGCCGACTCACTCTTGACCTGCACGGTGTCCTACCCCGGGACAGTGCGCCCCGAGAACCTAGCTGTCGTCAGCAACTGGTTGCAGCGCATCAACTTGACGGTTGTTGTCGGAGCGTTCGAGGTCGTGGACGGACGATGGTTACGCGTGCGAGCTGCAATCGACGTTCGCGATGTCGACATGGACGTACAGCTCGTCACAAACCTCGTGAAACGCTGCGAGTCTACCGCTTACGAACATCGAGAGCAGGCAACGGAATTTTGCGTGCGAGGCGCCGTTCCGCACCTGTTTCCGAAGCCCGTGCTTGAGTCGCTGGAGGGCCTCCGGCCGGATGCGGGTATCAGCATGATAGGCGACGGCAGTAGTCTGAGCGACCACGAGGTCTTGACGGTCGTCAAGAGCCGCGAACTGAACGTGTGGTTTCGCTTCTGGGCGCTGCTCATCGCCCGTCGCCGCGACACGATGGCCGATGTGGCGATGCCAGACCTCGAACCAGCTCTAATCAAGCTCGTCAAAGGTGACACGTCGGCGTTCACGCCTGATCTTGTCGCTTTGTTGGGCGCGCACGGCCCGCGAAGCCTCATCGGGCCGCTGCGAGAGATTGCCAACGAGCGTGGGTCGCCGGTCCCCGGCGTAGCCCGGGCATCCACCGTGGCGGCCGATGCGATTCGGGCGCGGTTCATCGATGGCAGCACGGGCGGACTGACGCTCACCGCAGCTGCGAGATCAGGCGAGCTTTCGCTCCCCGAGCCGAAGCCCGCGGATGAGCGGACGCTGTCGGCGTCTCCCAACGATCCGAGCACGTCGTAGGCTCCGTCTAGGCGGGCTGTTGTGTCGCCACGCTCTCGGGCCGATAGCGTCTCGACGACCTCCCGGTAGCGCGGGGTCGAGCTCCGACCTGCACGTCGGTCAGTTGCGGACGATGAGCCAGGCTTCTGCCAAGAACAGCAGCATCAGGCCGGCAAGGACCCAAGGCCACAGGATCGTTCGCGGACTATCCGCGGCGGACGAGAGCAGCTGGGTCTCGGCGACGTCGACGCTCGGCAGGACGCCGTTGTCTTTGGTCAGCTCGGTCACCACTTCGCGGACGACCTTCTCGTCGGCGAGCTGGAGGTTGCTCTCCGCACGGTCGGCGTTGACGGCAAAGTTGACGGCGCGGCGCGGGTCGTTGGCGCGGCTGAGCGTGTACTGACCCGAGAGGTCGATGTCTTCGAGGAAGAGCGCGCCGACGATGGCGTCGTCCGGGTCGTCAACAACGCCGACCACCGCCCCGTCAGGTCGCCTCAGCGAGAGCTCACCGCGTCCGTCGGGTAGCTTCACCCGCACGGGTTTGCCCGCCACGTGACCGACGCCGCCTTCACGGTCGAGCGCATGGCCTAGGTACTGACACAGGCGATGCACCAGCGGCACGAAGCTGGTCCGCAGCGACAGATCGGACCAGTCGCGGTCGACCGTCGTCGTCAGCATGACCACCTTGCCCTGTCCGAGCCTACGCTCGACGAGAGCCGGGATGCCGCCGGCGTAGTTCGCGATCGCGCGACTGCCCTCACGGCCCGAGGTATCGAGCAGCGCGTAGCGGTAGATGCGGGCCTTGAACAGGCTTGCGTCGTCGACGCCATCGAAGACCTCGAGCACCGGGTGGTCGAAGTCGACCGAAGCCAGCGTCAGAGCGCTCAGCGCGGCCTTGGGGTCGTCGCGCTTGGCGACCGTCTTGATGCCGCGCACCGGATAGGGCAACAGATCGCCAAAGCTCTTGCCAAGCTCGCGCTCGTCGATGCCGTCGCCCGCAGCAATGAAGAGGCCGCCACCGCCCTCGACGAAGTTCGTCAGCGCCAGCCGCTGCTCGGGTGCGAGCTGCTCGGCGTTGGCGAGGATGACCACGTCCATCGGCCTCACGCGAGCCGGTGTGAGCTCGTCCTGAGTCACGTAGATCGCGTTGATGGGCACGTCGCCGACCTGCTCAGACGCAAGTGCAGCGCGCAAGAAGAAGATCTCGTCGAGGTAGACGAGGCTGCGCGGCGCGCCGTTGACGACCAGCACGTTCAGCGAGTGATTCTCGGCGACCGTGAAGTGCCACGTGTTGTCGCTGGCGAGGGCATCGACCGCAGTTCGGATCGTCGCCTGACCACGCGTGGCGCCCGCCGGTGCTCGCATCTTGAAGGGCAAGACCACGCGCTCGCCGGGCGGAATATCGATGGTCTCGGCGCTGACCTTGTCGCCGAGCGTCACCTCGACCGTGACGTTGGTGCGGTTGCTGCCGTGGTTGGTCGCGGTGACCTCAAGCTCGGCCTCTGGCGTGGCGCCGCGACTGACGCGGATCACATCGACCCCGGTCACGGCGACGTTCGTCAGCGGTCGGCCCTCGCGCACATCGACCACGTCCACATTGCTGGCGGGCACAAAGCTCCACTCGTACTCAAGCCGGCCCCAGCTGTGGGCGGCCTGGTCGCCAATGATGATGATGTTGCGACGAGGCTCAGCGGACTCGCTCAGCACGCGTCCTGCTTCACGCAGCGCGGTCTGCAGGTCCGGCCCGCGAGGCGTTGCCGTGGCCGGGTCGGTATCGATCCGACTCAGCGCTCGCAGCAGCGTGTCTTTGTTGTAGCTCAGCTCCTTGGTCAGCGTCCGCGCTGGGTTGCCGGCAGCGACGATCGCGATGCTCGTCCGCACGCCGCCTTCCTCGATGAACGCCTTGGCTCGGTCCACGGCTCGCTGCAGGAGCGTGACTCCCTCCGCATCCACCGCATACATCGACAGCGAGTCATCGATGACCAACACGGCGCTGCCTGGCTCGGCGAGGCTCGAGCCCTCCGCCGCTAGGTCCGGCTCGATGTACGGCTTGGCAAGCGCGAACGCGAGCAGCATCAGCAGCGCCACGCGGAGCGCCAAGATCATAAACTGCTTGAGCTTGAGCTTACGCGCCACGCGCTTGTCGCTCATCAGCAGAAACTCGATTGCGGCAAAGCGTCGCAGCTTGGCTCGGTGCTTGTTGATGAGGTGGATGACGATGGGGATGATCCCCAGCAGCATACCGACCAGTAACGTGCCGTTCCCGAAGGACATGCTCAACGCCCCCCGCGCGCTTTTGAGGCCGTGCTCTTGAGGTGACGCAAGACGACCTCGCCGGGGGCCTCGCGCGTGTCGACCTCCACGTACTTCACCTGGGCGTTGAGGCAGCGACGCCGGACGTCCGCGCGGTGTTTGTTGATGCGCTCAAGATAGGTCTTTCGCACGAGGTTCGGCTCGACGAGGAGGCGCTGGTCGGACTCCATCCCCTCAAAGAGACTCATGCCTTTGAACGGAAAGGTCAGCTCATCGCCATCGAGCACGTGAAAGACCGTGACCTGGTTGCCGCGGCTCACCAGCTGGCGCAGCATGCGAAACGGCTTCTCTTCGTCGCTAAAGAAGTCGCTCAGCACGTAGACGATACCGCGCCGCTTGGTGGTCTCAACGACGCTAAAGAGGCCCTTCTCCAGGTCGGTCTTGCCTTTGACCTTGGTCTTTTCTAGGGCGGCGGTGATGTGGTTGAGGTGGTTGAGGCGTGCCCGCAGCGGCACCACCTGCCCGACCTCGCCGGCGTACTTGACCAGCCCGACGGCGTCTTGCTGCCTCAAGAGCAGCCACGACATGGCCGTGACCATCGTCGAGGCGTACTCGAACTTGGTGAGCATCCCCTCGGCGCCGTAGTCCATCGAGCCTGACGCATCGACGACGAACATCGCCTGGAGGTTGGTCTCTTGCTCGTACTTCTTGACGTAGTACTTGTCGAAGCGGCCAAACGCCTTCCAGTCGACATGCCGGATCTCGTCGCCGGGCGCATACTCTTTGTGCTCGGCAAACTCGACCGAAGCGCCCTGGTGCGGGCTCTTGTGCAAGCCTTGCAGCACGCCATCGACGACCTGCTTCGCTCGAACGCTCAGCCCGCGCAGGCGTGCAAGAGCCTCCGGATCGATGAGCTTTCGCCCGCCTCGCTTGGTGGAGTCGGTCGATGCGCTGGGTGCTGGGGTGTTGGTGGTCGTGATCTTGCTCGCCAAAGAGCGGTCGGCGGCCAGCACGCGTCAGCGGCAGCCACAACAGCCGCGTTCTCTAGATGGTCGTTTGGGGAATGGACGCCACGATCTGGTCGATGACGTCGCTCGCGCTCAGGCCGTCAGCCTCAGCCTGGAAGTTCACCAGCACGCGGTGACTCAGCACGGCACGCGCCAGCGCCTTGACGTCGTCGCGGGACGCCTGGGGCCGCCCCAGCAGCGCAGCACGCGCCTTGGCGCCGACCACGAGGTACTGACTGGCACGCGGGCCGGCTCCCCAGCTGACGTACTGCTTGACGACCGGCGGCGCATCGTCGCTCGCAGGGCGGGTGCGGCGGGTTAGCTCAACCGCGTAGCGGATGATGTCGGGCGCGGCGATCACCGACCGAACGGTCTCCTGAAACTTCAGCAGGTCCCCCTGGCTGAGCACAGGCCGGATCGGCTCTTGGCTGCCGCCCGTGGTGCGTGCGACGACCTCAAGCTCCTCGTCGAAGCTCGGGTACTCGACCCGAATCGAGAACATGAAGCGGTCGAGCTGTGCCTCGGGCAGCGGGTAGGTCCCCTCTTGTTCGATCGGGTTTTGGGTCGCAAAGACCAAAAAGGGCGGCGGTAGCTCGAAGGTGTTGCCAGCAGCGGTGACCATCTTCTCCTGCATCGCCTGAAGCAGCGCGGCCTGCGTCTTGGGCGGGGTCCGGTTCACCTCGTCGGCAAGCAGGATGTTGCAGAAGATCGGCCCCTTGATGAACTTGAAGTTGCGCTTGCCGGTGGCCTTGTCCTCTTCGAGGATGTCGGTGCCGGTGATGTCGCTCGGCATCAGGTCTGGCGTGAACTGAATGCGGTTGAAGTCGAGGTTCACCGCCTCAGCGAGCGTCGAGATCAGGAGCGTCTTCGCCAAGCCTGGCACGCCGATGAACAGGCCATGCCCCTGGGCGAAGATGGCGATCATCAGCAGATCCATCACGTCATCTTGGCCGATGATGCGCTTGCGAAGCTCGGCGATCACACGCTTGCGAGCGTCCGCCACCGCTTGAACGTCGGCGACGCTCGCCACGCGAGGTCCAGCGGGCGCGGCAGGTGCAGAGGGAGCGGGGTCGGTCGGGGGAGCCATGGTCAACGGCGACTCCTTGAGTCAGTCGCGCGCGGTGCGGCGCGCCCGTGTGAGTTCAGCTAGCGCGTCGCACGGCGCTAGCGGACATGAATCAGCTTCTGGTAGCGCTTCTCGCGCTCGGCGAGACGCGGCAGCTCAAGCTTGGTGTAGACGGCGGCGAGGTGCTTGTGCACGTCGGGATCGAATGGATTGATCTGAACGGCAGTCTCCAAGTGCTCACGCGCCTCCTGATGCTTGCCTAGCCGAAGCTTGGCCTCGCCAAGGTAGACGTGCAGTAGCACGTGCCGCGGGTAGAGGGGAATCGGCTTCTCTAGCGCCGTCACCGCCTCGTCGAAGCGCTCCAGCTTGAGCAGCGCGTGCCCTAGCTTCGAGTAGAGCTGTGGCGAGGTCTCATCCCCGAGGACGCCCTCGGCCTTTTGGTACTCTTTCACCGCCGCTTTAAAGCGCTTCTTCAGGCGCATCTTGTCGCCCAGCCACACAAAGTCTTTGACCTTCTCGACGCGGAGCTCAGCCAGCTCGTCCTCTTCGTCGTGCTCGCCCTTGAAGTGCAGCTTCCGGGCCAACGGACCCTTGTGGATCTTGTAGTTTTGGCTGCGCAGGTACGCCTCCCAAAGGGGCGTGAACTCAGCCCACGACACCCCTGCGACCTCGGCGACAGCCGCCTTGTCGTTTTTGCCTTGGCCCATCAGCGTGACGAGCTCGGCCGCAACATCGTTGCCTCGCTTCTTGTTGAGGAACTCGATGACCGTGAAGACCTCAGCAAACGCCGTTCCCGTCGCGCGCTGGCTCGGAAGCTTCGCCATCGACGGCGACATATCCTCAAACGAGATGAGCGCGTCTTCCTTGAGCGCTGCCGCCAGCAGCGTCTCCTGGTGCCGCTCCAGCTTGGGCTGGCCTTCGCCCTTCCAGATGCCCTCGTAGTACTTCGCCAGCCCCTCGTGGAGCCAGATCGGCACGCTGTTTCGGCTCTTCTTCGTGATCAGAAGGTGGATGAACTCGTGCGCCAGCGTGTCCATCCAGTCGTAGCCGTACACAAGGTCGCGCGGCGACGTGACCATCAGCCGGTTGTATTTGCACAGCGCGATCGTTCCCGACGTGCGGATCTCCTCGACCGTTAGCGGACTGACCGCACCGAGCACATCGACCTGCGGGTAGATCTCGACCCGGATCGGGTGGTCTGGCTTGAAGTCGAAGACCTTCGTCAGGGCGTCAAACGCTAGCTCCAACGACTCTTCTGCATACTCCACCAGCACCTCGTCGGCGCCCGGCTCGTGCCGGATGATGAAGTTGCCCTCGGCCGTCTTGTGGTCTTGGTACTTGGCCGTTTGCTCATGCACCGCCTTCGCGAGCGCAAGATAGTGCTTGCTGAGGCGGTGCGCGCCGACCGTCTGAGCCTGCTGCAGGAAGTCGACGGCCTCGGTGTAGTTGCCAGCGAGCAAGTGGTAATGCCCGCGCAAAAAGATCGTGTGGGGGTCGCTGGGGTCGTCTTTCTCAAGCGCCGTGATGACGCTGTCGGCCTTGGTCGTGTCCCACGCCGACAGGGCTTCTTCCGCCGCGCGGTGGTCAACGCCCTGAGCCATCGCCGGGGTGGCTGTCGCCATCATCGTGGCTGCGACCAGCGCCGTCGCCGCCACCCATCCCAGCCGAACACGGAGCGCTGACAGCGCCCTGCCGTATCGCGCCATCACTTCACCAGCTCTTTGTAGAAGCGCTCGATCGCCTCTTTGTACTTCTCGGGGGCCTGCTCGCCCATCGCCTTGAGGACCTCTTCACGGAAGGCCTTTGGCGCCTCGTACTTGTCTTCCTCAGGGATGGCGACCTTGGCGTTGGGGTCGTTGACGCCTCCGCGCTCCTGGTCACCCTTCTTCATCTGCTGCTGCTTTTGGGCAAGCTTCTGCTCAAGGCTCTGGAGCTCCTCAGCTGCTTGCTGCTGCGGGCCGTCGGCCCCATTCGGCTGGCCCTGCCCAAGCTGCTCGCCGGCCTGCTGCATCTGCTGCTTGGCGCGCTCAAGCCCTGGCTTCATCTCGTTGCCGAGCCCCGGCATTTGGCCGTCGAGCTCCTTCATCATCTCTTCGAGCTGCTGGGTACCCTCCTGGAGCTGCTGCTGCTTCTTCTGGAGGTCGTTGGCCTGCTGCTGCTCACCCTGTGACGGCGGCGGCGGCCCAGGGCCCCCGCCCTTGTTCATTTCCTTGAGCATCTCCGCAAGCTCCTTGGCCTTGTCGTTGGCCTCGCCGAGCTTGTCCATGCCGTCCTTGAGACCCTGCGAACGCGCCTCTTCGCTCTCGCGCGCCTCGCTCTCAGCGACCTCCTTCTTGAGGCCGTCCGTTCCCTCGACCAGCGACTGCGCCGTGCCCTCAGCCGCGCCTGGCTTGCCGCTGTTGCACTGCTGCTTGGCCTGGTCGGCATCCTCTTTGAGCTTCTCAAGCGCTTGCTTGTCCTGCTCAGGCAAGACGCTCGGGTCGACCGTCTCAAGCACCTCTTTGAGCTCGTCAGCCTTCGCCGCGGCGTCATCGAGCTGCTCTTTGAGCTTCTGCTTGAGCGCCTCGTCTTGACGCCGCTTCATCGCCTCGTCGAGCTTCTGGGTCTCCTTGCGGATCCCCTCCTGCCCATCGGCCAGCTCGCCAAGCTTCTGCTGCGCCTCGTTGAGCTTCTGCGCCAGCTTGTTGTCGCCCTGCTGGCCTCCCTTGAAGTCCTCTTCGAGCGCCGCCATGAGGTTCTGCATCTGATTTTGCATCTCCTCGAGCATCTTCATGGCCTCGTCGATCTTGCCTTCCTCGAGCAGCTTTTGGATCTTGTCCATGGAGTTGCCCATGTCCTTCATGTCCTGCTGCTTCTGGCTTGGCCGCTGGTTGGGGTTCTGATTCTCGTAAGGCGTCCGCTCGCGGAGCTTCGCCAGCTCAGCCTGCAGCTTCGCCATCTTTTCTTGGAGCTTCTTGAGCTTCTCAAGCGCCGCCTTGAGTGCGGCTGGGTCCTTCTCGTCTTTGAGCTTGCGGAGCAGGTCCATCATCTCGTTCTGGGTGTCGATGAGCTCTTTGCCGAGGTCCAGCGCCCGGTCCTTGACGGCACGGTCGTGCGCCTTCTTGAGCTTGATCGCCGCCTGCTCCTCCTCGGTGATGGCTTCCTCGTTGCTCCCCAGGAGCAACATCGCTGTGACCGCCGGGTCGGGCTTCACCCGAGCGATGACGGCCTTCTTGAGGTGAGCGTGCTCCTGGGTGTTGACGTCCTCGAGCCGAGCGATGACCTCAAGCAGCGTCGACCGAATCGTCTCCGACATGCCCTCGTCGTTGTTGGCGCGCGCCAGCAGGCTCTGCATCGTGGAGATGAGCGCCTGCATGTCGCCGTTGATGATCTGCTGCAGCTGGATGTAGCGCTGGACTTTCCGCTTGTCCTTCTCGTCGATGGGGCTCTCGAGCCGATCGGCGAGGTTGGCTATGACCTGATCGACGAGCTGCTTGAGGTCGGCGAGCAGCCGGTCGCGTTCGGCATCGGGGCTGTAGAGGGTGATCCGGCGGGCAGTACTCTTGGCAACGCCGGGGCCGTTGACGTCGTTTTTGTCGTTGGCCTCAAAATACACGTCGACGGACTCGCCGGCATCGAGGCTCAGCTCGGCGACGGCGATCGTCTCGTCGCCGCGCGCGAGGCGCTCACCGCGTGGACTGACGACGACACGGCGCATGATCTCGTTGCCGTCGTCACCGCTAACAACCAGCGAGACCTCCTCGACGCCGTAGTCGTCGCTCGCCTCGAAGAAGAGCGCGACGTTGTCGCCCGCTTTCACCTCGACGTCGGACTCCGGCAGGAGCAGATCGACGACCGGCGCTTGATCCTCGCGGCTGTCGACCTCGCGCCAGACCTTCTCGCGGACGATCGTCCCGTCGGGCTCGACCAGCATGAACTGGTAGCGGTCGGCGTCACCGACATTGAGGCTGCCGCGAATGGTCCCACCATCACCGACCTCGAGCGGCCAGCGGGCTTCGGGCGACGACTCGAGCACCAGCATCGCCTCCTCGACGGGGTAGAGCGCGTTCGCAGCGAAGCGGACCTTGCTGCCGCGGAGCGCCTGAAAGTCGCCCGACGACTTGCTGATCTTTTTGGGCTTGGTCTGGGTGTAGGCCGGTTCGTGGATCTCCAGGGTGAGCTGGCTCACCGCAACGGCAACGAGTCGCTCGCCATCGACGACGTCATCGAACGGCGCCTCGGTCAGGGCCGTCATGCCGTCGGCGTAATAGGACGGCTTCACGGCCGCGATCAGCATACCCACAAGCAGCACGCCGCCTGCTGCCATCGCGAGCTTCTTGAAGCGGTCTTTGTTCAGCAGCGACGTGGAGTCGACCTTGGCGAGGCGCTGAGAGGTCAGTCGCGCCGACTCCTCCGCAAGCGCCGGAGAGAAACCTTGGTTGGCCTGCTTGGACGCCGGCATCGTCATCATCGGTGCGGTCTGGACGCTGGTGATGACGCCAGACTTCAGCCCGTCGACGCGGTCCTCAACCCAGAGCGCGAGCGCTTCGTCGCTTGAGCGCTTGCGCTTGGGCAAGAGCCAGAGGGTGTAGGCGGCGTAGCCAGCCAGCCCGACCCCGAGCGCAATGGCCAGCCAACCCCACCGGCCCGGCCCGATGCCAAGGACCTGGGCGACGCCAAACGACACCAGCAACGTGACGCCGATGATGGCCAAGGCAGCGAGGAGCGCCTCCGACAGCGAGTGGCGGTTGAGCCGGCTGCGGACGTCAGCGAGGAAACGTCGGATGCGATCAAAGGGTTCCATACGAACCTATCAACTCCAGAGGTGCTGAGATCGTTTACTCAGAATCGAACGAAAGTGAGTGGAGACGACATTCCCGGCCCATCACACCTGGATGTTCGGTGGACGCAGCGTTCCGGTCAACCATCTTGGCGACTTGATCGTTGTGATTTGGCGAACAGATTCAGTTTAACAAAACTCACCCAAAACATTGCCAATAAGCCTGAAGATCCCATCAAGTTACTTCGCTAGAGCCAAAAGCTCACATTTACGAAGAGAGCTCTCAAGCTCGCTTCCGGGCCCGCCGATTGCTGGGTTTGAGCAACCGACAACGAGATGAACGCGCAATGCCTAACCCAAACGGTTCCCTAGCCATCGACGAGAGAGTCTTCGGATCGATCGTCATCAAAGAGGTCCTTGAGCACGGGCCTTTCGGGACGTCGTACTTGGGGCACCAAGAGCTTCCAGCTCGTCAGGTTGTCGTCAAGGTCGCGCACCAAAGCCTGATGAACACGCCTGCCGCGAACGCGATCGCGGCCCGCTTTGCAACAGAGGTCCAAGCGCTCAGCCGGATTCAGCACGAGCGCCTCGCAAGCGTCTACATGGCCGGGACCTACGACGAGTCGGCCCCAATGACTGTGCTGAGCCACGTGCAGGGCACAGCACTCTCAGCGACCCTCGAGCACGACCGGCTGGACGCAGTCTCGACTTGGCATCTCTTCCACGATCTTGGCGATCTGCTCGCGACTTTGCACGCACAGGGCATCACACACCCTGAGTTCGAACCGCGAAACATCGTGATCGGTGACGAACTCGAAGACGGTCGAACCACGGCCAACGTCACGGGCTTCGGATTGAGGCTCTTACCAGGCGTTGCATCGATGACGGTCGAGATGGAACACGCGGTGAGGTTCTTCGCACCCGAGCAGCTCTGCGACGCTCTTGAGACTCGCTCCAACATGTTCTCGCTGGGCGCCATGCTTTGGTGGTCACTGACCGGCACGCGGTTTCTGCACGACCTCATCGACACCGGCTCGTTCGTTCGGTACCTGGTGTCGCTGCCGAGTCCACCCGATATTCGCGCTGTCGAACCGACGATTCCAGCTAACGTCGCTGGCATCGTCGACGGACTGCTCCAGCCAAAGCCGGCAGAGCGCCTGAGCGCGAGCGAGTTCTGCGAGCGATGGGCTGGAGTCTTGGGAGACCTCGCGCGGTTCGTAAAGGCCCGGGATGCGCGGTCTACCGAGCCTGCGGCTGAGAGCGGCAAGCTCATTCCGATCTCTGCGACAACCGAGCGTGCGCCGAACGCGATGGCACCGATGTCGCCGCCACGCACGGTCCTCTTGATTGACGATAGTCTCGAGCGGCTATGTTCGATCGTTGGCCTACTCGACGAGTGGGAACTGCTCACAGCAACAACGCTCGCAGCGGCACAACAGCAGGCCTCCGCAAACGCCCTCGCAGCAATGGTCATACCTGCGTCGCTCGGCGAGCTTCCAGCGGCCGACGTTGTTGCAGCGCTCTCACCGGCCGTGGGCCCTGCCGTCGCCATCGTGGTGTTCGGCGATGGCCCGCTCAGTCCGGCGTTGCGCAGCCGCAGGAACGTGAGGCTGGTCGGGGCCCACGAATCAACCCACCTCGCCAGTATCGTGCAACTCCTGGTCACACCGCCAGTCAGCTCTGCCGTACCCGAAACACGAACCTCGCCAAGGACGCCTGCGCAGGCGGACATTCTTGCGCTCGCCCCCCTCATCGCCGACTTGGCCGGTAGCGTGGAGTCCGACGACCGACCGGCCCTTCAAGCCACCGCGGATGTCCTTGCCGGAGAAGCGCACGACGCGGGGCTGACCGTGCTTGCCAACAAGTCCGAACGCCTCGGCAAGGTCGCACGGCATGGCACGGACGCCACACTTAGATTCCTCGCGGACGCCATTGAGAACGAGTTCTCGAATGCGTTCCGCCGCAACGAAACACACGCTCAGTCTCAAGCGAGCGACAACGATGGATCAGCCCACATATCGCCGGTCCTATCTCTTCAAGCGGAGCCCCAATGAGTAGCCTTCCTATCAACGAAATCGATTGTCGCGGTCAGCAGTGTCCGCAGCCCATCCTGTCGACCGCCAAGGCGGCTCGGAGCATGAAGGGCTCTGGTGGGCTACTTCGGGTCGTGGCTGATGATGATGCATTCCCTGCGGACATCGAGAGCTGGTGTCGCAGCGCGAACGCTGAGTTGGTCTCGTTGGAGACCGCTGATGGCACCTACCACGCAACGGTGAAGTTGGCCGGCCCCAAGACGACCACCATGGGCATGCCGCCGATGCACACAACCGCTGGACCAACGCTGGTCGTCTCGTCGCCAAGCGTCCCGAGTGAGGCCGAGATCCTCGGGCTTGATTGCTGCGGCATGCAGTGTCCAGGCCCGATTGTTGAGGTAGCAAAGTTTGTCCGTTCGATGGAACCCGGAACCACGTTCGTCGTGACGGCCGACGACGACGCGTTCGACATGGACATCGCCAGCTGGGCGCGGAGCAACGGCTCGAAGCTCGTCGAGATCACCAACCAAGGCGGCATCAGCAGCGCCAAGATTGTCTACAAAGGGGTCGAGCGGACCGAACCTCCAGCGGCACCGATGCGCGGCAACCACCAAGCACCTGGCTCACCCTCCACTGGATTGCTGACGATCGACCTCACGGCAACGCCACCGGCACAGCGGCTCAACACGCTCTGGGGACAGGCCGTCAACGCGCCCGCTGGTACGTCGACCCTCGAAGTCCACGCGCCGGACATGGCCTTCGGCGCCGACATTGCATCCTGGTGCAAGCTGAGCGGCCATCGACTCGCCGGGCTGACGTCCACCACCAATGGCGTCATCGCGACGGTCGCATTGACACCAGTCACCCCCGACGCAGCACCGGTTGCGAGCGCGGCAGCAAGCTCGGGTGTGCTTGTGACAATGCCGCCCGCTGTGCCGGCGACGAGTAGCAACTCCGATATCGCTCCGCTCGCCGTACCGGCGCAGAAGTCCTGCGCGATCTTGGTCCTGCACAACGACTTTGAGGCCATCATGGCAGCGCTACTCATCGCCAACACGGCGGTCGCACAGGGGATGAACACCTCGATCTTCTTTACGTTCTGGGGACTCAACGCGCTACGCGGCGAGCGCCCACGAAAGGACGTCGAGGCACCGAAGACATCGTGGATGCAGCGAATGATGAAGTGGATGATGCCGAAGGGTCCGAAGCGTCAGAAGCTGGGTCAGATGAACTTCGGTGGCGCTGGCAAGATGATGATGAACTCGATCATGAAGGACAAAAACATCATGACGATGCCAGAGCTCTTCGACGCCGCTGTCGATGCCGAGGTTCGCTTCATTGCCTGCACGATGAGTATGTCGGTGATGGGCATCACGAAAGCCGACCTGATGGACCTACCGAACCTAGAGTACGGTGGCGCATCTGTGTTCGTTGAGAACGCAGCCAACGCCGACATCAATATGATCTTTTAGGTCGACGTGTTGTCGGCGTTCGGTGGTGTTGTGAGCAAATTTATCGCGCGCACGTAGTAGCTTGGGTCTTGGGCGCCGACGAAGCGATAGCGCCCCGCCACCGTGATGGTCGGCACGCCACTGACCCCGTCGCGTGAGGCCTTCGCACACTCTTGCTGGATGGCGTCGCTGTCCTCGTCGGTCTCA
>CALHXW010000252.1 GCA_938040325.1 uncultured bacterium | reverse complement strand
CGAGCGTCTCTCGATGCGAGTAGACGTTAGCCCAACCGTGAGGCTCCTGTTACACTCCGCGCGTGAACCCGCCCCCTGATGCGAAGCCGCGCTTTTGGCCAACGGCCCTCTTGTGGTCCGCGCTGCTCCTCGTTGGACTGTGGCTCGGTCTCTACTTCTGGGTCAACAGCGCCCACGGGCAGCGCACTATCATCGACGCGGTAGCAGCCGGTGCGCCCGAGGGACGCATCCGCGCGGACCGCATCAAGTGGGGGCCAGGGCCAACGGAGCTCGAGATCTTTGGGCTGTCGATTGTGGACGAAGCTCAGCGCCCGCTGCTCTACGCGACGCGTGCTGAGGCGGACATCGCGATGAGCACGGTGCTCGGTGACGCGGTCGCCGTGCGCAACATCGTTGCCGACGGCTTCGTGCTGCACTTGGAGTGGAACGACAAGGGCAAGCTCACCCTCACCGAGGCGCTCAAGAAGCCGCGCGATCCCACAAAGCCCCCACGTCGCAAGCGGGAACCGCGGCCGATGGTTGTCGACAACATCGAGCTCAAGCGCGGCTCCCTCACCCTCGCGTGGCCAACGTTTGGCCTCCAGTTCCAGTACGTCAACGCAGCCGGCCGCGTTGCCGCCTCCGCCGACAGCGGACTTGCCATCGACGCCGACCTCGACGCGCAGGAGTCGTGGGCGATGTGGCAGGACGGCGAGCGCCGAGTCGACATGGAGCAGCTGGCGATCAACCGCTTCGTCTGGGCCGGCGAGGCCTTCCGTGTTGGCGCACTCAACCTCAAGGGCCACGGCAGCGACCTCGCCCTCGAGGGCGGGATGAGCTTTGGCTCTGAGCTTGGCTTCACGGCCAAGGGCGACGCGGTCCTGTCGAAGCACCATGCCGGCGCCCTCAACGCCACCAGCACGCCGGACGGACTCACGGTCAGCAGCCTCGATGTTCGCCTCGAAGGCGGTGCCATCACCGGCAAGGTCGGAAGCCTCGCGGCAGAGCGGGTCATGACCGGCCCGATCCAGCTGGAGCAGGTCAACCTGCCGATCAACTCGCTGCGCTTCGTGCCTGGCGGGTTTGCCACGGCGCAGGGGGCACTTGCGATCGAAGGCGCGCGCGCCAAGCGGGTCGTTGCGCCCACCGGCGCGTCCGCAGACGACGTCACCGTCGCGTCGTTGACGGTCACGCGAAAGCGGAAGGTCGACGCCGAGCTCAAGGGCGTCACCACCTCGATGCTCACCCTGCCCGAGGGTCCGGTCGGAAAAGCCTCCGGCGAGGGAAGGTTTCAGCTCGGTGTGACAAAAGGGACGCTCAACGGCGGTCTTGAGACCGAGCAGGGCAAGGTGTCTGCGGACGGCACGGTTCGTATCAATCCGTTCAACGGCAAGGTCACTGTCGCTGTGAAGCTGGCGTTTGAAGCGGCCGTCAAGACCATTGCCGACAACCTCACCAACGCGGTCCCTCAGGACCTGCGCGATGCGCTAACCCGGCCCATCGGCGGCCGCGCAACGTTCGAGACAAGCGCCAAACGCAAAAAGCCCAAGGGCGCCAAGCGCAAGCGCTGGGTCACCGAGTCGGCCATCACGGACGCAGAGCTCACCGGCGCCAACGGCACGCGGCTCATCTTTGATGGGGAGCGCTGGGAGCGCGGGACCGCGCAGCCGACGAAAGCCGACGAGAGCACTCAATGAGTGAGACCACGGCCACCCGCCGCGGGCCGGTCGGTCGGACGTTGTGGCTGCTGGTCCGACTCGTCTCGAGCGTCTTGGGCTCGATCTACGTGGTCATCACGCGCACGATTCTCTTCATCGCGGCGGTGTATCTCACGCTGCATTTTTACATCAACACGACCCACTTCAAGGACGTCATCCAGCAGGAACTCGCAGGGATCATTCCAGGAACGATCACTGCGGCCACTGTCACATGGGGGCCGCTGCCTTGGGAGGTTCGGATCGCTGACGGCCAGATCCTTGGCGAGCACGGCCAGCCCGTCATCGAGACCGAGGCCGTCATTGCCAACGTCGACCTCGGCGGCACGGCGCGCGGGCTGCTGGCCTTTCTGCTCGACGAGGATGCCCCTCTCGAGATCTTGATCGAACATGCATCGGTGGGGCGTACCCACGTCTCAGTCGACGTCGACGAGCAGGGTCAGGTCAGCATCGAGCGGGCCTTCCACATCCGTCAGCCGGGCGAGCAGGTCACGGTCGACAACCTCAACATTCGGGTCGCCTCCGCCGACGTCTTTGAAGCGTCGGCCATCATCCGCACGCCTTCCGTCACGGTCCGCGCGGACGACGTGTCGGCGCTTGCCACGTGGTCACTGACCGGTGACGCACGCAGCGCCTTCTACGTCCCCCAGGGCGTGATCGGGAGCATGGACGTCAGCCTCACAGCGCCGATCGAGCGCGGGCGAGCGCTTGCGCCGCGCGTGATTCCGCTTCGTGACATCGAGTTCGAGGGGCTCTCGAGCGATCACGACTTCTTTCGCTGGTCTCACTCGTCCGGGCTTGTGGCCGACGGAAACTGGACCTGGGCAGGCACGTTCGACGCCAGCCAGGCCAACAGCTGGACAGGCGAAGGCGAGGTCTGGCTGCCCGACGGCTCCACGCTCACTCGCGACATCTTTGGCGACCTCGTCACGGGTGAAGCGCGGTTGAAGACCTCGGGTGACGGAACGTTCGCCCGCCTGCAGACGCGGACGGTCTTGGAGAGCGACCGCCTCGTGGTCGGCGGGGTGGTGCTCGACGACGTCCGCGTGGACTTTCAGACGCTGCCTCAGACCACGCCACGGGATCCGGACAAGCACGCCTATGAGATCCATCAGCTCGATGCCCGGCTGTGGGGCGGGAGGGTCACGGGCGTCAACGCCTTCTATGGCCAGCGCGAGACGCGGCCTTGGCTGGAGTTCATCGACGGTAGCTTCCAGGTCACCGGGGTCGACCTTCGGCGCGCCGGGGCGCAAGTCATCCCTGGGCTCAACGCCGAGGAGTTCGCCGGGACGCTTGACGGCCAGCTTGAGCTGAAGAGCGAGCGAGACCTGCTGACCGGCGCCACGCGCGTTGAGACGACCATCGTCAGCGCGCAGCTCGAGTGGCCCGGCTCGGCGCTGATGCCACTTGGCGGCAGCTACAACCTCGCTGGAGCGCTGGTCTATGACCTCGCCGCCCGCACCGATCCGAGCGCGGTTCGCGAGGAGCGCCTCGACCTTGAGCGCTTCGTTCTCGACGGTCTTGGCAACCGGGTCCGCGCCGCCGGCACCATCGATCTCGCCCGCGGCCAGCTGAACCTGACGCCCTACCTTCGCGTCGGCGACCTCTCCGACACCGCCAAGCGGATGGGGTGGCCAAACTTTCGCGGCCGGCTCGTGCTCAAGGCCGCGAGCCTGGAAGGCCCCCTGGCCAAGCCGCGCCTCAGTGGCGACATGAACTGGACCAACGCTGGCCTCGAGAAGTACCGCTACGAGCGTGTGCGCGGCAAAGTGCGGCTCGAGGACGGCGTCCTCCATGCGCGCAGCATGAAGTCCAACAACGAGATGGCCAACCTCGACGTCGACGGTCAGCTGCGCGTCTTCAAAGGGCCGTGGGGGCCCTACGAACCAGAGCTGCCGTTCAAGCTCACCCGCGTCAACGTCACGAAGTTCGACGGTACCCTCATCAACGAGATCTTGCCGTACCGCTTCAACTTCAAGGGCAAGAGCCTCTCCGGCTCGCTCTCCGGCGACCCTGGCGAGTGGGTCGGCAACGGGACATTCGATGCTCAAGGGATCGAGCTCGGCAGCGAGCGTGTCCAGAAGGTCAGCGGCGAGGTTAGCTTCGACGCAGAGGGCTGGGATGTCACTGACGTCACCGCCGTTCTGTCGAGCGGCCAGACGCTCTCAGGCGCGATGGGGGTTCGGGGCAAGAACGAGCGACTCACGGGGCTTGTGAAGTTCCGGCAGCTACCGCTGCGCACGTTCCGCGCTGTTCGGCGCGGTGGCCTCGACCTGGGCGGTGAGATCACCGCTCACTTGGACCTCGGCGGCACGCTCAGCCGTCCGACGGTGCTGGGCTCGGTGGGCCTCGCGGCGCTGCGCTTCGGCAACGTCGAGCTTGGCGACGCGTCGCTGGAGCTGTCGACCCTTCCCGATGGACGCTGGGACCTGTCGTCGGCGAGCTTCTTCGACGGCTTTGAGCTGCTCGACGGCAGCGCACTAACCATGGATGGCCTCACGCCCAAGAAGCTCCGGCTACGCGCGAAAGCGGTCGACGTGGCGCTTCACGAGCGGATCCCAACCCTCGCGGGCGGCGACTTTCGGCTGACGACCTCTGCGGTCGTGGCGCTCGACCTCTGGCCCCAACGCAACAAGGTCGTCATCAAGGTCGACGCTGCGCCTGGTGAGCTAGCGGTCGGCCTCCGCAGCGAAGGCTTGAGCTATGCCAACGTCACCCCGCTGGCAGTGCGCGAAGAGCGCGGGTCGTGGCGGCTCGAGCCCGTCACCTTTCAGTCGACCGAGGGCAACCGGCCCGACGGGGCGACAAGAGCCGGACGCGGCATGACGCTGTGCGGCTCGGTGAGTCCCAAGCGCGTGCTCAACGCGCAGATCGCTGGCGGGCTGGAGCTCGGCCTGATCCGGCTGCTCAAGGACTACTTCAGCGTTGTCGAAGGCTCGGTCGCGATTGCCGAAGATCCTCTCGCAACGCGGCTCGCCGCCCGCGGCCGCTGCATCCCCGACGACACCACCGCGCTCCTCCACATCGGTGGTCCTCTGAGCGAACCGCGAATCACTGGCCGCGTCGAGCCTCGGTCGGTCACCCTGGTCCCGCGCTCCATGGGCCGAGAGATTCGCCTATCGGACACGTCGGCCGTGGCGCTGCGATCTGGCGACGACGGCGTCCAGCGCATCATGATGCTTGAGGGACACGGGCTCCAGGGTGAGCTGGAAGACGGCAGGTTCCAGCTGCTGGGCGAGCTGGTGATGCGCGACTACAACTTCGAGGACGCCGACCTCGAGATCCTAGGCACCGACCTGTCCTACACGAGTCGGGGCGAGTTCACGGCGACCTTCAACCCCCGTGGTTCCATCCGGGTCCGCGACTTTGGCAGCGACGACATGCAGCTCTCACTCGATGGCGAGGTCCGCATCACGGAGGGCCGCTACTTCAAGAGCTTCGACACCTTGGCACGCTCGATCGGCGGCGCCATCTCGGGCGTCTCAGCTGCCTACGAGACCCCGCTGACCGAGACGCTACCGTGGCTCGAAGACATGGCCCTCAACGTTTCGGTGACGTCTAACGACTTTCGCATGGAGAGCGACTTCCCCCTTGGCAAAGCCACTATCGACGCGCGGCTCGACCTCTCCCTTGCCGGAACGGTGAAGCGCCCCGAGGTCTACCGACGGGTCGATCTGCTCCCCGGAGGCGCGCTGATCTATCGGATCTTCGGCCGCGAGTTCGAGATTGTCCGAGGCTTTGTCGACTTCGACGGAAACCCGGACGCACCGACCCTCGACGTATCGGCCCAGACCGAGATTCTCTACTTGGCGCGCGGTTCATCGGAGACCCAAGACGCCGACGAGAAAGAGGTGGTCATCACGCTACGCATCTATGGGCGTGTGCCCGATCTCCGCGTGGAGATCACCAGCGACGATGAGACCCTCGACCAAGCCGATCTGCAGTCGCTGCTGCTCACGGGCAAGCCGCGCCGCAACGACCTCGACCGCTCGCGCAGCGACCGGGTGATCACCGCCGACCTCGCGGAGACGCTCAACGACGTTCTGAAGTCGCCGTTCTTGCGCACCGCATCGGTCGGGCTCAATGTCCGCGGCGACCAAGAGTACACGGTCGGCACGTGCTTTAGCCCCGACTTGTGCTTCCGCGGCACGGCCGTTCGTGAGACCACCGAGACCCGGCTGCAGGCTCGCTTCCGCTTGCAGCTAGGCGACAACCTCACGTGCGACGGCACGCTCCGCCGGAGCGATGCCGCAACCTCCACCGAAGACAGCTATAGGGCCCGTTGCCGCTACCGCATCCCGCTGGACTGATCGTGGGCACGCTGCCCACGCATTGCCGACCTGTCGCACGCCTCGCGCACGGCCTGGTCGTCATGCTCGCGGTCGTTTTGGGCGCCGACACAGCGCGCGCGGCCGACGAGGCGGCGTGCGTTGGCATGACGATCAACAAGCGTGCCATCCGCGGCTGCGAGACGTCCCAGTGCCGCGACGACGCATCTCAGGAGCGGCTATGGGAGCTGGTGGAGCTGCCGATCGGCCACACGCTGACACAGCCCGAGATCGACCGCTCACACCGGCGACTCGGCGCGACCAAGCTCTTCCGCTCGACGGCTCTGAAGTGCTCCGGAGGCACGCTGACCATCGAGGTCGTCCCCAACACGTTCGTCCGCAACGTGCGAATCAGCGGCAACGCGTTCTTCAAGGACAAGGACATCGTCAAGCGCGTGTTTCTGCGGACGGGCACCGTTCTCAACGCCGACCTTGGTCGGCCGCGCGACAACCCTGACGTCGAGCGACAGATCGCCTCCCTCCAGCGCCTGTACAGCTCCGCTGGCCTCGAGGACGTCGACATCAGCGTCGCGTTGACCAGCAACGGCGAGCTGGGCGTGGACATCGAGTTCCTCATCGCTGAGGGCGAGCGCGGTCGCGTCGACCAGATCCGCGTGCGACATGAGCGAACGGGCGTCGTCGAGGCCGACGGGCTGCGCTGCCCCAGGATCCCGCTGGCTCGGTTGGAGCGCCTGACCGGGCTTGGCTACGATGACGTGTGGACGTCGAAGTCGGCGCGCACCATTCGGGATCGACTCAAGCGCGCCTTCCAAGGCGCTGGTTTTGTGCGCCCCAAGGTTGAGGTCACCACCGTCGGCGACCCGCTCCAAGTCGACGTTGTGGTCACAACGCGCCAGTGCTGGCTCGTCCGGATCTGGGAGCGTGATGCTGCGAGCGCGACCGACGCGAGCGTTCCGTCATTTCGCATGCCCGACCCGATCGATCGCGACGCCGACGGCAAGCGTCCCTTCGCCCGCAAGCCTCTGGTGGACTGGGAAGAGACGCTGCCCTTCGCCACCTCCGGCGTCTTCGACCGCGACGAGGCGGTGCGCGGCGCCCAGGCGATGAGCGAGCTCTTGCGTGGCCGCGGCTTTCCCTTCGCAGAGGTCTCAGCCGAGCACAGAGAAGTCCGCGGCCCAGACGGTCGACGCCGGTCAAAGGCTGAGGTTCGCGGCATCATCGACTACACGATCACCCTCAACCACGAGCGTCGGCTGCAGGGCATGCGCTTTGTGGGCCGCGAGAGCTACGAAGAGGACGAGCTGCTCAAGGTCGTCCAGACAAAGCCCTACGACTTCTTCGGCTCTTCCGGACACTTTCACCCCGAGCGCGTGCTCTTCGACCTGACACTGCTCAAGCGCTACTACCGTGAGCGCGGGCACTATGCCTTCGCCTACGACCTGGTCGGTCAGCCGGATGACGTCACCCCGAGCCGCGAGACATCGGCCAGCGAGGAGGGCGCGCGCGCCTGGCGCTACACCTTCCAGGACCGTGGCTTCTTGCTGCGAAAGCGCGTGGGCGAGATGTCGCTCTACCTGGAGATCCCGTTTGAAGAGGGCCCGCGCTCGACCATCACCAAGCTCGACGTGAGCGGAAACGTTGCCCTCGGTGACGCAGAGCTCAAGACGCTTAGTGGCTGGGAGGAAGGAGGTCCCTTCGGTAGCTTCTTCGTGGTTGAAGGGCGCGACAGGATTCTGCGCTGGTACCGAGACCGCGGCTACCTCCACGCCACGTTGACACTGGGGTGCGTGCGCCGCGATGCCCCCGATGCGGCGTGCGATCCGACGAAGGTGGTGACGTCGAGCGACGTCGAGCTCCGCGCCCGGATCGAAGAGGGGCCTCAGGTGTTCGTTGCGGGTATCCTCATCCGTGGTGCGTTCGAGACCGACCGGCACACCCTGGTCCGCGACCTACCGAAGCCCAATGAGCCCCTCGACCAGCGACGGGTCGACACCGCCATGCGTCAGATGCGCGAGCTCGGCATCTTCAACAGCGTCCGCATCGATATCGTGGGCCTTGAGGAAGACCCGCCCGGCACCACCGCCACCATCTTGGTGAGCGTTGAGGAAACGGGCTACAAGTACATCGACGTCGCCGGCGGCGTCCGTAGCATCCAGCGACGGGACATCGATCGTGTGCCGCGGGCGGTGGCGAGCGTCACCGGTACGCTTCTCGCCAACGTCGATCGGCTGTCGAGCGGCCTTGGGCGTGGGTTTCCCCTCGATATCCCCGACATCGTCTTTCTCGCCGAGTACGAGTACCTCGACCTCAACGTCCTTGGACTCGGGCACCAGATTCGCTTTCCGATGGCTGCAGGGGTGTCGTTCAGCCAGTTCCTGCGGCTCGCCTCGTTCAACCCGAAGTGGGTGGTTCCGCGCCCATACGACCTACCCGTGCGGCTGGAGCTGACCCTCATTGGCGAGCTCGACCGCGTGACCGACCCGCTCGACCGCCTCGAGTTCGGTGCCGAGGCAGCACTCACCTGGCCGGTGAGCGAGACCATGGTCACGAGCTTGAGCGTGCGGGGCGGCTGGATTCAGCTTCAAGACCCTGACGAGCGCTGCCTCTTTTGCTTGGAGTCATCGTCCGTCGGGTTCGGTTCAAGCCTGGCGCGTGAGATCGCAGAGGAGACGAGCGTCGAGGCGGCGTGTGACGACGATGGCCCCTTCAACGGCGCGTGCGACACCCAGACGTTCCGCCCGCAGATCTCGACATCGTTGCGTTGGCGCTGGGACACGCAGGACAACCCACTGCACCCGAGCAGCGGCTTCTCGGTCACGGCGGCCACAAGCCTGATTCTTGCCGCCGACCGCGAGAGCCGGACGATCGACTTCAACAGCTTCTTGCGCTGGGAGCTGAGCTTGCGCGCAGCGGTCGAGCTGAGCGGCCCCATCCTGGCGTTCTACGCCCGCTACGGCGGTAGCTTTAGCTTCGACGACAAGTTCCTGCCACCCAACGAGCGCTTCACGCTTGGAGGCGGCTCGGGCCTTCGAGGATTCGCCGACGACGGGGTCTGCCGCTACACCGACACCGGTGAGCTCGACCCCACATGTTCCGACGAGTTCGGCGGCAACGTCCTGATCAACGGCATTGCCGAGCTCAGGATACCGCTCATCAGGGACGCCGACGTCTGGCTTGCGACCTTCTTCGACTTTGGCGCACTCGCCGAAGACCACGGCAAGATCTACGGCAGCAGCTTCCGCTTCTCAGCCGGCTTCGGCTTCCGGTGGCTCATCGGCGGCGTGCTGCCCCTCCGCGTCGATCTCGGCTTTCCGGTGTTCGGACTACGCTGCCGAACGCTCAGCGAAGACGGTAGCTGCAGTGCACGAGACGATGCCACCGCGGTCCACTTTGAAGCGCTCTATCCCTTCTAAGTCTCGAGCGAACGAGTCGTCGGCCGAATGAAGGCGCTGCAGGCATCCTCGAGTTCGGCGAGCGAATCGACGTCGCTGGCGAGTGCATCGCGGAAGTCGCAGCCGGAGAGAGCGCTTGGTCTGGGACTCGTAAGCCCGCGGAAAGCCAGCCTCAGTGAACGGTCACACCACGGCGCGCCAGGTAGCGGTCGAGGTAAGTGAAGTAGAGCCTGGCAAAGACCTGCTGGACGTCGGCAGGTGCTCGGACAATCCGTGCACGCCGCTGGTCGAGCTGAGCCACCGCACGAACGTCATCGATGAGCTGATTCGTAGCAGCCGCAACCTCGGGCTTTACGCCGGCCGTCTCAAGCTCAAACGCACGCCTGATCGTGTCGTGATCAAAGAGGTGGTGCAGCCCAGCAGCGCTCTGTTCGAGGCAAAATTCGAGTTCCGACATCATGGGTCGGCATGTTGCCATATATGGCAACTTTGCCAAGCGCATAGTGAACGCCTGTGCCGTACGCGTGCAGGGTGCCGGGTGAGGCGTCGGCGTTTTGGGTGAGGCGTAGGCGTGCCGGGTGAGGCGTGATGCGTGCCGGGTGAGGCGTGATGCGTGCCGGGTGAGGCGTGATGCGTGCCGG
>CALHXW010000251.1 GCA_938040325.1 uncultured bacterium | reverse complement strand
CCGCAAAAAGACCACTCATGCCGCCCCGGTGCCCGCACGCTCACACCCTGCCGCACGCTCACGCCCTGCCGCACGCCCGACGCACTGCCGCACGCTCACGCACTGCCGAACGCTCACGCCCTGCCGCACGCTCACGCACTGCCGCACGCTCACGCACTGCCGCACGCTCTCGCCCGACGCGAACGCTCACGCCCTGCCGCGCGCCCGACGCCCTGCCGCACGCTCACGCCCTACCGCACGCTCACGCACTGCCGCGCGCTCACGCACTGCCGCACGCTCACGCAAACCCGTCACTCACTACCCGTCACCCAAGGGCCCGAGCCCGAGCCCGAGCGTGGGCCCGAGCCCGAGCGTGGGCCCGAGCCCGAGCCCGAGCCCGAGCGTGGGCGTGCGCGCGGGCGTCGCGTACGCGTGAGCCCGAGCGTGGGCGTGGGCGCGAGCGCGAGCCCGAGCGCCCCTTTTCACGCTACAGCACCACACGAAGGGTCGCTTGGTAGACTTGGGTCGCTGGGGCGTCGAAGCCGAAGAGCTTGAGGATCGCGTTGAACTCAAGCGAGTAGCGGTCGTCGAACGCGATGTACGGGGCGATGACAAGGCCGAAGCGCATCATTCGGATGCGGTCGCGCTGGTCGGGGTAGCCCGGGGAGAACGCCTCGTCGTAGGCGTCATCGAAGCGCTCGGTCAGGTCGCCATCGAAGTAGGTGCCGAGCTTGGTCCCAAACTTCCAGCTCGCGCTCGGCCGCGCCTCGAGACCGAAGACGTTTTGCAGCGCGACCGTCGCGTTCTGCGGACCGAAGGGGCCGGTTCCAAGGTAGAGCAGCGCCTCATAGCTCAGGTGGGGCGTCAGCCGAACACCGACTTGGCTGCCGAGCGCCAGGTAGTCGACGCGCGGGTTGGCGAACTTGTCGAGGTTCACGTCGATCGGAACGGTCCCGCGCACAAAGAGGCCCCAGGCAAAGTCGGGCACGTGGATCAGGTTGAGGCCTGCCGTCAGTCCAACCAGCACGCCGCTGTCGTGCTCGGCAAACGTCTGTCCGCCGACCCGCTCAGCCGGACTGTCAAAGAAGCTCACGTCGATGCGCGCGAAGACATCGCGCAGTCCGCCCACATCGCCAAAGCTGTAGCCGGCATCGAGGGTGTAGACCTCCCAGTTGGCGTCTTGCCATGACGCCTGGTTCTCATTGGGCTCGATGAGACCACGCTCGAGGGTGACGCGAGCGGCGACGTCTAGCTGACCAGCGCGGCCGCCGACGGGGGAAGGGACAAAGGCGGACACAGATGGCGCCAGCAGTGCCACCAGTGATAACGGCGTGATGAGTCGTGTCATGCTCTGTCGTATGTCGGGCGAATCTCGACCGGTTACCCGCACGTCTCGGTTCGATGGACCGCTTTGCCGAACCCCACCCGGCGGCCCACTCAAGCGCGACAGCCGAGCATGGAGCCGTGGGCCAACCGCCGTCACGGCCGCGGAGACGACCGCCACCGAGCCAATTCTTGTGAGAAACCCAACCTCGCTTAGTCTGGCCCCATGCACGACGACCGACCGCGCTCATTCGCAAAAGCCCTCGGACCAGGCCTGCTCTTCGCTGGCGCCGCCGTCGGCGTCTCCCACTTGGTCCAAGCCACCCGCGCAGGCGCCCTCTTCGGGCTGAGCCTCGTTGTCTTCATCGTGCTCGCCAACATCTTCAAGTACCCGGCGTTCCAGTTCGGACCCCGCTACGCTGCGGCGACGGGCACCAGCCTGCTCCAGGGCTATCGACGCCAGGGCCGCTGGGCGCTCATCGTCTACTCGCTGCTTACCGCAGGGACGATGCTGACCGTTCAAGCTGCCGTGGTGATGACCACGGCCGGCCTCTTCATCGCGGTCTTCGAGCTCTCCCTATCACCGCTGGTGGTGTCTGCGGTGCTCACGGTCATCGCCGCCCTGCTCTTGGCGACTGGCGGCTACAAGATCCTCGACAGGCTCATCAAGGTGGTGGTTGCGGTCCTGACCGTGGCGACGTTTGCCGCGACCGCGATGGTCCTGCCGGACGTGAGCTGGTCGGGCCCCTGGTTCGTGCCGTCCGAGGCGTGGGACACCGGCACGGTCTTGCTGGTGGCAGGGTTGATCGGGTGGATGCCGTCTGCGATCGACATCTCGATCTGGCACTCCCTGTGGACGCTGGAGCGCGCGAACGAGACAGGACATCGCCCGTCGGCCCGCGAGACGCTTCTCGACTTCAACATCGGCTACATCGGCACGGCCATCCTCGCCGTGTGCTTCATGCTCTTAGGGGCGGCCGTGATGCATGGCTCTGGCGAGCCCATCGAGAAGGGCGCCGGCGCCTTCGCTGCGCAGGTGATCAAGCTCTACGCGCCGCTCGGTGATTGGGCCAAGCCCATCATTGGCACCGCAGCGCTGGCCGTGATGTTCTCAACAACCCTCACCGTGGTCGATGGTTTTCCCCGTGCGATCGCTCGACTCCGAGAGCGCTTCAGCTCCGATGAGGTCGCCGACGCGACCCTCACAGCTCGAGAGCAGCGCAGCTACTGGGTTGCACTCGCGGCAGTTGGCGCGGGCGGCCTCGTCATTATCGGGTTCTTCAAGAGCTCGCTGGTGCCGCTCGTGGTGCTGGCCACAGTGCTCTCGTTTCTGACCGCGCCGGTGCTGGCCTGGTTGAACCACCGGGTAATCACGAGTGCGGATGTCCCGGAGAGCTTTCGGCCAAGTGCCCCAATGATCGCGTTCAGCATCGCCGGTATCGCCTTCAACGCCCTGGTTGCGCTCACGTATCTCGGCTTTATGGCGCTGAAGTAGCTCGCTTCCCGCCAACCGCTTGAGAAGGTTCACGGAACGCCCCGCGTGATGCTCAACAAGCGCTCGGGTTGACGACTTTCATCAAAGTCTTGCTCTGCACGTGGTGCCTAAGTAACGTCTGCCCGCGGCCACGGGTGGCATCTCGCCCGTACGCACGTCAGGCGACTGCCTGCACCTCGCTCGTAAAGCACGAACCAATTGGCGCCTGCCCCGGCTCTCCCGCCTAGGTGTGCGTCACTAGACCGTCCACCTTCTTCAGCCCGCACGGAGTGAGGTGGGCGGTCTAATCTCTTTGCTGTTCCGGGCAGCATTTCAACCGACGGTTATTTTGACGGCGAACCTACGGTATCGAGCGCGAACGAACGCTCAGCTGAGCGTTGGCCGCATCACACGACCGGACGGCGTCCGCGGCAGCCACCGGTTGAGCATGCTCTCGACAGCGTCGAGACGCAGCGGTTTGGCTAGATGATCGCGACAGCCTGCCTCGTCGCAGCGCGCCCTCTCCTCCGGCCCCACGTGACCGGTCACAGCGACGACGGGGATGTTGGCCTTCACGCGCCGTGCCGTCGCGTAGCCGTCGAGCACTGGCATCTCCATGTCGAGCAAGAGGAGGTCGACCTCTTCCCGGTCGAGCAGGTCAAGCGCCTGCTGCCCGTTGAACGCAGTCAGCACCCGGAAGTCGCCAAACTTGGCCAGAATTCGGCGCATCACCTCAATATTGACCGGCGAGTCGTCGGCGATCACAACGACTGGCCGCGGATCGACACAGCGGCTCAGCGCGGCCAGCAGGTGCGCTCGGCGGACCGGCTTGGCCAAGTAGATGTCCATTCCTGCTTCCAGGCATGCCTCTCGCACGCCCGGCATCGCCCGCGCGGTGACTGCGACGATCGGCGTCGGTCGCGCGCCGGTGGAGGCCTCGTGCTCTCGCACCTCGCGGGCGACCTGAAAGCCGTCGACCGATGGCATCTCGATGTCGAGCAGGATCGCGTCATAGTGACGCGAGCAGACCTCCGCGAGCGCTTGCTCCCCGTTGACGACGAGCTTCGTCGTGTGACCTGCGGTCTTGAGCATCTCCTCGATCACGTGGCGCTGGTCCCGCTCGTCGTCGACGATCAGGACCTTGGCCGGCCGAATGGCCGGGGCTCCGACACGTGCCCGCCGCGTGTTGGCGACCTTGGCCACCTTTGGGCTGACGTTGAGCACCTCTTCCACGGCCCGTACCGGCTTGTCGTTGCCGACGGGCCGCACGAGGAGTTTGTTGATCGGAAGCTCGGCCGGGGGAGCAACCCCCTGGCCGACGACGGCCACCATCGGAAGCTTGGCCTGCCGGACGAGCGCACGCGTCTCGGGGTCTTGCTCGAGCCACCCGCAGTCGAGGTAGAGAAGATCAGCGTCGCCGATCGCCTCGCCGTGTGGATGGACGGCCGCCTCAAAGCCCCGTCGCTGGAAGAGCTTCACCAAGAACTGGGCGGCCGGACTGTCGGCAGCAATGACCGCGACGCGGCGGCCGCGAGCGCGTGGGTTGAGGCTAACCGCCGGCTCGTCACTGACTTGCTCAAAGGGCAGCGTCAGCTCGAACGTCGTGCCCTGGCCAAGCTCGCTCTCGACGGCGATCGACCCGCCGAGCATCTCGGTGAGCGCGTGGGTGATGTTGAGCCCGAGCCCCGTGCCCTCGAAGCGCTGGGTGTCGTCGGCGTGAGTGACACGGTAGAACTTGTCGAAGACCCGGCCCAGCTTGTCGGGCGCGATGCCGATCCCTGTGTCGGTGACACGAAAGCAGAGGCGGGGCTTCGCGCCGCGCTGACCCGCCACAAGCTCACAAGTCAGCGACACGCTCCCCTCGAGCGTGAACTTCACTGCGTTGCCCAAGAGGTTGAGCAAGATCTGCCGAAGCCGCTGAGGATCACCGACCAGCTCGGCCGGTAGATTGGGATCGATCGCGAGCGTGCACTCAAGCGCCGGCTCTCGTGCGGCGGCTTGGCCAAAGAGGGTGTCGGCGACGCCGTAGACCACGTCATGTGGTGAGAAGGAACGCTCTTCGATGATCAGCTGACGCGCCTCGATCTTGGAGATGTCGAGCAGCTGGTTGATCAGGCCAAGCAGGGCCTCGGCGTTGGTGAGCACCCGCTCCATGCTGTCGCGTTTGATCGCAAGCGAGCTCGTGTCGAGCGCGATCTGCGCCATCCCCAAGATGGCGTTCATCGGCGTGCGTATCTCGTGGCTGATGGTTGCCAAGAACTCGGTCTTGGCCCGGTTCGCCTGCTCAGCGGCCTCCTTGGCGGCCTCCAAGTGCTCCCGTGTTGCGTGCTCCCGGGAGAGGTCACGCACCAGCAAGACGAGTGGTCCCTCAGACTCGCAGACCGTGATCGACAGCGACGCTGGGAATGCCTCGTTCGTCTCCATGTTGCGCGCGGTCATGTCGCAGCTCGATCGGTCGCCAACGTCGACCACGGTCGTGCTGAGCTCACGCCAGTCTGCGAGCACTTGCTCCGCTGGCATGAAGAGATCGGCCACCGAGAGTGCTCCCGGTGCACGACCGTCGAGTCCAAAGGCCTTGTCGGCCGCGCCGTTGCGCATCACGACGTCACCAGCGCGCGTGACGAGCAGGATGGGCTGGGTCGCGCCTTCAACGATCGAACGGAAGCGCTGCTCGCTCGCTTGGAGGCGGGCATTGCTTGCGATGAGCTCGTCGCGCTTGCGCCGAATCTCCGCTTCCGCCACCCGGAGGTCGTCGATGACCATGGTCTTGGACTGGGCAAGAAAGAGGAAGTCCGCCAACGAGCTGTGGGGCGCCAGGTTGTGCATGGTGAGCCCAAGTTCACGCATGTCCGCAACCGAGCCAATCACGGGCGCACAGGCGAGACACAAGCCGTCACCGATGACGAGGACCTGGCCGCGCAGGCGTAGAGCCCCACCACGAAGCTCCACGACGACGACCCCGGACTTGGCGTCGCGAAGATGATCGTAGGTCACCTCGACACTGGGACGATGCAGCGAAAACCACGCTCCAAACGACTGGGGCGCGCTTCGCTGCGCGGCCGCCAGCTCCGGGGCCAGCTGGGCCAGCAGGGGTCCGGTTGCCACGATGTTGAGCGCGCGGTCGAGGACCAAGAACGCCGGGAAGAGCTGAGCAATGTGGTCTCTATCAAGCTGAATGGCTTGGGCGTCCACGCTAGGCAGCCTCGCTCGGCAGCTGAACCTCGAAGATGTCGTGAGCAGCGCCGTCGTCGCGGACGACCACGTGGCGGACACTCACCGACGTCTCAAAGCGCCTGCCGAGCCCTTTGAGGAGACCGACAACGAACGGAGCGAGCCCCCGACGGCCGCTGACGTACTGAACTCGCAGCAGGGTCTCAGACATCCGCTCCATGCGAAACGACGGCGGCCGCAGCTCGGGATAGCTGAGCTCCACATGCGCGTGCATCTCGTCGAGTTTCTCAAGAAAGTCTGGGATGTTGTCGCCGTACATATCGAGCAGGTCACCGTACCCGCGCGTGGCGGTCACCGTCACCCAATAGACGCCAAACGCCTCCAGCACGCTCGCCTGCGGCGTCCCAAGCTCGTCGCTGGCGGCAGCCACGAGGTCGTAAGTCACGCTGTCGTCGTACGCGGTCAGCTGATTGAAGCGCTCGACTTCGACACCAGCAGCGGCTTTGATCCGGTGCCAAGAGTCGAGCCCATGCGTTTCAATCACCATATCCTGTATGGCGCGATTCACCAGTCCGTACATCGTCGTCCTACGTGCGCTACGACGTCCTTCCCGCGCCGTCCCAGAACGCTAGGCACCCGGACTGAAAGTTCCAAGTGACGGGTCGTGGCAGATCTGACGCGACGCTGTGGTCAAACGACAACAAAGCCACCATCGGCGCCACTTCGGTTGGGCTGCGAGGCGTTGGCACAGATATTGCTGAAGTGCTGCGAAAGGATCGCCTGCGTTGTCCGTCGACGCTGGCTGGATCACTTCCAATGATAAAAACCGGAGATCCAATGCGTGCTTCGAGTCGTGTGTCGAGAGCGTTCCGTGGGGTGAGTGGTGCTGAAGGGGTCGCACGCCACGTCGCGCTGTTGACGGTTTTTTTCGCCGGAGTGCCGCTTCTGGCAGTCGCTGCGCCGCCGGAAGGCACTGTCACCATGCCGCTAGAGCAGTGGTCAGAGCTGGTCGATGACGCCGGCGAGGAGCGGAGGCACGCCCTGTCGCCGACGCAGTTTGCCTACGTGGATCGCGAGCTGACTGGCCGCTTTGACAAGGGTCTGTTGGAAGGCCGCCTCATGACCCGTTTCACGGTCTTTGAAGACGTCGGCTACCTTCAAGTCCCTGTCGTCGAGGTGGGCGCCTCACCAGGTGCGGTCACGCTCAACGGCGAGCCCACCTCGCTGGTCAGGCAGGGCGAGTTCTACACCGTCGGCGTCACCGCGCCCGGCACGTACAGCGTGGAGGTGAGGTTTTTTAAGGGCGAGCTTCGAGAGCGCTTCACGCGCCGCTTGAGGCTGGCGCTTCCGCGCGGCGGCACCACCTCGATCGCTGTGACTCTCCCAGAGACCGACGTGGAGGCAACCATTGCGGGAGGCGTCGTGACTGAGACTGCCGCTGAGCAAACGACAACCAAAGTGACAGGCTTTCTCGACGCCAACGGACAGGTCGATCTCACGTGGCGACGAACCCGTGAGGCCGACGAGAACCCTGAGCCCACGCGGCTCCGCTTCGAGATGGATGGACTCGTGACCATCGGCGACGGGTTGGTCGAAGGCGCGTCGGTCTTCCGGGTCGATGTGATCGAAGGCGAGACCGACCGGGTGACGTTCCGCCTACCGCCTGAGGTCGAGGTGCTCGATGTGGTGGGCGACGCGGTCCTTCAGTGGCGCACCGAAGCTGCTGAGGAAGGTGGAGACTCCGCGGCGGGCCGAGACCTGAGCGTCCTGCTGCGCTACCTCATCGACGACGCGGCTCAGCTCACGATCCGCTACCAGTACCCCACGAGCCCCGACGGCGCCGAGCTCCCGATTCGGACGGTCTCGCCTCCGCCCGGCACCAAGCTCGTCGGCGCCCTCGGCGTTCAGGCGCCGGCGGGCCTCAGCGTCTCGGTGGCCACGCTCACCGACGCGGTCGTCGCCAATCCTCGCGAGCTTCCCCCGACCCTGGCGGAGCTCTCGAGCCGCCCACTCCTGCTCGGCTTCAGCTTCGAGACGGCCCCTACCATCTCGGTGACCATCGAGCGGGAAGCCGAAGTCGCGCTCATCAGCACGCTCATCGACGAGCTGCAGTCATCGACGGTCATCCTGGCTGACGGCACAGAGGTCACAAAGGTCAGGCTCGACATCCGCAACAACGCCCGTCAGTACCTCGGCGTGACGTTGCCAAGCTCTGCGGTCCTCACCAATGCGCTGCTCGACGGGCAGCCGGTCAAGCCCGCCCGGTCGGTCGAGCAGGACGGGGTCTTGCTCTTCTCGCTCCGCCAGAGCGACCGGATCGACCCAGCAACGGGCCGCACCCACACCGTGTCTGAGGGCGAGACCCTCGGCGCGATCGCCCACCGCTACTACTCCGACCCGCAGAAGTGGCCGGTGATCTCCGACGCCAACAACCTCAGCGGCTCCATCCGAGTCGGCGACGTGCTCACCATTCCGACAGCGAGCGAGCTGGCCGTTGAAGAGTCGAGCTTCGTGCTCGAGCTCGCCTATCGTCGACCGTCCGGCCTGACGATGGGCTGGTGGGGCGACGTCGACCTGACGCTACCGGAGGTCGACGTCGATACGCTCGCCGTCACCTGGTACGTCTACCTGCCCGACGAGGTCACGCCGCTGGCCATCACCGGCAACATGCGTCAGCTCTCTGCCCTCCGCTTCGGCCTTTTCGAGCGCGTGCGGCGCTTCCTCAACGAGGCCTTCGGCGGTAGCCGCGCGTTTGCTGGACCTGCCAAGTACGAGAGCATCCTCAAGAAGCGCAAACGCATCTACCGTGCCGAGGTCGCCCAGAAGAGCGTCAGCGAGGTCGCTCCGACCGGCTTTTCGCTGACGGGCACGCGCTACCGCTTCAAGCGCCTGCTGACCGACACGCAGGCTCCCACGCTCAGCGTGAGCTACCTCTCGGAACCCGCCGTTGTCGCCGCAAGGTGGGCCGCGTTTGCCCTCATCTTCATGCTCTTGCTGTGGTGCCTAGCAGGCCGCGGCACCCGCGTTCGACGCGTCCCCAAGCCCATTCGGTGGGCGGTCTTACTGGTGACCGGTGGCTCGCTGATGTGGCTCGCTCACTACGTCCTCGGCGTCCACTACGCGATGCTGCTTGGCGCGCTCGCCGCGCTCATCGTTGGCCTCTGGCAAGCCGGCGTCCGCATCGATGCGCATCGCATCGTCGCCGGCTGGTTCGAGTCGCCGCTCGAGCTTGCGCGATCGATTCGGGTCCGCCACCTCATCATGGCCATCGGCGTCGCGTGGCTCATCGGCTTTGTGATTCGGTACCCTCGAATGCTGACGCTCTCGCTCGTCGCGATCCTCTCCGTGTGGCTCTTGCTCATCAGGCGTGCCGCGGACGCACCAACCACGACCGGCGGTCCCTCGGCCCCTCCGTCGTCACCCAGCAAGCCTCGCCGGCGCGACCCTGTGGCGCCCACCGGACCCGCCGAGCTGACCCCCGCACACTCGCTCCGACAGGAGGCTTCCCATGCGTAGCAACCGACTGCTGCTGCCTTTCCTCGCCCTCGTCATGGCCGGTGGCGTGAGCCACGCCGGGACCGGCGACACCCGAGACTCCGACGCGCGCTTCGACGCTCTGATGGACGCGCAGAGCCGCGTTCAGGAAGCGCTGAAGGTGGACGCGGTGCTCCCGTGGACTCACTCAGCCGACAACCCCGCCGCGACCATCGAAGTGCCCGCTGACGTCTTTTCAAGCTGGTGGACCGCAGCCAAGAAGAACGCCGAGGGTCGCTCGACCAAGCGCCTGGGCCCTGCGGTCGTGCTTGGCGCGACGCGCTACCAAGGCGAGGAACGTAACGGCGTGCTGCATCTGACCCTTTCGCTGTCAGCCACGCTGCACCGTGAAGACGCCTGGAAGTCCGTGCCGCTGGTCGGCAGCGGGGCCATCGTGGTCAACGCCAAGGTCGACGGCGAGCCGATCGCGACGTCGTTGCAGCACGGCTACCAAGTGTGGCACACCCGACGCACGGGTGAGGTGAGCGTCGAGGTCGAGCTGCTCGTGCCGCCGCGCGGTCCCAGAGGCTCCATCGAGTACGACTTTGTGGTCGCTCGGACACCGGTCACGGAGTTCGACTGCTTGTTTAGCGTCGCCAAGCTTGAGCCCAGGATCGACAACCCCGTCAGCTCAAAGGTGACCTCAGACGACGGCAAGACCCGGCTGGTCGCGACGCTGCGCCCGGCGACGCGTCTCCACCTCGTCGGCTTTCGTGATCTCGGCGCTGGCCCGGACGCCGTCGCGCGGACCTACGCTGAGAGCCTCAACCTCCTCAGCGTTGACGACGGCTCGCTCGATGTCTTTGCCGCCCTCCGCTACACGATCCTCTATGCCGGTCAGAAGCGCTTCGACGTCGTGATCCCAGAGGGCCTCACCGTCGTGAGTGCCGACGGGGAAGGCGCGTTTCAGTACACCCTTGAGCCTCTACCCGAGGGGCAAGGCGCTGGCCAGCTCCTCCGCGGCCAGACCGCCGTGCCGATCCGAGACCGCTACGAGATCTCGCTGCGCTTGAAGCGACGGACGGCCGACGGCGGCGACCGGTTCGCGGTTCCCATCCCGACCCCCCAAGGCGTCGAGCGGCACGTCGGCTGGATTGCTGTGGAGGTCCCCGGGAAGCTGCGCCTCGATGAGGCAAGTCGCCGCGGCGAGGTCCGCGAAGTGGACACCCGTCAGCTGCCCCGCGAGCTCGTGCGCAGCGCGGTCAGCCCCATCCTGCGCGCCTACCGCTTTCACGGCGCTAACCGTGGGCTCTCGCTCTCGGCCACGCGCTTGCCTGAGCACGACATCGTGGCCGACAGCATCGACCGAGTGCGAGCAACAACGGTGACCTCAGCGACGGGCACGGTCCTGACAGAGCTGCGGGTGACGATGCGCAACCGGCTCCGCCATAGCCTCGCGCTCGACCTGCCGGAAGGGGCCACCGTGAAGTCGGCGCTGCTCGACGGCTTACCGGTGAACCCCAGCCGAGACGCAAGCGGACGGCTTCGGTTGCCGCTCAAGCGCTCCGCTGGCTCGATCGGCGCGTTGGCGCCACTGACGCTCTCGGTCGTGTTTGCCAACGAGGTCCAGGCCCCTGGCCTCATCGGCGAGACAGACCTGGCGCTGCCGGCCTTTGAGCTGCCGGTCATGTCGCTACAGTGGACGGTCTACGCCCCCAACTCCCATGACTACCAGCCGCTTGAGGCCGACGTACCGAGCCAAGGATACACCGGACGCCTCTCGTGGTACCGCGCGGCTGGAGCCAGGACGAGCGCGGACGCGGCGCCGCGGCGGGACCGCACACCTCGGGTCACGCCGAGCGCCGTCACCAGCGCCGACGGCGGTATGATGCCCGTGCGCATCACCCTACCGACGGGTGGAAAGCGTCTGGACTATAGCCGCTACTGGATCCCCGCAGACACAAGCGTACGCACCACGCTCCCCTACGCTGCTGGCTGGGTCCGCACTGCCCTGCTGCTCCTCGCGACGCTGCTCGTGATGCTGGCTTGCGGGTTCGCCGTCCATCGCAACGGGGCAACCCGAGCGATCGCCCTGACCGTCGCTGCTGCGACCGGGCTTGGCTATGGCGTCATGAGTGACGGCGGTGGCGTGGCCTTGCTGGCGTTCGGCGGAGTCGTCGGTCTCTTGGTCGGCGCGCTCCTCCGTCAGGACGTGCGCGACACCAGCCGCGCCTTCGGTGCTTGGTGCGCTGGGTTGCCCGGACACTGGGCGACGCAGGTTCGAACACCCGACGTCGTGCCGACAGCCGAGGGTGACATTCCGCCGCCCGCCGACGACGACTCACCGCGGCAACCCATGGGTGCGCTGCAGCTGGCCGTTGTCATCGGGTTCACGATCGCTGTCGCCGTCGCCGGCTTCCAAGGACTGCGGCTGATGAAGCACCTCTTGTCGGCGCTCTAGCAGCGTGCGGGGAAATGCGAAATCTGATGACTTTGCGATGCGCACCACTGGAGTGATGATCTCGAGATCACCTTGTCCCGACAGGGTTTCCTCTCGTTCATCACCCCAGCGGCACACCTCGCTGCGTCCCAGAATCCGCATTTCCCCGCACGCTGCTAGCTACGTTCGAGGTACGAGCGTTGTGGTTTCCTGTCGTCGCTGCCCGGCCTCACGTCGTCTTCCGATGATGGGCGCCGGCGCAGGCCCCTACATGTACATATACGACAGGCCAGCGACGACGCAGGCTGCGGCAGCGGCTACGACGAACAAGGCGACCTTCCCGTTGCCGTGGCCAGGCGCGTATGGCTCATCGAAGCTGTCGAAGTCTTCGAAGTCGTGCACGTCATCGTCGATGTCCCACTGCTCGGTGAACGTGTTCGCTGCGGGTGCTAGCGACACCGCTGGGTCCGGCAACGCGGGCGCCGACTGCGGAAGAGCAGGCATCTCGGCGAGCGGGTCACGCGGCTCGTCCGGAAACGCCATCTCGTGCGGGATGATGGGCATCCCGCTTGAGGTGTTGATGACCTTCGGGTTCGGCTGAGGATCGGAGGCGATGATCGACAGCTCGACAGGGGGCCGGACCGGCTTGGGTGAGACCGACGCGGCGCTGGTGACCTCGCCAGAGATCAGGACCAGCGAGACCTCGGCTCGCGACGTTGACGCTTTGGCCGCAGCGACCGGCAGTTCGACGTCGTCGTCGATCCCGTCGATCCCGTCGATCCCGTCGATCGCATCGGGCGCTGACTCACCCAGCTCGTGCCGGTCGCCGTGGGCGTCGGACTCGACCGTGGCGTGCGCTGGCTCACCAAGCTCGGCCTCCGTCGTGTCGCTATGGGCGTCGGACTCGATCGGCTCGTGTGCGTCTTCGAGCTCGTCGTCACCGAACGGCTCGTCGACGAGCCCGTCGAGCGACTCATCTGCGACAAGCGCGAGCTGGGTCGCTGGCTCACCGACGACTGCGAACTCACGCGAGTCCAGGGACGCGGGCGGCACGTCTTCGGACCTGTCCAGGGCAGGTTCAGGCGCGGCATCGACAGGCTGCTGATGGTGTCGCGTCGCGACCGAGTCCGCCGCCTCGATCGGCTCGTCGGCCCGCAGGCGAGCAACGGCCGCAGGCTCGACCGCCGCCGGTGACGACTCAGCGGGCAACGCGTCTTCCGCCACGAGCCCCTGGGCTTGTTGCCGGCGCCGCCTCACGGCGGAGCGCGCCAAGAGCCTGCGCAGATCTCGCTTGCGCTGCACGCGCTCGGTCTGGCGTGTGTCGGCCTTGGGCTGTGGGGTCCGCGCAATGTCTCCAACGGCATCACCGCACTCAGGGCAGTGGTCGCCGAGCACCGGGCGCTCGTCGTTGCACGGACAAAAACGTATCGTGTTCAGCATGGTGGCGCCGTTCAGCTAGAGACATCGAAGGTGGGGTAGGACCTTCGCCGTCCAGACTGCCGACCGGAACACGTTGCGGCAACATCCGTTTCGGCATGCGCGTAACTGAAAAGAACGTCAAGCCAGTGCCCGCGCCGTTCGACCGCTGCCATCCAAACATCTGGTCAGACTGGTTTTTTCCGCGACTTCGCTGCCGTCAGAATGCGAGTAGAATACGCATCGCGACCCCGCGTGCTGCACCTGCTCGTGCAGGTTCCCGTTTCCCGAACGGCGAGATGGACGGCGCACTTGCGCACTGCACGGCGCGACGGCATGGTGCGCGGCCAAACGCGCGCGCGAGCGCAAAGACAGAGCGAGAACCGCATGACTCAAGCACTTCGACCCCTCCTTGTTATGATTGGCGCAGGCCTCATCGCTGTCGGCATGAGCGCGTGCGGCGACGACGGTGACAGCAACGAGCCTGCCGCCGACACGACAGGCGCCACGGACACAGGGGCGCTCGATGACACTGCGCCCGACACGACCACTCCTGTCGACACGACCGCCGCGAACGGCTGCACCACGACGGGCTTCGTTCCGGTCGCCGAGGACGCGGCAGCCGCGTTTGGAGCGTTTCGCTACCTCGCCCAAGACACGCTTGGCGCGCCGGTCAGCGTCGTGACATTCGAGCTTGTTGAGGGCCTCGGAGCGGATGGCCCGGGCACCTACGACATCGTCGACGACAACTTTGCCGACTGCGGCAACTGCCTGACGATCAGCCAGAACTGCGACGAGAACCTCTCCAACTGCGAGAAGGCCTTCCTCGCTCAGAGCGGCACGCTCGAGATCACCAGCTGGGGCGACTCGGGCAGCACATTCGCCGGAACGCTTTCCAACGCAGTGTTCTACGAGGCGACGTTCGGCGATGACCTCACGTCGACCATTGTCGACGGCGGCGACACCTGGTGCCTCGACAGCTACAGCTTCAGCGCAGTCGTCCAGTAGCCCCCGCGAGCCATGATGCGGCTCGCGACGGTTTTAACGACACGGCCGGCAGGCTTGGGCGACACCGTCGCGCAAGCCTGCCCCATCCACGCGCCTAGCCCCAAACAGGCGCTCTTTCCGGCTGCGACTCGTCCTAAAACAAGCGCTAGTTTCGAGCGAGGCGAACGAGGTGCGCATCACAGCGGCGTCGGGCGGACGACGGCGATGCGTGCATCGTCGAGTCCGAGTGAGCGCAGCGAGCGCCCCGACGTCGCTGTGGTGCGTAGATCGGATGCCGCAGCCGGAAGTAGCGCTTGTTTTAGGGCTAGTTTGCGATTCGGGAAAATACTTTGATCGCGTAGCGCCGACCCGACAACAGACCCGATGAACCCCGCGGGCTATCCCACCGTCGAGATCGCCAACCAGAGCCTCGCGGCATCCATTGGAGAAACTCTGTGTCCACGACACTCGCACCCTCTGCGGTCGCGGAGCGCCAGCTATTGGCCGCTCGCGACGGCCTGAAGATCGCGCGACGCGCGCAGCTATTGCCGGCGCTCGCAGCCGCTGTCTTCTGCCTCTGCGGCTGGCTGACCGCGTCGAACGCTCCAGCCGTGCTCGGCCGGTACTCGACCGGGCTCTTCGCCATGAACATCGGCCTCACGGCGCTCCTAGCGCTGCACCTCTGGTCGATACGTCGCCGCTCCCTCGCTCTCATCGGCACGGCCATCGCGTGCACGGCGCTTGCGACTCTGCCACTTCCGGCAAACTCGGCCATTCAACAGTCGGATTGGCTCATGGCAAGCCTCCCGTTCGTGCGTCTCATCTGCGGCGTTGCGCTCGTGGTCGTCGGCTTTGCGGCGACTCGCATGGGACGTCGCCCTCTGCGTGCCTGTATGGCATTTGGCGCAGTCCTTGTGACGGTGTCCCTGGTCGACGCCATCCTGCTAGCGGTGATGGCCGGAGGCCCAGACCACCGGACCTATGGCACAACCTACCGCGGCGATGTCGACCCCGCTGCCGTCACACCTGACGACATCGTCATCGTCGGCGATTCCTTCGTCTGGGGCCAGGGCGTCGGTATCGACGAGCGCTTTGGCGCCCGGCTCGACGCCGTCGTGCCCGGGGATGTCCTCAACCTCGGCATTGTCGGCGACGCGCCGCCCGGCTACATCGCCTCGCTCAAGAAAGTGCCAACCGAGCCACAGGTCGAGCGCGTCATCGTCGCGTTCTATACCAACGATCTCGAGCTACCGGTCAGCTTCGGCGAAAAACTTGGCCGGGTCCTCAAGAGCGCAAGCGCCGGGTTCCCCACCCTTCGCTTTATCAGCGACAAGCTCGAGCGCATCGAAGCGCCCGACGTGCACGCCTACGACCAGCGCTACGTCGACGGCCTGGCAGCCGACACGCCGAGCTTTGACGAGGCAATCCGCCAAGTAACGCCAAGGCTCGCCGAGCTCGGCAAGCTTGCGGTCGAGCGCTCTTCCCAACCGCCCATCTTGCTCATCCTTCCGATGCTTCGCGACTTCCGAACGTACCCGCTGCGTCACGTCCACGACGCCGTCGGCACCATCGCCGCCGACAACGGCTTCGAGGTCGTGGACCTGCTGCCAGCCTTCGAGCGTGTCCTCGTCGACGGCCTCCACTACGCCGTGTCCGACAACGACAACCACTACAACCCCCAGGCACACGCCCTCGTCGCTCAGACGCTGGCCGACTACCTCAAGCGACAGGAAACACCATGACCGCGATCTTGGGCATCTCTGCCTTCTACCATGACTCGGCGGCCGCCCTGCTCGTCGACGGCGAGATCGTCGCGGCTGCTCAAGAAGAGCGCTTCACCCGGACCAAGCACGACCACGCGTTCCCAGACAACGCCATCAACTACTGCCTTGCCGAGGCCGGTCTCGACAAGCGCGACCTCGACTACGTCGGCTTCTACGACAAGCCCATGCTGAAGTTTGGTCGACTGCTCGAGACCTACGCAGCCCACGCGCCTGCAGGTATCTCATCATTTGCGCGCGCCATGCCGCTGTGGCTTCGCCAGAAGCTCCATCTGGCGCGCATCATCAAGCGCAAGCTCCAGCACGAAAAGCGCATCATCTTCCCCGAGCACCACGAGTCTCACGCCGCGAGTGCCTTCTTCCCCTCGCCCTTTGAGGAGGCTGCGCTGCTCACCGTCGACGGCGTCGGCGAGTGGGCAACCGCGTCCCTGGGGGTAGGCCGCGGCAACCGCATCGAGCTGACCCACGAGCTGCGCTTCCCCCACTCGATTGGGCTACTCTACTCGGCCTTCACGTACTTCTGCGGCTTCCGCGTGAACTCTGGCGAGTACAAGCTCATGGGCTTGGCGCCCTACGGCGAGGCCAAGTACACCGACCTCATCCTCGAGCACGTCATCGACCTCAAGGACGACGGCAGCTTCAGGCTCGACCAGTCCTACTTCAACTACTGCGCCGGTCTGACGATGACCTCCAAGAAGATGGATGAGCTCTTCGGCCGTCCGCCGCGCAAGCCAGAGTCGCCTCTGACTCAACACGACATGGACATCGCAGCGTCGATTCAGCGAGTCACCGAGGAGATCGTGCTCCGCATCGGGCGCTTCGTGCACGACGTCACCGGCCTGCCGAACCTGTGCATGGCGGGCGGCGTGGCGCTCAACTGCGTGTCCAACGGCCGCCTACTGCGCGAAGGCCCCTTCGAAAACGTCTGGATCCAACCCGCGGCGGGCGACGCCGGTGGCGCTCTCGGCGTCGCAGAGCTCATCTGGCATCAGCTGCTGGACAAGCCTCGCACCGTTGGCGTGGCCGACAGCCAGCGCGGCTCGCTGCTGGGTCCGAAGTTCGACACGAGCGAGGTCATCAAGAGCCTCGACACGCTCGGCGCCGTCTACACCGAGCTGCCCGATGACGCGCTCGCTGAGACCATCGCGAGCCACCTCGCCGACGAGCACGTCGTTGGGTGGATGCAGGGCCGCATGGAGTTTGGTCCACGCGCGCTCGGCAGCCGCAGCATCCTCGGCGACCCACGCAGCGCCGAGATGCAGAAGACGATGAACCTCAAGATCAAGTTCCGCGAGTCGTTCCGGCCTTTTGCCCCGTCGGTCCTGCGCAGCCGCGTCCACGAGTACTTCGAGACGCGCCCGACGGAGGACTCCCCCTACATGCTGCTCGTCGCCGGGGTCCACGCGTCGCGACGCTTCGCCGACGACCCGACGAAGTCCGGACTCGACCGACTCGCCGTAAAGCGCTCAGAAGTGCCTGCCATCACGCACGTCGACTACTCCGCCCGCATCCAGAGCGTCGATGCCGAGCGCCATGGTCGCTACCACGAGCTGATCTCAGCCTTCGAGCGCAAGACCGGCTGTCCCATCGTCATCAACACCAGCTTCAACGTCCGAGGCGAGCCCATCGTCTGCACTCCCGAGGACGCCTATCGCTGCTTCATGGCCACCGACATGGACGTCCTCGTCATCGAGAACGTCGTGCTGCTGAAGTCCGAACAGCCAGGCCAAGCGACCTACGACCGAGCCTCACACCTCGCGAAGTTCGCGCTCGACTAGCCCGACCGATCTGCTTGCTGCTGGCCCCGGCGTTCCGCGCGCTTGAGTTGACTGCCAGCAGAACGAGCCCGCCTCCCCCCTCACACCAAGGAAACGACCATGAGCGCCACCGCCAACGACGTCACCACCAAAGACCTCCGCGTCTTCGCCATCACCAGCCTCGTCTTCGCGTCGCTGGCGGCGTTTCTGCTCTCACGCGGCGGGCACACGACCGCCGCGCTGATCCTCGGCGGCATCTTCGGCGCTATCGGCCTCGTCGGTCTACTCAGTCCCGAGCTCGTGCGTCCGGTCTACAGGCTCTTGTCCGCCATCACCGCGCCGATTGGTGCGGTCGTATCTGCCGTCCTCATCGGCGTCATCTACTACCTCCTGGTCACGCCGACAGGGCTTCTGATGCGGCTTGCCGGCTACGACCCGATGAAGCGCGCCCCAGATCGTGCGGCTGCGACCTATTGGACCAAGCGTGACGGTCCCCGGCCGGCTGCTGACTACTTTCGACAGTACTGACTCACCCAACACGCTGCCTGGCCAGACCACGCGCTTGACGCCCCAAGGAACACTCATGAGCACCAACCCAAACGACCTCCACGTTGTCGACGGACCCAAGAAGGCAGCCCTCAAGCCACTCGACCCCAGCGCCGAGAGCGCCGAGACCGTCCACGCCTTCGAGCAGGCCGCGCTCACCGCGCAACCCAGCTTCGTGACGGAGCTCTTTGGCTACCTCAAAGCCAACAAGAAGTGGTGGCAGCTCCCGATTGTGGTCGTGCTGCTGCTCTTGGCAGTGCTCCTCATCCTCGGTGGGACCGGCGCTGCCCCGTTCATCTACACGCTCTTTTAGACCCTAGCAGCGACCGGCTCCATGCGCAGGATGTAAGCTCAATAATTGCCAAACGTTGCCGGATGGCAGCTGCGCCGCATGCATCGACGCAAGGAGCCGGTCGCTCCATAGCGTCTCGGTCCCGCGACGTGTGCGTGGTCGTGAGGCCCCCTTTCGCGTCAGCCGTCGTGGATTTCCCGCGCGAGGGCGGCCTGGATGCCGACTGAGAAGTCGACCATGCCGCGCCCGCGGGCCTTGGCGCGGTACATCGATGTGTCGGCGACCCCGACGAGCGACTCGAACGTGACGCCATCGTCCGGATAGACCGCTGTGCCGATGCTCGCGGCGATTTGCAGCTGCTGGTTTTCGAACGCGACGCCCTCCAAGAGCGAGACCCGAACGCGCTCGGCGACGTCGTAGAGCGTGCGTACGTGCACCCAGTCCCGGATCAGCACGACGAACTCGTCTCCGCCCACTCGAGCGACAAGATCTCGGCCTCGGATATGCGCCCGAAGACGGTCGACAACGGTCCGCAGCACCAGATCACCGGCCGGATGTCCGTAGGTGTCGTTGACGGCCTTGAACCCGTCGAGGTCCAAGAAGAGCAGCCCAAAGCGCTGACGGTTTTGCTTTCCAGCCAGCTCGTTGGCGGCTGCGGTGACCGACGCCCGCAAGAGCGCCAGGTTGGCGGCCCCGGTCAGGACGTCGCTGTAGGCAAGCTTCGAGAGGCTGCGCTCACGGGTGACTCTGTCGGTGGCATCGTCGATGGCCACGATGGCGCTGTCGACTCCAAGTGGCTTGATGCGCACGTCGTGGAACCGCCCGGCGAGCTCGTCGCCGGCTTCAAACATCGAGCGCCCCGTGGTGCCCGTTGCGCACGCCTGGGCGACCTGTTGCTGGAGCTGGTCGCCGACAACAGGCCCGAGGATCTCGGTGAGGGTGCGCCCGACGGCATCGATGAAGCGGTCTGCGGGGAACGCCTCTGGATCCATCTGGAGCCCAAGCACGCGGCCCACGGTGTCGACGCGCAACAGCACGCCGGGAAACGCAGAGTTGAACGCGGTACGCTCGGCGAGCTCGTCTTCCAAGCGGCCAATCGAGACCTGGGCCAGCTCCGCTGCGAGTCGGGCACGCCTGACTTCGCGAACGGCATGGTAGCGTGGCGTGACCTTGTCGCGCCCGACATAGCGCGTCACGAGCACCGGCCGCTCCGCACGGCGCGTGGCGCAGAACTCCACGCTGAAGGTCCCCAACACCGGGCAGTCGGTCGTCAGCACACACTCCACGTCCTCGGTGCTCTGGCTCTCCCAGCTCAGCCGAGCTTCCGTGACGAAGTTGTCGATGAAGCGAGCCGGGTCGTTGCCAAAGACCACCTCGTCCCGCCCGCTAACCCCAGCGTCGGCGAGCGTTGGCTCCAGCCACCACGGGGATGGCTCCTTGGACGTCGCGAAACGCCGGCCGCCGAGCCAGGTGAGGACCACTTCAGCCGCTTCCGCCGGCACGGTGCGCGAGCTCAGGATGTCCGCCCCGCGACAGCGCGCTCGGCAAGTCCGACGAACGCCTCAGCGACGTTCACGCCAGTGCGAGCGCTCGTGAGACGCGCAGGCCCCAGACCGCTGTCGCGCATCGCGCGCTCGAACGCGGGATCTGGCGCGAGATCGTTTTTGTTCACAAGCACCTCCGACGGTACCTCGCCGAGGTGCGTCCGCACGAGATCCTGGATCTCGACCAGCGTACCGACGGTGCTCATGCGGGTCTGGTCGCAGACCAACAACACGCCGGCGGCGCCCCGAATGTAGGCGGGCCGAAAGCTCGCGAAGTCGTCATGACCGGCGATGTCCCACACGAGCAGCTCGACCGTCAGAGCCCCAACGGCGACCGTTCGCTTTTCAATACGGACGCCGAGCGTCGAGACGTATTTCTCCGAGAACTCGCCGGTGACGAAGCGCCGGGTCAGGCTGGTCTTGCCGACGCCGAAGGCCCCGAGCATCACAATCTTGAGGCGATCGGTGACCGTGTCGCTGCTGCCGCTCATGGCGTTGCCTCCAGGGACGTGCCGTGGGTCAGGGCCGCCGCCTCGCGGTCGTTGAGGATGGCGACGGCGCGTAGGTCGACGGAGTCGACCCCAATGATGCCTATGGTCATGGCTTCTACCCGGCGAATCCACGCTGCCGGAGCGGTCCCGCTGAAGACCGCAACGCCCTGCTCGACCCGCACCGCGACGCTCTGCGGTGCGCTCACCATGGTCCTGAGGCGCTTCGCGACGATCGGCCCGTCGAGCGCCGCGTAGGGATGGCTCGACCACACGATGGTGTCGGCCTCGACGCCCACGCGGCGAGCAATGTCTTGAGGTTGCTCTGCTGTCAGCGGGTCGACCAGCAGACGCACATGGGTCTTATCGTCATCGCCCTCAGCGACGTCGACCAACACGATACCTGGCGTGGCGTCGAGCGCTTCACTGAGCGCTGCGAGCCGGTCTTCCGCCCGCGACTCTGCGATCGCTCCCACAATCCACCAGGCCACAAGACCCAGCACCGCAGCAGCTGCCAACCCCTTCACGAGCCATGAGCGCCACGATGGCGCCGGGGTCGATGTGTTGTCTCCCTTCGCTTGCGACACCATGCAGGCGAAGAGTAGCGCAGGCGATGTCGCGAACGGCTCGAGGTTGCCGTCAAACTGGGCGGCGGCCGGTCCGTAGATGAGGCAGCACTTCTCGAGGGTCTCGCGCGCAGTCTTGCGCAGGTCGGCCGTCACGTCTCCTCGGACGATGACGGCCAGCGCGAGGTCGCCGATCCCTTGGACCGCGACGTTCACCTCGCCGACGCGGAAGGTCTGGTCGCCGGAGGCTCCAGCGTCATCGAAGGTGTCGGCCACGAACTCGCAGACGGCCGTGAGCATCGCCGTGAGCGCCGTGACGTCTTTGCCCTCGACGTCGGGCGCGCTGACGTTTCCGAGCAGCGTGCCGCTCGAGCGGTGCACGAGCAGCACATGGTCGACCTTGAACACCATGGTCTCGCGCACGATGATGTCGGCGACCGGCACACCCGTCCGGCGTGCCTCCAGCGACCACTTGAGTCCCTCGATCGTGAACCGCCGCTGGATCTGGGCCTCCACGCCCTGCCGAACCCGGTCCAACGCCAGCGCGACCATCGCGCGAATCGCGGGGCCCATGGCTGGCGCGAGTGCGTCGCCCAGCTCAAGCGGCTTACGGCGCGCCGTGTCCATGACGCCGAGCGCAACGACCGGCGCGATCGCCGTCTTGAAGCCTTCGTCTTTGGCCGCAGCGCGCACGGAGTCCGACAGGTGCTGCACCTTGCCGGAGTCGTCGTCGACGCGGACGCGCAGCTGCTCGAGCTCGGTTGGTGTCACCCCAAAGATGAGGCGCGCCAGCAGCTCCCGCTCCGACAGCTCGGAGTCCGGCCGGAGGTGCCTGCTAGAGACGGCGTCCGGTGGTGACGCGTCGTCCGCCGAGGGCATGTCGTCGCCGGCGCCCTCGGTCGGCTGTGGCTCGGCTCCGCGACCGGATGTCATAGCCTGAGCACGTTATCGATGTTGACCGTCGTCGCGTCGCCCTCGGGCTGCTCCACCTGCGCCGCGAGATCGCGCAGCATGCCGGCGAGCGCCTCCCGGCCCATCTTGCCGCCGTCGAGTGAGTCGTGGGTGGCCTCGACCATCTCGCGCATCCGCTCGACCTCGCCGCGCAGCTGGTCGCGGATCTCGACCGCTTCGTCGTGGAGCCCTTGGCGCAAGCGCTGCTCGGTCTCCACCAGGTTCTGCTCAACCTCCGCAAGCTGTCCGGCCATCTTGTCGCCGTTGCCGTGGAGGGCGCGCTCAAGCTCAGAGACCGCGCTCTTACGACTCGAGCGCTCAGATGCAAGCCGACTCGCGAGCTGAGCGTTCTCGTCGCGAGCGTAGCGCTCGAGCGACTTGATGGCGCCACGCAGATCTTTCGAGAGCGACTCGATGGCAAAGCTCAGGCGCCGCTCAAGAGACGCAAGCTTCGCGTCGATTCCCGCCAGCTGGGGCCCAAAGAGCAGGTCTCTGACGCGATCGAGGTTCTCTGGAGCCTGTTCGGTGACTCGCTCGACCGGCGCTTTTTCTTTCTTGGCCTTCTTGCTCGACATGGTGGACCTCAACCGTCAGCGTGATTTGGTACGATTGTAGTCGCCACTTCTTTCGAAATCCTTGAACAGAATCTTGCTGTTTTGGAACAGCGGGTCAGGAGCAAACGCCTCCGATGTGCGCTGCAAGGGCCCGCGCGCCGGTTTCGGCGCGGTAACAGCACAAGAATTCCAATCAGAAAAATGAGTTACGCGGCTTGTGTGCAGCGCAGCAATCACCCGTTCGCAGGACGTCGAAGCGTGCCGTCCTGCAGCGGCACCACCTATCGAACGGGTCTGACGCCACGGCTGAGCGTTCGTGACGGCCCAACGCCGGCCCTCACGCGGCCGGCGTTGCGCTTGGCGCGTTCCCGCCGAGTGCGCTCAGCGAGGACCGCAGTCGCCGCAGTCCGTTCCGAGGGCACACCCGCTGAACTGCGAGCCCGGCCCGCCGTCGTCGCACTCACCATCGTTGGACCACTGGCAGCTCTCGCTGCAGAGCCCGCCAGGGTCGACCGGGGTGCTGGTCGCGCCGTCGCTCAAGGTGGTCACGCCAACGTTGGCGGGACCGATGTCGTCGGTGTGGCCGGCCCCCAGCTGGCCGCGACTGTTGCCGCCCCAGCAGGTGACGGTGCCCGAGTAGGTCCGCCCGCAGGTGTGATGGCGTCCGACGGCGACCTCGGCGATGCCGCTAGGCAAGCCGGTGATTTGCTCCCCGTCGTAATTGGTCCACGAGCCCCAGCAGGTCACAGCGCCCCCACTGTTGACGGAGCAGCCAGTGCGGTAGTGCGAGTCCATCTGGATGGCGCCGCTGGCCACCGTCCAGAAGGTGTTGCCGCCGTCGCTCGCGCCCCAGCACGTGACCTGACCACCGTCGAAGCGCACACAGCTGAAGTTCTGCGAGGCCGTGATCTGCGCGACCTCGGCATCGGTCACCTGGTGCGGATCGAGCACGTCCTCATGGCTGAAGCGATAGCTCTGCTTGTAGGCGTTGTCGCCCCAGCATCGCGTGGTCTCGTCGCTGTAGCGCGCACACGTGTGGCTCTCGCCGGCCGAGATGTCGGTGATGGGGTCGCCCCAGCCGCCATTGACGAGCGCCGGCGTCAGGCTGTCGACTTTGTCTCCGGTTCCGAGCTGGCCGTCGAAGTTGTCGCCCCAGCAGACCGCATCGCCGTTCGTCTTGACGGCGCAGGTATGTTGACCACCGGCCGAGACCGAGGTTGCGCTAAGTCCGCTGATGGTCACGGGCGTGAGCTGGTCGGCGTTCGAGGTCCCGCCCGACTGCCCTTGCCAGTTGCTTCCCCAACACTTCACCGCGCCGCCCGGCATCAGCGCGCATGTGTGGCCCCCGCCAGCGCTGAGCTGAACTGCGCCGTCGACGCCAGACACCACCACCGGCAGCGACTGGTTGTTGCTGGTCCCGTCACCCAGCTGTCCGTTCAGGTTGCCACCCCAGCACAGCACCTGCGGCTTCTCGTCGAGCAGCGCGCACGTGTGGTACTCGCCGGCCTCGATCTCCGTCACCGTTGGCGGCGCGCAGACGCTGCTCTTGCACGCGAAGTAGGACGCGCAGTCGCCGTGCGAAGCGCATCCTTTGCCGACCGCGCACGGCGCGCAGCTCCCGCCACAGTCGATGTCGGTCTCACCGCCATTCTTCTGTCCGTCGCTGCAGCCGGCCTGCTGGCAGGTACCGCTGACGCACGCGCCGCTGCTGCAGTCGCCCTGCACGGCGCAGCCCTTGCCCAAGCCGCACGCCGCGCACGTCCCACCGCCACAGTCCATGTCCGTCTCGTCGCCGTCCTCAACCCCGTTGTCACAGCTGACGCAGATGCCGCTCTCGCACAGGCCGCCGCTGCAGTCGCTGTTCGTGGCGCAGCTGTCGCCGCCGTCGCAGGCACCACACACCGGGCCGCCGCAGTCCACGTCCGTCTCTTGGCCATTGTCGACGCCGTCGCTACAGCTCACACACACGCCGCCGTCGCACGCGCTGCTCTGGCAGTCCGAGTTGCTCCCGCACGCCTTGCCCTCACCGCAGCGCTTGCCCGAGCAGCTCGCGCCGCAGTCGATGTCGCTCTCGCCCGCGTTCAGCTGACCGTCGCTGCAGCTTGGCGCAGCGCACAGACCGAAGTTGCAGGCGTCGGAGATGCAGTCGACCTGGCTGTCGCACACCTTGCCGTTGGCGCACGGCCCGCAGCTGCCGCCACAGTCCACGTCGGTCTCCGTGCCGTTCTTCTGACCGTCCGAGCAGCTCGCGGGCGCGTTGCCGCAGACGCCGCCACCGCAGAACTGGGTCTGGCAGTCGGCGCCGACGCCGCACGCCAGCCCAATGCCGCAAGGTGAGCAGGTTCCGCCGCAGTCCACGTCCGACTCGCCGCCGTTTTTGATGCCATCGTCGCAGCCCGGCTCCTTGCAGACACCGAACACGCAGGTGTCGCTGAGGCAGTCGCCGTTGTCGCCACAGAACTGGGTGGTCGCGCAGCCGGGGCAGCCGCCGCCGCAGTCGACGTCCGACTCGCCGCCGTTCTTGATGCCGTCGTCGCAGGTCGCCGCCGGCGGCTCACACACGCCGTTCCCACAGACGCCCGACGCGCAGTCCGTTGACACCGCGCAGGCGCGGCCAAGGTCGCAGGTGGCGCAGCTTCCGCCGCAGTCGACATCCGTCTCGTCGCCGTTGAGCATGCCGTCGATGCACGAGACCGAGGCGTCCGAGCAGACGCCGCCCGCGCAGATCCCGGTCGCACAATCGCTCGGCGCGCCACACGACGCGCCGTTCGCGCAAGTCGCGCAGCCACCACCGCAGTCCACGTCAGACTCTTGGCCGTTCCTCACGCCATCGATGCACGTCGGCTCCTTGCAGATCCCAGCCACACAGCTGCCGTTTCGGCAGTCGGAGCCTGCCACGCAGGTGCCGCCTACCGCGCAGCCGGCGCAGCCACCGCCGCAGTCGACGCCGGTCTCGCCGTTGTCCTGGACGCCATTGAGGCAGCTCTCGGCCGGCTCAACGCAGAAGCCGGCATCGCACAGACCAGTCGCGCAGTCAGGGCCTTGGACGCAGCTCGCGCCAACACCGCATGGCGCGCAGGGGCCAGCACAGTCGACGGCCGTCTCACCCTGGTTCTGAAACCCGTCATCACAGGTCGGCGCTTGACCGCATGGGCCGCAGGCGCCGCCACAGTCCACGTCCTCCTCGGCGCCGTTCTGCACGCCGTCGCTGCAGGTCGGACCGCTACACATGCCCGCGGCACAGGTGCCGCTCGCGCACTCGGTATCAAAGTCACAGGCCGTTCCGCCACATGCCCCGCAGGACCCGCCGCAGTCGATACCGAGCTCGTCGCCGTCCTGGACGTTGTTGCGGCACGTCCCCGCCCCGCCCGTGTCGCACGCGACGAGCGACAGACTGATGAACAGACAGGAAGTGAGGAAAGCGAGTCGAGTCATGGTGTACCTCCAGCGGGCAGCGCGAATACACAATCCGGCGGTGCGCATCAAACGTTTGTTTTGTTTCTAGACAGACACGCGGCCCGCACGATCAGGGCACGAACGCGGTCACGCGCCGCTTAGCCGTGGACGCATTGCCTTGAGGCGCACCGCGCGAGGCCAAGGGGCATGGACCCAGCAACGGGGGCTAGGCCCGACGCTTGCGATGCAGAGCTCGTGTGGATGCGGGCCGTTGGCAAACGCTCGAGGCTTCTGTCGCGAAGGTCGAGTGCTTGTGCTTCGGGCTCAGCGGAGACCCACATAGCAGCGACGAACCTCAGCGCGGACGTGCATCGCGGTAGCCAAAGAAGGCTACGCGTCGCGGTGGCGAATCTCCTCGCCACCGAGGACGACCCCCTCGCGGGCGACCACGAAGTAGAGAAGATCGGTGCCCCCTGGCAGGGCCTCGAAGCTATGGCTCGCGCCCGCCACCATGGTCAGCATCTCCCCGGGTCCCAGCTCGCGTCCGTCGTCGAAGCGCACTCTGCCCTGCAAGATGAGGGTCGTCTCTTCGCCCAGGTGGCTGTGGACCGGGAAGTGGTGACCGGCGTGGACACGCACGAACCCGCGGATGGCGTTCTGAGCGTTCGGGCCCCCGTCCACCCACCGAGCCTCGGTGTTGGGCACGTCCAAGGCGTCCCAGGGGGCGTCGCTGGTCAGCTGAGCGAGGAGCGCGGTGGCTTGCTCAACGCTCACGTCGATCATGGTCGCAATCGAGGGCGCAAAGCGAGCCAGGCGCGTGTCGTCCGCCGCGTCACCCAAGAGTCGCGACAGGCCGTCGACAGGCAGGCGCGCCGGCGCCACGTGCTCTGCCAAGTCCGCCAAGAGCGCGTCCAGCTCAAGGTCGCCCTCCAGCTCGCTCACAAACGCATCATCGGATGCCAGGGGCGTCGGGGAGCCAAGGTGGCGCTCGATGTCGCTGGAAGCGGGGGGCGCGGTCGTGGCGTTGCTCGTGGGTTTGTCGCTGCTCATCGCACGCCTCCCAGGGCCGCGCGGAGCGAGTTGATCCCGCGCCGAACCCGCGACTTCACTGTCCCTGACGGGATCCCTAGCCTCGTCCCGATCTCCGTGCTCGACAAGCCCTTGAAGTAGCCAAGCAGGAGGACCGCTCGCTCATCGTCGGGAAGCGTCTTGAGCGCCTCGCGGACCCGCCGACCTTCGATCGCTAGCTCAGCGACCGCCGCACCGTCATCCGGCTCGATGGCAGCCACCGTGGCGTCTTCGCTGTCGTCCCGCCGTCGCACTTCCGCGCGACGCAGCCGGTCCAAGCACCGAGAGCGCATCCTCAGCGCCAGCCAGCCACGAACCGAGCCGCGCCCGGGGGCATAGTCACCTGCGCGCTGCCAGACCTCGACGAAGACGGTGTGGAGGATGTCTTCGGCTTCCGCGCGATCCCGGAGCATCTTGATGCCTAGCCCCAAGAGCAGGGGCGCGTGGCGCTCGTAGAGCTCCGCTAGGGCCGCGCGGTCGGCGTTCGCAACCCGTCGAATCGCCAGCACGTCCGCATCGGCACCCACCGGCGCCCGCGCGGGCGCGACGTCAGCTGCCGGGGCTGCGCCCTGCGTGTCGCCCTGAGTGGTTCGCGTCTGCGTCATCGCGCTGACCGTACCACCGCCGCTCGCCATGTGGTAGCCGCCAGCCCAGCCCCAAGAGACAGAGCAAATGACAGAGCGGGCGCGGGCGTGTGACACAACAACTTCCAGGCGTGGGTGCCTAGTGTTTACGGCTCAGCGCGGTGAACGGATCAAGACGCTGCAGGTCAGTTGAGCACCCAGCGCCCGTCTCTGTGCACAAACACCTTGCTGCCAACGCGGCGCTCAAGCCGGCCGCCTTTTCGCGAGAGCTTCTCGTCCCAAGTGCCGTCGCGGTCCACGTCGACCTTGGCGCGGTCCCAGGTTCCGTCGCGGTCATCGTCATAGAGGTTCACCTTGGGCCCAGAGCCTCGGTAGAGGTCTTTGACCTTCTTGCCGGTCGCTGGCTTGGCCATCTCACCAACGACCTTCAAGGCGGCGGCCCCTTCAGCCGCTCTCGTGGGGGTTGGCGGGGCGCCTGGCCCCGTCCACTGACCACCGCGCCAAGCCAGGCCGGCGGCGTTGAGCCACTGGCCGCCCTTGTGGCTCCACTTCGCGTCCCAGGTGCCGTCACGGTCTCGGTCTACCTTGGCCCTATCCCAGGTGCCGTCGCGGTCGTCGTCGTAGAGGTTGACCTTCCAGGGTGAGGAGCCGCCGAGCGCGTCCTTGCGCTTCGCTTCGCCCGCGCTCCCCTGCTGGGCAAGGGCCACGACAGCAGCGGTCTGCGCACGCTCTTGGGTGGCCGGCGACTTGCGGCCGGTGTCTCCACCAGCCACCAGCCCGACCCGCTCAGCCACTGCCGGCGCCACGGCCGCCGGCCTAGAGCGCTCCATCTCGCCGTTGACCTGCCTCACCGCCTCTTGCTGGGAAAGTCCCGATCGCTCGTGCGGCTCACCATCGCCCCCGGCAAGCGCGATGCCAGTCGCTGCGCTCACGAGTGTCGCCAAGAGTCCGCCGTTTCGCGCATGCTGGTACTTGATGAACATGGTCTCTCCGTATCGTGTTGCGGGGTCGCTCAGCTCGGTGGGTGATTCGCTCGGTGCCGTCTCAGGTTCAGCACATGCTCGGTGCACGAGTTAGGACGCGCCCCATGCGGAGCAGCCCGCGCGTGCTCGGGGGGCGTGCTGCCGGTCCAAGTGGACGAACCTCTTGATAAGCACATCGCATTACCCGGCCAACGTGCGCGCAACCCCTTCCATCATCCCGCGGTGGATGGGGACGGTGCAGTTGCAGTAGGTGTAGGGACAGGTCTTGGCCTCATCGAGCACGGCAAAGCCTTCGTGCAGCGACCCGAGGCGCGCGTAGCGTCCGCCATGTCGGCTGGCAGGGTAGCAGCGCCAAACCGTGCCGTCAGACTTGATCGCGAGGTAGCGACTGCCGGCAAGGCAGCGCCGACCAAAGAAGTCTGGCGCGACCACGCCGGTGTCGTTGTGGCCACCCAGCTGCAGCAAGATGGCATGTTGCTCGGCGGTGTAGCGCCGGACGTCGCCCCGGAACTTCTCCGGTTGGACCTTGAGCCGAATCCCCGCCGCCGCAAGCTCTGGGGCGACAACATCGCGAAGCTCCTCAAGCCTGTCAGCTGTCGCCACGCTGGTCACCACAAAGCGAACGCCTGCGTTTGCGGCAACAATGTCCGCCACATGCCGCCGATAGCGAGCGATGAAGTCGGCGGGCGTGGCGTACTCGAGGTGCAGGCTGGCGCTAAAGATGTGGAGCGAGCCGTGCGACGCCTCAAAGAACGCGTCGAGCTTTGCCTCCGACGCGCTAAAGTTCGTCTGCACGCTGATGACGTGTCCCTGCGCCACTAGCCCCGCCACGATGTGCGCTAGGTGAGGCTGCTGGAAGGGCTCGCCGCCGCTGAGCTTGATCTCCCAGGCCCCAGGCAGCGACTCGAACGCTTTGAGGTACCGGTCGGCCGCGCTGGTGTCACCGATGCGAAAAGAGCGCTCCGGCATGTGCCGCTGCGTGCAGTAGCTACAGCGGTAGTTGCAGGTGTCGTTCATGTTCCAAGTCACGACGCCGTCGAGCTTCCGGCCGAGGACCTCCAAGGGACGCCACTGCATCAGCGCCCCCTCGCGGCATCAGGCTTCCGCACGACGATTCCGCGGTTGGCGGGCACCGTGCACGGGCAAATGGGATAAGGGCATACGCCGCCTTCGGAGTGCAGCGCGAATGTGCCGTCGACGAGCGACCCCATGTAGGCAGGATCGTCGGGGGTGATGGCGTCCTCTGCGGGCTTGTCGGCGAACCGCTTGGCAGTGCGACAGCTGTACGCCCTGCCCGTCTGGTCGACCACGAAGTACCATGCGCCTGCATGGCACATCAGCCCCTGGTAGCTCGGGGCACGGTTGACGGCTCGCGGGTCGTGGCTGCCGCCCGTCAGCGCCTCGATGTGGCGGACCTCGTGCTTGGCGTAGGGGAAGACGCCGCCTTTGATCTTCATCAGCTGCGGGAAGTAGCAAAAGCCGTCGGCCTCGACCTGGGCTTTCACGTCGGCCTGCTGGGCAACCTTGCCCGGCACCAGGACCGAGTTGACGACAAACGTCGACTGCGGGTTGTGTTCGGTGCGGAGCTCGCGATACGCGCGGGCTTTTGCGAGGAACGTCTCCAGCTCGCTGAACTCAAGGTGGAGGCTGGCGCTGGTGATCCGAAGGCGGTCGCCTGTGAGGCGGCAGAACCGCTCGAGGATATCGAGTGGCGCCGAGAAGTTCGTCAGCACGCTGATGTCGTGCGGCGTCTGCGCGACGAGCTCGGTGATCAAGTGGCGCACAAAGCCTCGGTAGGCGAAGGGCTCGCCGCCACTCATCTTGATCTCCCACTTGCCCGGCAACCGGGCGAACTCGCCGATGATCGCATCGACCGACGCTTGCTCTGGAGCCCCCACGCGCGTCGCCCGCGACTGGATGCAGTAGGTGCAGTCGTAGTTGCAGCGGCCGGCAACCTGCCACTCGACCGTGGGCGAGACACCGAGCGGAGGCCGGGCAGGCTGGCGGTCAGAGCTCCGCAGCAGGCGCGTCAACTTTGCCAGTGCGGTCATGCGGGCGGCCCTCCGTAGAGCGACCGCATCACGCCTGGCTCCAGGAGCTCCGAGAGCCGCTCGTGCCACTTCACGTTCTGCTTGAACTTACCGCACTGGGTGCAGCCCTTGAAGTAGGCTCCGCGGCGCAGCGTCGAGCGGATGCTGGCATAGCGGCTCCCGCGCCATAGCTCCGAAGCGCTCACGTCGGGTCCCAGCTGCCCGATCGAGACCTGAGTGTTGCAGCAGTAGAGCAGCTCTTGCTCGACGGTCACGCGGCAGTAGACATAGCCCATGAAGCAGCCGACCTCGGCGATCGGCGACGTCGCGTGGCCATCGGGGTGGATCTGGCGGGCAAAAGCGCTGAGGTCGGTGTCGACACCTAGCCGCTCAGCGGCTGCCATGGCGGCCGGCACAAGCTCATCGCGCAGGTGTTGCTTTTCGTGAGCGCTGAGCGCGACGGCTTCGGTGCCGCGAGCCAGCGACGCAAGCTTGAAGTTCACGCGCTTGACCGGATACTCGGCGGCGAACTCGACCATCTCGACCAGCTCGTGGGCGTTGGCGTTGTTGATGACCTGGACATGCTTCGGCCGAAAGCCGACCGCCCGCAACTGCTCAAGCTGCTTGGTCAGCACCTGCCAGCCGTCAGGCCGCGGGTGGGCGTGAAAGTCTTGCCAGCTCTTGGGCGTGACGCCGCAGATCGACGTCAGCAGATCCAGCTCACCAGGGCTCGCCAGCAAGGCGTCGAGGTCGGCGCGCAGTAGGTTGGTGATGATGGTCACGCTGAGCCCATGCCCGTGGGCGTGCCGCACCATCGCGACGAGCTCCGGATTGAGTGTGGGGTCTCCCATGCCGCTGAGGATCACATGCGCGAGCCCACCGAGGCTGGCCACCTCATCGAGAATGCGCGCATAGTCCGAAAACGCCAGACGCTGACGCTTCCAAGCGCCGCTCGGCCGGTGCTCGGGCGCAAGAAAGGGGCTGTGATGCCAGCAGGTCGTACAGCGCGTGTTGCAGGCGTTGGCAATGTCGAAGTGGACCGTGTCGGGTCCGAGCTCCGGCCGCCCGCGCACCATCGACGCAATGCGCTGGTGCCGCTCCTGCTTGAGGCGCTTGCGGCGTGCTCTCTGCTCGCTCGCGCTCGGGTGGGCCACACCCGCCTCACCCGTGGCCCCATCGTCATCGATGACTGCGCTCATGGAAGCCTCCCCACGCCCGCCGGACCAGCGAGATGCGACGAGCCAGCTGGGACGCCGCTCGCACCTACTGCGTGAGAACCGCTGGCACTTGCTGAGACGGCGCTCGCGTTGAGCGCCTCAAGGGCCGCGCCCGTCAGTCGCGGATAGCGCTTCTTTAGGTCGCGGAGCCCGGCGATCACGTAACCCAGTCGACCGCTAGCGTCAGCGCTGTCGACTTCCAACAGGCGCAGCCCAAGCCAGCGGGATAGGCCCGCGACAGCCGGCCCCAGCGAGGCATCCACAACCCGAGGACAGCGCTTGTAAAGGTCGACGCGATCGGCCGCCCCCAGCGCGCACCACGCGCGGTGGCTCTCTTCGACAGCCGGCGCCGAGTCCCGAGTGGGCTGCCAGAGCAACGACGTCAGCGAGTCGGCGAGGCGCTCGACCCAGCGGTGGGCGTCATTGTGTGGTTCCTGCCTGAGGGGATGCTTCTTGCGCGCGACCTCCAGTACGCTCAGCGCGGCATCGAGGGACACGCCGGACTCAGTCGCCCCGGTCACGTAGCGGCTCACGGCGTGCAAGGCGGCGTCGAGGCTCGATCGACTGGGCTCGTCGTCGAGGATCTCACGGACGGCCTCGGCGGCATCTGAGGGCAGCCGCTCGAGCAGCCGCTGAAGCGTTCGCTCGGCCCCCGCACCACCGAGTGTCGCTGCCGGAAAGAGCTCTGGCAGCCAGCGCCCAAGCACGGCCGCACCACGATCCGGCAGCCCTTCAACGCACCGAACAATCGCCGGGGTCAGCAGCGCCCGTGCACGGTCGAGCTGGGCGTCGCTGTAGCAAGGTCCCAAGAGCAGCTCGGCCGCGCGCTGGGCCCCGCTGTGAGGCAGAAACGCCCGCGCCCGCGACCCCAGCTCCGGATCGGCGAGCGCTGCCTCGAGCGCCTGTCGCACCGCCTCGGGGTCCGACACGTCAGCGACCCTCAAACAAGCACGCTGCGCCACCGCTTGCTCGACCCGACCGCGCTGGTCGTCGGCCACCTTGGGCTGGTCGTAGAACACCGTGGGCACGCCTAGGTGTAGCAGCTCGTGGAAGGTGTTGTAGCCCGCAGCCGAGATCGCAGCATCGACCCGCCCAAAGAAGCGCGAGACCCGTGGCTCGGTCCACCATGTGACACTCGGGCCGTTCAGCCGTGCGCCTCGGTAGAGGGGACCAGCGCCGATGAGCAGGTGGACATCGGAGCGCCCACCGATGGCGCTGTGCAGAGCGTGGAGCGTCGCCTCGCTGCTGGGGTCGCCACCCCCGCCAGCGCTCAGATAGACGAGCCGCACGTCGGGATCGATACCCAAGAGCCGCGACGCCTCGCCGCGCGCTAAGACGTCACAGCTCTCGACCTGGACGACCTCGCCGGAAAAGCGCGCGTGCGGGTGTTTTGGCGTGCGGGCACGGCCCTGCTCATGAGGTACCACCACCGCATCGTAGAGCGACAACGCCGCCTGATAGACCGGTCGCCGAGCGTACTCGGGCTTGACCTCGCGACAGACAAAACTCTTGGCGAATGGGCCGTCGAGCAGCTGAAACAGCTCGTCGAAGCTGCCTGACGGAAACGTGTCGACCACCAACAGGTCAGGCGCCATGGTGCCGAGCGTGTTCCACACGAAGTGCTTGGCGTGGCGACGGTAGCTGACCATGTTCATGCCCGTCGCGCGCACCAGCGTCTTCGAAGGCAGTTTGAACGAGGCAAAGCCCGCGTCGCTGAGCACCTGTGTAGCCTCCGACGAAGTCAAAAAGAGCACCTCTGGCGGCTTGCCCTCGAGCAGCGTGACCGTCCGACGCAACCAGCGCGCCACAGCCACGAGGCGCGTGACATGGCCGAGGCCGGCCCCGTTGACGGCGTAGAGGACAATGCGGCGTACGGAGCGACTCATGAGGCGTCGAGCCCCCAGTCGTCCGCGACATCGTCGCTGTCACGCATCACGGCCATGTCGCTGGCGAGGGCAGCTGCGGCGGCGTCCGACATCGAGTCATCACCAAAGAGCGCGGCCTCTAGCTCGGCGTGGGGGTGATTGGCCGCCAAGCCACCGCCGTGTTGTTCGTGGAAGGTCCGGACCGAGTACAGGTCGTCGCCCGGCGCGTTGCGGGTGATGACGTCCCACCACAGCACCTGGTCGCCGATGGTTCCCTTGTCGTAGTCGTCGAAGCGGTCCAGGCGGTTGCGGATCTTTTCGAGCTTCTGATGACGCCGCTGCCACTTGTCGGCCTTGTGGTTGTTGAGCGAGTCGATCTCGCTCTGGGGAACGCCGAAAAACCGCCCGCGACGGCTCTTATGTTCTCGCTTGGATACCTTGAGATCGAGCTTGTAACGCTGCTGCTCAAGGTCGCTCATGTGACGCTGGATGCGCGTGACCCGAAGCTCTTCCAGGTACGATTTCTTGGCGTCGAGCCCGCTGATTTTTTTGAAGAACGTGACCAAGTGGGGATCGCCCTTCGCCAAGTCAAAGCGGAGCTCGACCGGCGTGGACTCCAAGTGGTCCCGGATCGCTTCTGAGAGCGCCACGTACATCTCTCGGTGCAGGTCGCTCTCGGCAGTGGTGAGCTTGGTGTGCTCGGCGTCTAGGTCCGTGATGGCTTGTCGGCGCTTCTTGAGCCGCTCCTCGTGGTCGAAGAGCGCCCGCGAGTCGCTCTGCAAGGTCATGACATGCTCTTGCAGCTCGCTTCCTGTCGCAAACTCGAGCCCTTGCTTGTCTGCGACTTCCGACATCAAAAACGAGACCGCACGCCAGTTCCGAAAGCGCGCCCAGAGCCCAGCTTCGTGCTGACCAAAGTACCCGCGCAGCTCGAGTTCCTGGTACCAGCGGCTCTCGGACCACGCGGCTAGATCGGCGCGAAACCCGTCGGCCGCAGGCGTGATCTCACGCAGCTCGTCGTCGACCTTCGACACGAGGATGTCGGTGTGCACAACCTCCTCGAGGGAGGCGAGCTCTTCACGTCGCGCCACCGCCGCCGCGGTGCGCTGGCGAAAGTCGTCTCGGATCGGCACCAAGCTCGGATAGCGCAGCGTCGTCTCGAGCCCGCGGATGACCCCGTCGTCGACCTCCGGCAGCAAGTAGCCACCGAGCTCGCGCCACGCACGCGCACTCAGCACGGCGGCTCGATCGGCATCCTGCTGGTAAGCCGCATCCGCAGCACTCAGCAGCTCGAGCTGGCCGTTCAGAAACTTCCGGCGACGCGAAGCCGCCTCAAAGTAGGTTTTGGCCGATTGCATGGACCGTCCTGAGGCAAGGTAAGCGAGTGCGCTGCTGGCATGCAGCCACTCCGTCAGATTCGGAACCTCGACCATCGCGGCTATCGGAAGAATGCGCAACCTGACCCGGGCTTTTCAGTAGGACACAGCTGCGCGGGTTTGGCGGACGTGGGTCTCCATTGTGGCAGCGTTGCCGGGAAATGCATCTCCCGAACGCTGCTAGCGCTCAGGCCGCCTTCGCAAACACGATGCGGAACCTCACGCGACCAAGAGGCGCCACCTCGTGGGCGACCTCAGGCACAATCACGCCGCCCTGGCCCACGGTCAGCTCGCGGACGCGGACCGGTGGCCCAACCACCGTGTAGCGAAGCGAGCCTTCAAGCACCTCGATGCGAGCCCAGACGCCGGCCTTTGTCGTGTGTGCAGCCAAGAGCCCTTTGGGCACTGTGTCCTGGTCAAAGACCGGCGTCGTCTTGTAGTCGACGACGTCGTCGGGCCACTCGCTGTCGTCGCAACGCACGCAGCCCAGCACGGTGCCGAGTCGACTCCTTCGGCCGGCTTCTGTCTGCGTCCACGGCCTCTGCTCAAAGGGCGGACGGTGGCGCACGTGTTGAAGGTGCGCGCAGCTCAGTCGCGCCACCCAGTGCCC